>DASSQI010000139.1:0-24508 GCA_035702585.1 Anaeromyxobacteraceae bacterium
TCATCCTCACCGGCCAGATCTCCCAGCAGAACTTCTTCGGCTGGGGCCAGACCCTCTCGCTGCAGGTCCAGTGGTCGAAGGTCCGTCAGCTCGGCCAGATCCAGTTCGTCGAGCCCTACTTCCTCGACACCAAGTGGACGTTCGCCTTCGACCTGTACGCGACCGAGGGGTACTACATCACCTTCACGCGGCGGGCGATCGGCGGGGCGCTGACGTGGGGCTACGAGCTGTCGGGCCTCGAGTACTGGTGGCCGTGGGCGCGGCGGCTCGAGGACATGCGCCTGTTCGCGACCTACACGAACGAGCGCGTGAACGTCACGCCGACCGCCACCGACGTCATCCTCGCGAACCGCTACCGCGCCGGGACCACGAGCTCGCTGCGCCTCTCCCTGCAATGGGACAAGCGCGACAACCGGCTCTTCCCCACCGCGGGGTTCTTCCACTCCGTCTCCGCCGAGCTCGCGCCGCCGGTGCTCGCGCCGTCCGGGCTGTTCGGCGAGAACGTGAACCTGTTCAGCCGCTACACCGTCGACCTCCGCTACTACCGGCCGGTGGCCTGGGGGTTCGTCGGGCGCGCCAAGCTCTCCGCCGGCTACATCCGCGAGTGGGACTCCGCGCACCCGATCCCGATCTCGGAGCTCTACTACCTGGGCGGCATCAACTCGGTCCGAGGCTACCGGATGCTTTCGATCGCGCCGCGGGTTACCGCAGCGGTCGAGCCCCGCGGTGACGCGGCGACCGGGCTCATCTCGGTGGGCGGCGACAAGCAGCTCACCTTGAACTTGGAGATCGAGTTCCCGATCATGGACAAGGTGGGTATTCGCGGAGTGGTCTTCCACGACCTCGGAAACGCCTTCCGGCCGGGGAAGTTCACCGATCCGGACGTGTCGCTCTCGCTGTACCGGTCCGTCGGCTTCGGCCTGCGCTGGTTCAGCCCGATCGGCCCGCTGCGGTTCGAGTGGGGGTTCCCGCTCAACCGCCGGAAGAACCCGCACACCGGGCGGTACGAGGACGAAGCGGTCGACTTCCAGTTCACCATTGGCAACTTCTTCTAGGCTCCAGAGCCTGCTTCAGAGGTCCACGATGCGCATGACACACCTCGCGGCGATCGCCGCACTCGCACTCTGTCTCCCCGCCCGCGCCGCCGAGAACAAGGTCGGCGTCGTCAACCTCCAGGAGGCGCTGAACAGCGTCGAGGAGGGCAAGACCGCCAAGGCCCAGCTCAAGAAGGAGTTCGAGTCGAAGCAGAAGGTCATCACCGAGCGCGAGGAGGAGATCCGCAAGCTCCAGGGCGACTTCCAGAAGCAGCAGTCGGTGATGAACGAGGAGACCCGCAACCAGCGCCAGGAGGAGATCGCCCGCAAGGCGCAGGACCTCCAGACGACGTACGTCACGCTGCAGAAGGAGCTCCAGGATCGCGAGCGGGACCTGACCCGCGGCATCTTCGAGAAGATGGCGGTCATCGTGCGCGAGATCGCGACCGCCGACGGCTTCTCCGTCGTCGTCGACGGGCAGGCGGTGATGTACGCCGACCCGAGCTTCGACGTGACGAACGAGCTCGTCCGCAAGTACAACGCCCGGCACAAGCCCGGCAGCGAGCCGGCGTCGAAGCCTTCCGCCGAGGCGAAGAAGCCGGCCGCGAAGGCCGACGCGAAGAAGTCCGGCAAGTAGGAGCCCGAGATGCAGTTCACGGTCGCTGAGCTGGCGCAGCGCGTCGGCGGCGAGGTGCTGGGCGACGGCAGCTTGCAGGTCGATCGCGTCGCGCCGCTGGAGCAGGCGGGGCCAGGGGCGCTGTCGTTCTTCTCGAACCGGAAGTACCGCGGCGCCTACGAGGCGACGTCGGCGAGCGTCGTCGTGGTCGCCTCGAGCGACGAGCCGCTCCCGGGGCGAACGGTGATCCGCGCGCGGGACCCCTACCTCGCGTACGCGAAGATCGCGACGCTGTTCAACCCGCCGCGCCGCGCGCGCGGAGGGATCTCGCCGCAGGCTTTCGTCCACCCCGACGCCAGCGTGGATCCGACCGCGGAGGTGATGCCGCTCGCGAGCGTCGCCGCCGGCGCGAGGATCGGCCCGCGGACGACGCTGCACCCGGGCGTGCAGATCGGCGAGGACGTCGCGATCGGCGCCGACTGCATCCTCTACGCGAACGTCGTCGTCCGGGAGGGCTGCGTCGTCCGCGACCGCTGCATCCTGCAGCCGGGGGTCGTGCTCGGCTCCGACGGCTTCGGCTTCGCCTTCGACGCCGAGGGCGAAGGCGCGGGCCCGCG
Source organism: Anaeromyxobacteraceae bacterium (assembly GCA_035702585.1). Taxonomy (GTDB): domain Bacteria; phylum Myxococcota; class Myxococcia; order Myxococcales; family Anaeromyxobacteraceae; genus DASSQI01. Next base: position 2,268 of record DASSQI010000139.1, read on the forward strand.
CCACTACAAGGTCCCGCAGACGGGCAACGTGATCGTCGAGGAGGACGTCGAGATCGGCGCGAACACCTGCGTCGATCGCGCGGCGCTCGGCGCCACCGTCATCGGCCGCGGCGCCAAGATCGACAACCTCGTCCAGATCGCCCACAACGTGCAGGTCGGCGCGCTGTCGATCCTCGTGTCCCAGGTCGGCATCGCCGGGTCCACGAAGCTCGGGATGGGCGTCGTGGCGGCGGGGCAGGTGGGCATCGTCGGCCACCTCGACATCGGCGACGGCGCGAAGATCGGCGCGCAGTCCGGCATCATGAACGACGTCGACGCCGGGGACGTCGTGATGGGAAGCCCGAGCCGCCCGCGCTCGGAATGGCTGCGCATCGAGGCGAGCCTGGCGAAGCTGCCGGAGCTGCTCAAGCGCGTGCGTGAGCTGGAGAAGCAGCTCGAGAAGCTCGGGGACAGGTCATGAACGACACCGTCGCACCCCTCATGGACGTCCGCGAGATCGAGCGGCTCCTGCCACACCGCTACCCGTTCCTGCTCGTGGATCGGATCACGTCCGTCGAGGAGGGGAAGAAGATCGTCGGCCTGAAGTGCGTCACGATGAACGAGCCGTTCTTCAACGGCCACTTCCCGGGGCAGCCGGTCATGCCGGGCGTCCTCATCCTCGAGGCGCTCGCGCAGGCCTCGGCGCTGCTCGTGCTGCGCACGATGCCGCCCGCCGAGCGCACGAACAAGGTCATCTTCTTCATGGCGATCGACGGCGCGCGCTTCCGCAAGCCGGTGGTGCCGGGGGACCGGCTCGAGCTCCACTGCGAGCTGCTGCGCTCCAAGGGCGCGGTCATCAAGGCGAAGGGCGAGGCGCGCGTCGACGGTCAGGTCGTCGCCGAGGGCGAGTTCATGGCGATGCTCGCCGACCGCAAGTAGGAGGCCGCGCAATGGCAATCCACCGCACAGCGCTCGTCGAGCCGGGCGCCGAGATCCACCCGAGCTGCGAGATCGGGCCGTTCGCCGTGATCGGCCCTGGCGTGAAGATGGGGCCCGACAACGTGGTGGGCGCCCACGCCGTGCTCGCGGGTGACACGACCTTCGGCCGCGGCAATCGCGTCTTCCCGCACGCCTGCATCGGGCAGATCCCCCAGGATCTGAAGTGGAGCAACGAGAAGACCCGCATCGAGATCGGTGACCAGAACCAGTTCCGCGAGTTCTGCACCGTCCACCTCGGGACCGAGGGCGGCGGCGGAGTCACGCGGATCGCGAACCGCTGCCTCGTCATGGCGAACGCCCACGTCGCCCACGACGTGCAGCTCGGCGAGCGGGCCATCGTGGCGAACTCGGTCGCGCTCGCCGGGCACGTCGTCGTCGAGGAGTTCGTCGGCTTCGGCGGGCTCGCCGCGGTCCACCAGTTCGTGCGCGTCGGCAAGTTCGCGTACGTGTCGGGCGGAGCGATGGTGGTCATGGACATCGCGCCGTACTGCATGGTCCAGGGCGACCGGGCCCAGGTGGTCGGCCTCAACCTCGTCGGCCTGCAGCGCGCCGGGTTCAGCGACGACCAGCTCGCGCGCGTGAAGGACGCCTACAAGATCGTGTTCCGCGGCGGCAAGCCGCTCCGCGAGGCGATCGCGCAGCTCCAGGCGGAGCACGGCGGCCACGCCGAGATCGACCACCTCGTCGGGTTCCTGAACGGCGTCGGCGATCGCGGCCTGACGCGGTAGATGGGCACGATCGGCCTCATCGCGGGCGGCGGGCGCTTCCCGATCCTGTTCGCGCAGAGCGCGCGCCGCGCCGGCCACCGCGTCATCGCCGCCGCGCACGTGAACCAGACGGATCGCGCCATCGAGCGTGAGGTCGAGGCGTGCACGTGGGTGAAGCTCGGCGAGTTCGGCAAGGTCATCGACACGCTCCTCGCCGCCGGCGCCCACGAGTGCGTCATGCTCGGCGGCGTCACCAAGGCGCGGTTCTTCCGCGACGCCTGGCTCGACGCGGTCGGCCTCAAGATCCTCGCCACCGTGGCGGTCCGCTCGGACGACAACCTGCTGCGCGCGATCGCGGGCGAGCTGGAGCGCCGCGGCCTGCCGGTGGTCGATCCGACCCCGTACATCGCCGACCGCCTCGCGCCGGAGGGCGTCCTGGGCCGCCGCCAGCCGACCGAGGAGCAGTGGGCCGACGCGCGCTACGGCATCGAGCTGGCGCGCAGCATCGGACGGCTCGACCTCGGCCAGACGGTCGTCGTGAAGGACCGCGTCGGAATCGCCGTCGAGGCGCTCGAGGGCACCGACGCGTGCATCCGGCGCGGCGGGGAGCTCGCGCGCGAGGGCGCCGTCGTCGCGAAGGCGGTGAAGCCGCAGCAGGACCGCCGCTTCGACCTGCCCGCGGTCGGGCCGGACACCATCGCGGCGATGCGCGAGGTGAAGGCGCACGTGCTCGCCGTCGAGGCGGGCGGCACGCTCGTCATGGACCGGGACGAGATGGTCCGCGTCGCCGACAAGGCCGGGATCGCCGTCGTGGGCATCCGGTGAACCCTCCGTGGCTGCGGGCCGACGCGTCGGGCGTGACGCTCGAGCTCGTCGTGCAGCCGCGCGCGTCGCGGAGCCGGGTCGTGGGAGAGCACGACGGCCGGCTCAAGATCCAGCTCGCTGCGCCGCCCGTGGACGGAGAGGCGAACGCCGCCCTGGTCGAGCTGCTGGCGAGCTTGCTCCACGTGCGCAAGGGCGACGTCGAGATCCTGCGCGGCGATACCGGCCGTCGAAAGACGGTGCGCGTCCTCGGAGTGTCCCCCGAGCGCGCTGCGAGCCTCGCTGCGACATAGCGATCCGTGAGTCGGGCCTGTGCGCGCGGGGGTGGGTTCGCCTAAGATGCCCCCCCTCATGAACGATTCCCTCTTCCTGAAGGCCTGCCGCCGTGAGCCGGTGACCCGCGTCCCGGTGTGGCTCATGCGCCAGGCGGGTCGCTACCAGGCGAGCTATCGCGCGGTCAAAGAGAAGGTCACGTTCCTCGAGCTGTGCCGCTCGCCCGAGCTCATCGCCGAGGTGACCGTCGCCCCGATCGACCAGTTCGGCTTCGACGCCGCCATCCTGTTCTCGGACATCCTCGTCCACCTCCCGGCGATGGGGCTCGACCTCAAGTTCGAGCTGTCGGAGGGGAAGGGGAAGGGCTTCGGCGGCCCGCGGATCTCGAATCCGGTGAGGACCCGCGCGGACGTCGAGCAGCTCCGCGTGCCCGATCCGAAGCGCGATCTCGGCTACGTCCTCGACGGCATCCGCGGCATCAACCGCGGCCTCGCAGGGCGCGTCCCGCTCATCGGCTTCGTGGGCGGCCCGTTCACGGTCGCGAGCTACGCCGTCGAAGGGAAGGGCCAGGGCTTCGCGACGCTCAAGAAGCTGATGTGGGACTCCCCCGACGTCGCGCGATCGCTCTTCGAGAAGCTGACCGAGGCCGCGATCGTGCAGCTGCAGGCGCAGGTCGACGCCGGCGTGCACGCGGTGCAGGTCTTCGAGAGCTGGCTCGGCGAGCTCTCGCGCGAGGATCTCGAGGAGTTCAGCTTCCCGTACCTCGCTCGCATCGCGGAGGCGCTCGCGCCGACGCGCGTGCCGAAGATCCTCTTCTCCACGGGCACGATCGGCCACCTCGAGCGGATGGCGAAGCTCGGCTACGACGTGATGGGCGTCGACTGGCGGCAGCCGATCGACGAGATCCGCGCGCGGATCCCGGGGATGGCGCTGCAGGGGAACCTCGACTCGACGCTGCTCATGGGGCCGCAGCCGACGCTGCTCGCGCGCGCCCGCGCCATGCTGGAGGCCGCCGGCCACCAGCCCGGTTACATCTTCAACCTCGGCCACGGCATCCAGCCGTCGACCCCGCCGGAGAACGTGAAGGCGCTCGTCGACGCGGTGCACGCCTTCAAGCCGTAGGAGCAGAGCGTGATCTCGATCCCCTCGCCAGAGCTCATCAAGAAGTACGACCGGCCTGGGCCCCGGTACACGAGCTATCCCACCGCGCCGGAGTGGACCGAGTCGTTCGGCCCGGCGCAGTACGCGCAGGCCCTCGAGCGGGCGGACCGCGATCCGGGTCCGCTCTCGATCTACGTGCACCTGCCGTTCTGCCGCGAGATGTGCCGCTTCTGCGGCTGCAACGTCGTCGCGACGCACGATCGCTCCAAGCCCGACGCGTACCTCGACGCGCTCGAGAAGGAGGTCGCGACCGTCGCGGCGCGGCTCCCGAACCGGCGCCAGGTGAGCCAGCTCCACTGGGGCGGCGGCACCCCGACCTTCCTCGACGAGAAGCAGCTCGCGCGCTGCCACGACATCCTGGCGCGCAGCTTCGAGTTCACGGCCGACGCCGAGAAGGCGATCGAGATCGACCCGGCCATCACCACGCGCTCGCAGATCGACACGCTGGCGAAGCTCGGGTTCAACCGCATCTCGATGGGCGTGCAGGACTTCGACGCGCGCGTGCAGCAGGTCGTCGGGCGCATCCAGGGCGAGAAGGAGACCGCCGACCTCGTCCAGGCCGCCCGCGACAACGGGTTCGGCGGCGTGAACCTCGACCTCATCTACGGGCTGCCGTACCAGACGCCGGAGACCTGGAAGGACACGCTCCAGCGGATCCTGCGGATCCGGCCCGACCGCATGGCGGTGTTCGGGTTCGCGTACGTCCCGTGGGCGAAGCCGCACCAGCGGCTCCTGCCGCAGGAGGCGCTGCCGAAGACCGAGCAGCGCGTCGAGCTGTTCCTGCAGACCGTCGAGGCGTTCACGCACGCCGGCTACAGGCTCATCGGCCTCGACCACTTCGCGCTCGAGACGGACGAGCTCGCCCACGCGCAGGACGCCGGCTACCTGACCCGCAACTTCCAGGGCTACACGGTGCGCCCGGCGGCCGACACCGTCGCGTTCGGCATGACGTCGATCTCCGACATCGGCGGCGCCTACGCCCAGAACGCGCACAAGCTGAAGGACTGGACCTCGAAGTCCGAGGCCGGCGAGCTCCCGGTCGAGCGCGGCGTCGCGGTGACCGAGGACGACATCATGCGTCGCTTCGTGATCAACCGCGTGATGTGCCTCTTGCGGCTCGACCTGCGCGAGGTCGCGGAGAAGTTCGGTCCCGAGGCGCGGCGTGACATCGAGGCGGCGCTGAGGCGCGGCGTCGACGAGCTGGTCGAGGACGGGCTCGTCACGTTCGACGGCGACCTGCTGAAGGTGACGCCGCTCGGGCAGCTCCTGGTCCGCAACGTCGCGATGCTGTTCGACGCCTATCTCCCGAAGCGTCAGGCGGAAGGCAAGGCGACCTTCTCGCGCACCGTTTGAGCGAGGTCGCATGAAGACCGCCGTCTTCCTGATGAATCTCGGCGGCCCGCGTACGCTCGACGAGGTCGAGCCGTACCTCTACGACCTCTTCAGCGACCCGGCGGTGATCACCGCGCCGCTCGGGCCGCTGCGGAGGCCGCTCGCGTGGCTCATCGCGCGGACGCGCGCTCCGTCGTCGGCGGAGAAGTACAAGCTCATCGGCGGGAAGTCGCCGCTCGTCGAGGGCACCGAGGCGCAGGCGCGCGCGCTCGCCGAGGTCCTCGGGCCGGACTACTCGGTGCACCTCGCGATGCGCTGCGGACACCCGAACACCGCCGAGGCGGTCCGCGAGGCGATCGCGGCCGGCGCGGAGCGCGGCGTGTCGCTGCCGCTCTATCCGCAGTGGGCGAACGCCACGACGAAGAGCTCGCTCGAGGAGATGCGCCGCCGCTGGCCGCGCGAGAAGCCGCTCGTCGAGGTCTGCACCTGGCACGACCACCCCGGCTACATCACCGCGAGCGCAGCGACGGTCAACGCGGCGCTGGCGCGCCTGCCTGCCGAGCATCGGTCGAGCGCCCTCGTCGTCTTCAGCGCGCACGGCCTGCCGATGAGCCAGGTGCGCAAGGGCGATCCCTACCCGGAGTACGTGTCGATCTCGGCGCGGGAGACCGCGGCCCGCTGCAACCTCGCGGAGTGGCACGTCACGTACCAGAGCCGCGTCGGCCCGACGAAGTGGCTCGGCCCCGACACGCTCGAGTTCATCGGGCAGCACGCGCGCGGACGCGCGGTCGTCACCGTGCCGATCGCGTTCGTCTCGGAGCACCTCGAGACGCTCTACGACCTCGACATCCTGGCGCGCGAGGCGGCCGAGAAGGGCGGGGCGGCCGCCTACGCCCGCGCCGCCGCGCTCGGCACCACCCCCGAGTTCATCCGCGCGCTGGCCGACATCGTCCGCACCGGGATCGTCGGGCAGACGCGGGCGGCGTGATGGCGAAGGATCTCCTGAGCGGCCGCCACCGCGGCGAGCTGGAGCGGCTCGCGTCCGGCCGCACGCTGCTCGCGTTCGACTACGACGGCGTGCTCGCGCCCCTCATCCAGGACCCGCGCGGCGCGCGGATGCCCGCGTCCACGCGGAAGCTGCTGGGCCGGCTGACGCGGTCGTGGCCGGTCGCGGTCGTGTCGGGCCGCGCGTACGCCCACACGCTGCAGCTGTCCGGCGGCATCGCCAGCGTCGTGGTCGGCAACCACGGCTACGAGCTCGGCCACGCGCGGGCGGTCCCGCGGCGCATCGTCGACCTCGTGCGCCGCTGGCGCGCCGAGCTGGAGATCGATCTCGAGGATCAGCCGGGGATCTACTTCGAGGACAAGCGCTCGACGCTCTCGGTCCACTACGGCCTCGGCGGCCGGTGGCGGGCCGCGGAGGAGCGCGTCTTCGCCGCCGCGGTGAAGCTCGACGGGGCGCGGCTCGTGCGCGGCAAGAAGGTCCTGAACGTCATCCCGTCGGAGCTGCCGAACAAGGGCGACGCGCTCCTCGCGCTGCTGCGCAGGATGCGCCTCGACGTGGCGTTCTACGCGGGCGACGACGTGACGGACGAGGACGCGTTCGCGATCGGGCCGCCGCGCGTCTTCGGCGTGCACGTGGGGCACGGCCGGTCCATGGCGCCGTGGCGCGTCGCCACCCAGGACCGCGTGGACGAGCTGCTCCGCATCCTCGCGGCGCTGCGCGACGGCTCGCGCTAGGACGACCGGAATGAAGGTGGGCGAAACCGGTGATCTGTTCTCGCGCGTCCGCCCGCGCGAGGTCACCGTCTCCGAGCTGACGCGGCTCTTGCGCGTCGCGGTCGAGCCCCGCTTCAAGGACGTCTGGGTGACCGGCGAGGTCGCGAACCTGCGCCGCCAGTCGAGCGGCCACGTCTACTTCTCGCTCAAGGACTCCGGCGCCAGCATCGGCGCCGTCGCCTGGGCGTCGCAGGCGCGCAGGTTCGGGTTCGAGCTGCGCGACGGGATGGAGGTCGTCGCGCGCGGGTTCGTCGAGATCTACCCGCCCCACGGCAAGTACCAGCTCGTCGTGCAGGAGGTCGAGCCGCGCGGCGCCGGCGCCGCGGCGATCGCGCTCGAGCAGGTGAAGCAGCGGCTGAAGGGCGACGGGCTCCTCGATCCCGCTCGCAAGCGCCGCCTGCCGTTCATGCCCGCGCTGGTCGGCGTCGCGACCAGCCCCACCGGCGCGGCGCTGCGCGACTTCCTGCGCGTCCTGCACGCGCGCTTCCCGGGCCAGCGCGTGCTCGTCGCTCCCTGCCGGGTGCAGGGCGAGGGCGCCGCCGCGACCGTGACGTCGGCGATCCGCGCGCTGTGCCGCGCCGGCTGCGACGTCCTCGTCGTGACCCGCGGCGGCGGCTCGCAGGACGAGCTGGGCTGCTTCAACGACGAGCGGCTCGCGCGCGCCATCGCCACCTGCCCGGTCCCGGTCGTGAGCGCGGTCGGGCACGAGACCGACGTCACGATCGCGGACCTCGTCGCCGACCTCCGCGCGGCGACGCCGACCCATGCGGCGCAGCTGGTGGTGCCGGTCCGGGACGACCTCGCGGTGTCGCTCCGCGCGCTCGAGGCGCGGCTGGCGCGCGCGATCCACGCGGCGATCGACGCGCGGCGCGCGCGGCTGCGCGCGCTGCGGGCAGAGCTGTCGGATCCGCAGCACCTCGTCTCGGGCCAGCGGCACCGGCTCGATGACTTGACGCACCGCGCCGAGACGGCGCTGCGCGATCGGATCCGGCGCGAGCGCAGCCGGCTCGAGGCCGGGCGCGCTCGCCTGGCGCGCCACGAGCCTCGCAGGCGCGTCGCGGCGCTGCTGCGGCGAGCCGAGGAGGCCACGCGACGCTTGGGGCGCTGGCAATCCGCGTACTTCCCCCGCGAGCGGCTGCGGCTCGAGCGGCTCGCGGCGCGGCTCGAGCCGGCGAACGTCGCGAAGCTCCTCTCTCGCGGCTTCGCGCTCGCGCTCCACGAGGGGGCCGTGCTGCACGACAGCGCGAAGGTCGAGCCCGGGGATCGCGTCCGCGTCGCGCTGGCGCGCGGCTGGATCGACGCGCGCGTCGATTCCCGCGACGCGCCTCCGGATCCGATCCCGGGCCGCACCGTCCCGGGCGAGGAGTGAACGTCTGCTCACCGGCTGGCGAGATTGATCGAGTTTCGCAGGTCAGTTAGATGGATCGCTTCCCCGGAGGAACTGCGTGAGCCCAGCGATCGAGCCCCCGACGCCCAGCGGAGAGACGGCCGAAGCGTACGACGCCCTCGTGAGCAGGCTGGAGCGCGTCGTCGCGGATCTCGAGCAGGGCAAGCTCACGCTGGAGCAGTCGATCGAGAAGTTCGCCGACGGCGTGCGCCTCGCGCGCGAGGCGACGCGGAAGCTCGACGAGGCGGAGCGCCGGGTGGACATGCTCGTGCGCAGCGCGGACGGCGGCGAGGAAGCGGTGCCGTTCTCGCCCGAGGCCAAAGGCGCCTGATGCCCGAGGACATCCGCAAGCCGAAGATCATCATCGTCGACGACGACCGCGACACGCGCGAGATGCTGACGCTCGCGCTGGAGCTGGAGGACTTCGACGTCGCGCAGGCCGCGAACGGGCTGCGCCTCATCTCGGCGATGCACGTGGATCGTCCGGACGTCATCCTGCTCGACGTGATGATGAGCTGGATCGACGGCTTCGAGCTCTGCCGCGCCATCAAGAAGAACCCGAGCTTCATGGAGATCCCGGTGATCTTCATCTCCGCGCGGAAGACGCCGGAGGACGAGCGCGCCGGCATCGAGGCCGGAGCGATCGATTACTTCCCCAAGCCGATCGACATGGACGGGCTCGTGACGCGGATCCGCGAGATCCTCGCGGCGCGCGGGGCCAGCTCGAGTGCCGCCGAGGCGTGACCCCCCATTCGCGAGACGCGACCGCCGCCGGGGTGAGGCCGGCGGCAGGTGTTCAAGAATAGTTGAAAGTCTGCTAGAAGGCGGCCAATCCATGGCGATTCCGTTCTCGATCGACGACCACCTGCGCGACGTCTCGGCGCGAGTCGACGGGCAGCTCCGTCGCGTCTCGGACGCGTGCCTGCGCGCCGGACCGCCGCGCCTCGCCGAGGCGATCGGCTACGCGCTGCTCGGCGGCGGCAAGCGGCTGCGCCCCGCGCTGGCGCTCGCGGCGGCCGAGGCGGTCGGCGGCGACGCGTCCGACGCGTCGCTGGCGATGCGCTTCGCGATCTCGCTCGAGATGATCCACACCTACTCGCTCGTGCACGACGACCTGCCGTGCATGGACGACGACGACCTCCGGCGCGGGCGCCCGACGGTTCACCGCGCGTATGACGAGGCGACCGCGGTCCTCGTCGGCGACGGGCTCCAGTCGCTCGCGTTCGCGCACCTGCTCGACCGCCCCGACGCGCGGTCCGCCACGCTGGCGCGCCTGCTGGCTCGCGGCGCGACGCGCATGGTCGAGGGGCAGGCGATCGACATGGCGGCGCAGCACGTGGCGCTCGGCGAGCCCGAGGTCCTCGACCTCATGGCGCGGAAGACCGGCGCGCTGCTCGCCGCGGCGGTGTCGGGCGGCGCGATCGCCGGCGGCGGCGACGCCGAGTGCTTCGACGTGCTCGGCGCGAAGCTCGGCGTCGCGTTCCAGATCGCCGACGACCTGCTCGATCTCACGAGCGACTCGGCCACGCTCGGCAAGCGCGTCGGCAAGGACGCCGAGGCGGGCAAGGCGACGATCCCGGGGCTCGTCGGCCTCGCCGAGGCGCGCCGCCGCGCCGACACGCTCTGTGACGACGCGCTCGCGCTGCTCGTCCCGTTCGGTGAACGCGCGGAGCCGCTGCGGCAGCTCGCGCGGTTCGTCGTCTCTCGCAGGAGGTAGCCATGAGCCGGCTTCTCGATCGCATCGACTCGCCGCTCGACCTGAAGCGGCTCAAGCCCGAGGACCTGCCGCGCGTCTGCCAGGAGATCCGCGACGACATCATCGCGACCTGCGCCCGCACCGGCGGACACCTCGGCTCGTCGCTCGGCGCCGTCGAGCTCTGCGTCGCGCTGCACTACGTCTACTCGTCGCCGCTCGACCGGCTCGTGTTCGACGTGGGCCACCAGGCGTACGCGCACAAGCTCCTCACCGGACGGCGCGAGAGCTTCCGCACCATCCGGACCGAGGGCGGCCTCGCCGGGTTCCCGGAGCGCAAGGAGTCGGAGCACGACGCGTTCGGCGTCGGCCACGCCTCGACGGCGGTCTCCGCCGCGCTCGGCATGGTCGAGGGACGCCGGCTCAAGAACGAGGAGGGCGGCGTCGTCGCGCTCGTCGGCGACGGCGCGCTCACCGGCGGCATCGCCTTCGAGGGGCTGAACCAGGCGGGCTACCTGCACCGCGACATGGTCGTCGTGCTGAACGACAACGAGATGTCGATCTCGCCGAACGTCGGCGCGCTCTCGGAGTGGTTCACGAAGAAGTTCGCGTCGCGCACGTTCAGCCACTGGCGCCGCTCGGCGAAGGACATCCTGCGGCAGCTGCCGAAGGGTCCGGACGCGATCAAGGTGATCCGGCACGCGATCAGCGCGACGAAGGCGCTGGTCTCCCCCGGCATCCTGTTCGAGGGGCTCGGGTTCGAGTACGTCGGCCCGGTGGACGGCCACGACGTCGTGAACCTCGTCGAGACGTTCCGCAAGATCGCCGAGGTGGACGGGCCGGTGCTGGTCCACGCGATCACGACGAAGGGCAAGGGCTACGCGCCGGCGGAGACCGACGCGGCGACCCGCGGCCACGGCCTCTCGTTCTTCGACGTCGCGACGGGCAAGCCGGTGAAGAAGGCGTCGGCGAAGGGCTACACCGACCTGTTCGCCGAGGCGCTCTGCGAGCAGATGGAGCAGAACGACAAGGTGGTCGCGATCACCGCGGCGATGCTCGAGGGCACCGGCCTCATCAAGTGCAAGAAGCGCTTCCCCGACCGGACCTACGACGTCGGCATCGCCGAGCAGCACGCGGTCACGTTCGCGGCCGGGCTCGCCTGCGAGGGCCTGCGGCCGGTCGTCGCGATCTACTCCACGTTCATGCAGCGCGCGTACGACCAGATCATCCACGACGTCGCGCTGCAGGAGCTGCCCGTCACGTTCGCGCTCGACCGCGGCGGCATCGTCGGCGCCGACGGCAAGACGCACCAGGGCGCGTTCGACCTCTCGTACCTGCGCTGCGTCCCGAACATGGTCGTGATGGCGCCGTCGGACGAGAACGAGCTCCGCCACATGCTCGCGACCGCGCTCACCTGCGACGGCCCCGCGGCGTTCCGGTTCCCGCGCGGGAACGGCGTCGGCGTCCAGATCGACGCCGCGCCCACGCCGCTGCCGATCGGCAAGGGGCGCATCGTCCGCAGCGGCGGGCCGCGCCCGGACGTGCTCGTCGCGTCCATCGGGACGACGCTGCACGCCGCCGTCGAGGCCGCGGCGCTGCTCGAGAAGGACGGCGTCGCCGCGACCGTCGTCGACGCCCGCTACGTGAAGCCGCTCGACGAGGAGCTGATCTGCGCGCTCGCGGAGACCGCCGGGCGCGTGGTCACGGTCGAGGAGAACGCGCTCGACGGCGGGTTCGGGTCCGCCTGCCTCGAGGCGTTCGAGCGCAGGGGGCTGCTCGGCAAGGTCGCCGTGAAGCGCCTCGGCATCCCTGACCGGTTCATCACGCACGGCGACCAGGGTCGCCAGCGCGTGGAGCTGGGCCTCGACGGGGCGTCGATCGCCGCGGCCTGCCGCGAGCTCGCCGGCGTCGAGGCGGCCCGGCCGCCGGCGGCGCGCGGGATCGCGTAGTCGCGTGGCGCGAAAGCAGCGCATCGACGTCCTCCTCGTCGAGCGCGGGCTCGCGGAGTCCAGGACGAGGGCTCAGGCGCTCGTCATGGCTGGCGCCGTCGTCGCCGGCGACCAGCGCGTCGACAAGCCCGGTCAGCTCGTGCCGGACGACGCGCTCGTCCGGCTGAAGGAGGACGCGGCAGGATCGAGGTACGTGTCCCGCGGCGCGCTCAAGCTGGAGAAGGCGCTCGAGGTGTTCCCGGTCGATCCGGCCGGGAAGCTGTGCGCCGATCTCGGCGCGTCCACCGGCGGGTTCACGGACCTCCTCCTGCAGCGCGGCGCGCGGAAGGTCTACGCCGTCGACGTCGGCTACGGGCAGCTCCACCCGAGGCTTCGCAGCGACCCTCGCGTCGTCGTCCGCGAGCGCGAGAACGCGCGGCTGCTCACCGCCGCGATCCTGGGCGAGCGGGTCGAGCTCGTGGTGGGGGACCTGTCCTTCATCTCGCTGCGGCTCGTCCTGCCCGCGGTGAGGAGCGTGCTCTCGCCGGGCGGAGACGCGCTCCTGCTCGTGAAGCCGCAGTTCGAGGTGGGCAAGGGCGAGGTCGGGAAGGGCGGCGTCGTCCGCGACGACGCGAAGCGCCGGTCGGCGCTCGAGGCCGTGAAGGCCGCAGCGGTCGAGCTCGGGTTCGCCGTGACGGGCGAGGTGGAGTCCCCGATCGAGGGGCCCGCGGGCAACCGGGAATGGCTGCTGGCGCTGCGCGCACCGGGTCTCGGCAGGGGCGCTCCGGCCGGCAGCGCGCCTTGACTCCCTGCGATCGCTCTGTTACCTCACGCGCACACATTTTCGCCCCCGGGATCGTCCCGGGTCACGAAAGTGGGCCGCGTCGCCCACTTTTTCTTTTTGGGAAACATGAGCGCCATCGGAATGGAATCAGTGTCCGAGCGGGCGCGACGCGTGCTCGAACCGCTCGTCGCTCGTGACGGGTTCGAGCTGGTCGAGGTCGAGTGGCTCCGCGAGGGCAGCTCGTGGGTGCTGCGGGTCTACGTCGACCGAGAGGGCGGGGTCACCATCGACCATTGCCAGGAGCTGTCGCGCACCATCGAGACGGTGCTCGACGTCGAGGACTTCATCGAGCCGGCGTACAGCCTCGAGGTGTCGAGCCCCGGGCTCGACCGGCCACTGCGAAAGCCCTCGGACTTCGAGCGCTTCGCGGGGCAGCGCGCGCACGTGAAGACGTTCGCGCCGATCGAGGGGACCGCGCCCGGACAGGCAGCACGGAAGAATTGGACCGGCACCCTGCGCGGCTTCAGGGACGGCGCGGTCGAGATCGAGGTCGACGGTCAGCTCCACAGGGTGCCTCACGATCGCATCGCGAAGGCGAACCTGGAGTACGACTTCGAAGCCGACCTCAGGAGGAAGGAGTAGTCATGCAGCAGAACGTCAACTTGAACCTCATCCTCGACCAGGTCGCGAAGGACAAGGGCATCGAGCGGTCCACGCTCGTGTCGATCCTCGAGGAGGCCATCTCGCAGGCCGCGAAGAAGCACTTCGGCCCCGAGCGCGCCCTCAAGGCGCACTTCGACGAGGACAAGGGCCAGATCGACCTGTTCCAGGTGCTCACGATCGTCGCGGATCCGACGACGGAGGAGCCGCTGCCGGACCCGGTGAACATGGTGCCGGTGTCGGTCGCGCACGAGAAGGGCATCGAGGTGGAGGTCGGCGACGAGCTCGACTTCCCCATCTACTACCGGCCCGAGGACGAGGACGAGGCGCGCGCGCAGGACGAGCAGTGGGGCGACCTGCTCAAGCTGAAGACCTACCGCCGCAGCTTCGGCCGCATCGCCGCGCAGACGGCGAAGCAGGTCATGATCCAGGGCACGCGCAACGCCGAGCGCGAGAACGTCTTCAACGAGTACAAGGACCGCAAGGGCGAGGTCATCACCGGCATCGTCCGCCGCTTCGAGCGCGGGAACGTGATCGTGGACCTGGGTCGCGCCGAGGCCGTGCTGCCGGTGCGCGAGCAGGTGCCGCGCGAGAGCTACCGCGCCGGCGATCGCATCCAGGCGTTCGTCATGGACGTGCTGCGCGAGTCGAAGGGCCCGCAGATCATCCTGTCGCGCGCGTCGGTCGAGCTCCTGAAGAAGCTGTTCGAGATGGAGGTCCCCGAGATCGCCGAGGGCGTCGTCGTCATCGAGGCGGCGGCCCGCGAGCCCGGCGGCCGCGCCAAGATCGCCGTCTCGTCGCGCGACGGCGACGTCGATCCGGTCGGCGCCTGCGTCGGCATGAAGGGCAGCCGCGTGCAGGCCGTCGTGCAGGAGCTCCGCGGCGAGAAGATCGACATCGTGCCCTGGCACGAGGACCCGGCGCGGTTCGTGTGCAACGCGCTCGCGCCGGCGGAGGTCTCGCGGGTGCTCCTCGACGAGCAGAACTCCGCGATGGAGATCATCGTCCCCGACGACCAGCTCTCGCTCGCGATCGGCCGCCGCGGCCAGAACGTCCGGCTCGCCTCGCAGCTCACCCGCTGGAAGCTCGACATCAACAGCGAGTCTCGCGTGAAGGAGATGCGCGAGTTCGCGACGCGCAGCTTCACGGCGATCGACGTGCCCGAGCAGCTGCAGGAGATGCTGTACGCGCACGGGTTCCGCAAGGCGCAGGACCTCGCGAACGCCTCGCCCGAGATGCTGACCCAGTTCCCCGGGTTCACGATGGAGATGATCCCCGACCTGCAGAAGCGGGCGCGGGACCAGGCCATCGTCGACGCCGAGGAGGAGATCCGGCTCGAGCAGGAGCGCGAGGCCGCGCGAATCGCCGAGGCGCGACGCCACCCCGACGAGCTCTCGCAGGACGAGCGGCTCGCGCGCGTGCGCGGCATCGGCGAGCGCGCCGTCGACCAGCTCAAGGCGGCGGGGTACCCGACCGTCGAGTCGATCCACAACGAGGCGGACGTGATGCGCCTCGCCGAGAACACCGCCCTGGGCATCAAGAAGGCGCGGCAGATCAAGCACGCAGTCGGCGTCTACCTGGAGGAGGAGGCGAAGCTCCGCTCGGAGCTCGACGCGGAGCGGGCCGCCGCGGGCACGAGGAGCCCAGTCTGACGGGACGATCGTCATTCGGAGACGGGCGCGATCCGCGCAGCCCTCCTTCGAGGACGTGCGTTGGATGCGGCGCGAGGGCGCCGGCCAGCGCGCTCGTACGGCTGGTGCTGGACGGTGGAACGGTGGTGCGGGGCACCGCCGGGCGGGGTGGTCGGGGCGCGTGGTTGCACGCCGACGAGGCGTGCCTCACGCGAGCGGTGCGGCGCAAGGCGTTCGCGCGCGCGTTCCGGGGACCTGCGACTGCGGAAGTGGAGGCGCTCCGGCCGTTGTTGACGGCAAGCGCCCGCAAGAATTAGGAGTGGTCGGCAATGTCGAAGAAGCGGGTACACGAGCTGGCAAAGCAGCTCAAGGAGCAGGGGATCGAGCTCTCCAACACGGAGCTCGTCGACAAGCTCCATGCGCTTGGCTACGACGTGAAGAGCCACAGCTCTTCGCTCGAGGACGACCAGGCGACCGCGGCGTTCGATAAGATCCTCGCGGAGCGCAGGCCGAAGCCTGTCGCGGTGAAGCACACCGGCCCCGGGTTCGTGGTGCGCAAGCGCGTGCACGTGCCCGAGCCCGTCGCCCCGCCGCCGCCCCCGCCCGCTCCGGCCGAGCAGTTCGCGCCGCCTCCCGAGCCGGAGGCGCCGCAGGCCGAGCAGGAGCAGCCTGCCGTTCCCGAAGTCACGCCGGAGCCGGTGACGCAGCAGCCTGAGGTGGAGCCCGAGCCGATGCGACCCGCCGCTCTCGACACGACGTCCGCGCCCGCGGCGGGCATGCCGCCGCCGCCGCCCCCTGCGCCGCCCGCTGCGGCGGCACCTCCTGCGGGAGCGACCGCGCCGTCGCCTTCCACGCCGTCGGCGCCGCAAGGCGCGCCTTCGACTGGGCACGTACCGTCCGGCCCGCGCGCGCCCACCGGCCCGCGTGCGCCCACCGGGCCCGGCGCGCCGAGGTCCGCCCCCGCGCCGATGTCCGCTGGCGCACGTCCGGGCGCGCCAGCGACCGGCGCCCAGCCGACCGCGGTCGACCCCCGCACGCTGCGCCCGACCTCCACGCAGGCCGTCGTCATCTCGCGCCCGATCATCCCGGTGCGCCGCGTGACGCCGCCCTCGTCGTCGCGGCAGCAGTTCCCGGCGGCCCCGGGACCGCGCGCGCTCGGCGAGGTGAAGGAGTTCAAGGTCGTCCCCGGCATGCTCGGGCGCGATCGCGAGCTCATCGACGTCTCGAAGGACAAGAACAAGCGGCGCGGCGGCGGCCGCCCCGGAACCGAGGCGGACAAGGGGCCTGTCGGCAGCCAGTCGCTGCTGCAGGCTGCGATCCAGGATCGCTCCTACGTCCCGGTCCGCGGCAAGAAGAAGAAGCCGACCAAGAAGGGAGCGAAGACTCAGATTACCGAGCGCGCCGAGCACAAGAAGATCATCCGCATCGAGGAGTCGATCTCCGTCTCCGAGCTGTCGCAGCTCATGGGCGTCAAGGCGTCCGACCTCATCAGGAAGCTGATGCAGGGCGGCAAGATGGCGACGATCAACCAGCTCATCGACGCCGACACCGCCGGCACCCTGGCGGCCAACTTCGGCTTCACCGTCGAGAAGAAGGGCTTCGAGGTCGAGGAGTACATCCCCGAGACCGAGGAGGACGAGTCGAAGCTCCGAAACCGGCCTCCGGTCGTCACCGTGATGGGCCACGTCGACCACGGCAAGACGTCGCTGCTCGACGCGATCCGGCAGGCCGACGTCGCGGCGGGAGAGGCGGGCGGCATCACGCAGCACATCGGCGCCTACTCGGTGCAGACGCCGCACGGGCCGATCACGTTCCTCGACACGCCGGGCCACGAGGCCTTCACCGCGATGCGCCAGCGCGGCGCCGAGGTGACCGATCTCGTCGTGCTGGTGGTCGCTGCGGACGACGGCGTCATGCCGCAGACGGCCGAGGCCATCAAGCACGCCAAGGCGGCGAACGTCACGATCCTCGTGGCGATCAACAAGATCGACAAGCCCGGCGCGACGCCGGAGCGCGTGATGCAGCAGCTCACCGAGTTCCAGCTCGTGCCCGAGCAGTGGGGCGGCCAGACCATCATGCTGCCGGTCTCCGCGCGCACGAAGCAGGGCATCCCCGAGCTGCTCGAGTACATCGCGCTGCAGTCCGAGGTCCTCGATCTCAAGTCGAACCCCGAGGCGGCGGCCGCCGGCCGCGTCGTCGAGGCGAAGCTCGAGAAGGGCCGCGGCCCGGTCGCGACCGTGCTCGTGCAGCAGGGCACGCTGCGCGTCGGCGACGCGCTCGTCACCGGCGTCGAGTACGGACGCGTCCGCGCGATGATGAACGAGCGCGGCGAGCAGGTGAAGGAGGTCGGCCCCGGCTTCCCGGTCGAGGTCCTGGGGCTCTCCGGCGTCCCGACGGCCGGCGACGAGTTCAACGTCGTCGAGGACGAGAAGGCCGCGAAGGAGGTCGCCTCTCACCGCGCGATCAAGGCGCGCCAGAAGGACCTCTCGGCCAACCGCAAGGCGACGCTCGAGGATCTGTTCGCGAAGGCGAAGACCGACGGACGCAAGGAGCTCAACGTCGTCATCAAGGCAGACGTCCAGGGCTCGGCCGAGGCGGTGTCGCAGGCGCTCCAGAAGCTCTCGACGCGCAAGGTCGGCGTGAAGGTGCTCAGCTCGGCCGTCGGCGTCATCACAGAGTCCGACGTCCTCACCGCGGCCGCCGGCAACGGGATCATCGTCGGCTTCAACACGAAGCCGGAGACGAAGGTCGATCAGATCGCCAAGGAGCAGGGCATCAAGATCGTGCTCTTCGGCATCATCTACGAGGCCGTCGACGCGATCCGCGAGGAGATGGTCGGGCTGCTCGAGCCGATCATCAAGGAGAAGCCGCTCGGCAAGGCCGAGGTCCGCCAGGTGTTCAACATCTCCCGCGTCGGCGTGATCGCGGGCTCGATGGTCACCGACGGCGTCGTGAAGCGCGGGGCGCACTGCCGCGTGCTGCGCGACCGCAAGGTGATCCACACCGGCCGCATCGGCTCGCTGAAGCGCCTCAAGGACGACGTCCGCGAGGTCGCGCAGGGGCTCGAGTGCGGCATCGGGGTGGACGGGTTCGAGGGCTTCAAGGCGGGCGACATCGTCGACGCGTACGAGCTGGAGGAGATCCGGCCGTCCCTCGAGTAGCCCGGCGCAGGATCCCGGCCGATCTCGGGCGGGCTCGTCGCTGTGCTGCTCGCCGTACGAAATGAAGTACGGCTGCGCTGCTCGCTCCTCACGCGCCCGACCTCGTCTCGGGCTGCTGCGCCGGGGAGGGGCAGCGCAGTCCTCGATGCGGGGCTAGAGTTCATTCATGTTCGTCGGCGTCCTTCGCCTCGCGCTGTACCTGCCCGAGCCCGGCTCGCTCAAATCGAAGCGCCACCTCCTGCGGTCGGCGATCGACCGCGTGAAGGCGAAGTTCAACGTCGCGATCGCCGAGGTCGGCGACAACGACCTCTGGCAGCGCAGCACGGTGGGCGTGTCCGCGGTGGGCAACGACCACGCCTTCGTGAACGAGACGCTCGACAAGGTCGCGGACTTCGTCGCGTCGATGCACGGCGGACAGCTCCAGGTGGTCGATCGCTCGATCGAGATCGCGTCGTACGGCGACGGAGTGCTCGCGGGTGGGTGGCGCCGCGAGGGCGAGCGGACGCTCGCGGACGTGGAAGGGTGGTCAGACGATGTCGACGACACATGATCGGCCGGCGCGGGTCGCCCACGAGTTCCAGCGTGAGCTCGGCGCGGTGATCGGGCGCGGCCTCAAGGACCCGCGCATCACCGGCTTCATCACCGTCACCGGCGCGAAGATGTCGCCCGACCTGAAGGAGGTCACGGCGTACGTCTCGATCCACGGCGAGGAGCCGGTCCGGAAGCAGACGTTCGCGGGGCTCGAGGCGGCCGCCGGGTACCTGCAGCGCGAGGTGTCGCGCGCGCTCAGGCTCCGCTACACGCCGCACCTCCACTTCGCGTACGACGGGAGCGTCGCCGAGGGCGACAAGATCGAGCGGCTCCTGAAGCAGGTCCGGGACAAGGAAGGCTGGTGACGGCCACGGAGGCGGGCGGGTCGGAGCGGCTCCCCCGGAGCGCGCCGCTGCACGGCGTCCTCGTCGTCGACAAGCCGCGAGGCCCGACGAGCTTCGACGTCGTGCAGCGCGTCCGTCGCGCGCTCCGCGTCGACAAGGCGGGCCACACCGGAACGCTCGACCCCATGGCGACGGGCGTCCTCGCGGTCTGCCTCGGCGACGCCCTCAAGGTGCAGCAGTACCTCGTCGAGGGAGACAAGGCGTACGAGGCCGAGGTCGCGTTCGGCGTCGCGACCGACACCGAGGACGCCGAGGGGCGCGAGGTCTCGCGCGCCGACGCGAGCGCGCTGACGCGCGAGGCGATCGCCGCCGCGCTGCCGCGCTTCGTCGGCGAGATCGAGCAGGTGCCGCCGATGTACTCGGCGGTGCGCGTCGGCGGCAAGCGGCTCCACGAGGCCGCGCGCGCCGGCGAGGCGGTGGAACGCGCGCCGCGGCGCGTGCGCGTCATGGGCCTGGACCTGCTCGCGTTCGCCTCCGAGCGAGACGGGCTCGCGCGGGCCAGCCTCGCGGTGCGATGCGGCAAGGGAACGTACGTGCGCACGCTCGCCGCCGACCTCGGGCGCGCCGTGGGCGTGCCGGCGCACCTCGCGGCGCTGCGGCGGGTCTCGGCCGGCCCGTTCACGCTGGCGGAGGCGGTGCCCCTCGACGAGCTACAGCGCCTGGCCGCGGAGGACCGCGCGCAGGTCGAGGCACGGGTGATCCCCGTCGTGCGAGCCCTGGACTTCATGCCCTCCGTCGCGCTGTCGGGCGAACAGGCGCGGGACGTGGCGCACGGCCGGGCGGTGCAGCTGCCGGAGTTGCCGCAGCGGCTGTTCCGGGCACTCTCGCCCGAAGGGACGCTCGTCGCGATCTGCTCGGCCGGCCCGAGGGGCGTGCAGCCGGTGCGGGTCCTCGAGCCGCGGCGAACTCGTTGACTCTACAGGCCCAATCGCTTATCACACCGCCTTCAACCGGCCGTCTACGGCCCTCGCGGCGCGCGCCTTCGCCCCCGCGGCGGTGACGGCTTCACCAGGAGTTCCAGCTATGGCGATGGTGCAGGAGAAGAAGACGGAGCTCGTCCAGAAGTTCCGCCGGCACGACAGCGACACCGGCTCTCCCGCGGTCCAGGTGGCGCTCCTGTCGGAGCGCATCACGTACCTGACCGAGCACTTCAAGACGCACAAGAAGGACCACCACAGCCGTCGGGGCCTGCTGAAGCTCGTGGGTCAGCGCCGCCGGCTGCTCGACTACCTCCGGACCGTAGATCAGAACCGATACAAGTCCCTGATCGACCAGCTCGGCATCCGGAAGTAGCCTCGAGCAAGGGCGCCTCGGCCGAGTGGCCGGGGCGCTCGCGCTTACGGGCGCACGAAGCACCGCGCCCGGGCGAGCGAGGGAGTCTCGAGGCGCTTCCGTTTCCGACTGGGCCGCCGCTCGCGAGCGGCGGCTCCGTGAGAAACCGAAGCACCTCCGTGGTTCCCGCCGATCTGCCCGGCGCGGCAACCGGCCCGGCGACGCGCCTCGTGCGCGTGGCCCGGGCTCACAGGAGAGGTGCAGCAACATGAATCCCGTCAGTCGTACGGCCGCGTGCGGCAGCAAGCAGATCAGCATCGAGACCGGCAAGATCGCGAAGCAGGCGGACGGCTCGGTGTGGGTGCGGATGGGCGACTCGATCGTCCTCGTCACCGTCGTCTCGGCGAAGGAGCGCAAGGAAGGCATCGACTTCTTCCCGCTCACCGTGGACTACCAGGAGAAGCTCTTCGCCGCGGGTCGCATCCCGGGCAGCTTCTTCCGCCGCGAGGGCCGGCTCACCGAGAAGGAGACGCTGGTCTCGCGCATCATCGACCGCTCGTGCCGGCCCCTGTTCCCCGAGGGCTACGCGAACGAGACCCAGATCATCGCCACCGTCGTGTCGTTCGATCAGGAGAACGACACGGACGTCCTCGCGCTGACCGGCGCGTCCGCGGCGCTCCAGGTCTCGGACGTCCCGTTCAACGGCCCGATCGCGGGCGTGCGCGTCGGCCGCGTCGGCGGCCAGCTCGTCGCGAACCCGACGCTCGCCGAGCGCGCGCAGTCGGATCTCGACCTGGTGATGGCGGCCTCCGAGGACGCCATCGTGATGGTCGAGGGCGGTGCGAAGGAGGTCTCCGAGCCGGAGATGGTCGAGGCGCTGCTGTTCGGCCAGGCCGCGGTGAAGGAGCTGCTCGCGGCGCAGAAGGCGCTCGCGGCCGACTTCGCGGCCAAGGCGAAGCGGAGCTTCGACCCCCCCAAGAACGACGTCGCGCTGCGCGCTCGCGTGAAGGAGCTCACCTGGGAGAAGGTGCGCGAGGCCTACGCCCGCGACGAGAAGCACGACCGCTACGGCCGCCTCTCCGAGATCAAGAAGGAGCTGCTCGAGGCGCTCCGCGCCGAGGCCGGCGGCGACGCCGAGAAGCTCTCCCAGCTCGCCGCCCGCGAGAAGGAGATCAAGGGGTACTACGAGGACGTCAAGTACGACTACATGCGCCGCATGATCACCGACGACGGCCGGCGCATCGGCGGTCGCACGACGACGCAGATCCGGAAGATCACGTGCGAGGTCGGGCTGCTGCCGCGCGTCCACGGCTCGGCGCTGTTCACCCGAGGTGAGACGCAGGCGCTGGTCGCGACGACCCTCGGCACCTCCGAGGACGAGCAGCGCGTCGAGCAGCTCACCGGCATGAGCTACAAGAAGTTCATGCTGCACTACAACTTCCCGCCGTTCTCCGTCGGCGAGGCGAAGTTCCTCCGTGGGCCGGGGCGGCGCGAGATCGGCCACGGCGCCCTCGCCGAGCGCGCGCTGCGCTACGTGATGCCCGACGAGTCGAAGTTCCCGTACACGATCCGCATCGTCTCCGACATCATGGAGTCGAACGGCTCCTCGTCGATGGCGTCGGTCTGCGGCGGCTCGCTCGCGCTGATGGACGCAGGCGTGAAGCTGAAGGCGCCGGTCGCCGGCATCGCGATGGGTCTGATCAAGGAGGGCAACAAATTCGCCATCCTGTCGGACATC
>DASSQI010000140.1:0-18896 GCA_035702585.1 Anaeromyxobacteraceae bacterium
GACGACATCCGTCGTCGCGCGACCCTCGGCGACCGCGTGCGGCTCCTCGTGGACGAGGCGGATCGGATCGAGGATCTCGGCATGACGGGCGAGATCGAGGCCGACGTCCGCGACCGGCTCCGGGAGCACCTGAAGGCGCTCCGCGCCGGCAACGCGCGCTACGTCGCACCTTCCTTTGCGCGCACGCTGGGCATCACGCGAGACCAGGCGTCGAGCGTCGCGGCGCGGTTCGGCATCGATCTCCGGGATCCTCCTTCCGCGACCGACGCGCCGTGGCAGGAGTCGCGCACGGCTCCCCGTCCAGCGTCGCACGGGAGCCCGCGGCCACAGCGCGAGTCGCGCGGAAGCCGCGACGCACGCCAGCCTCCGCGGGCGCGCGGCAATGAGCGCCCGCCGGCACGCGGCAATCGCGGCGACCCGCGTCAGCCCTCGCGAGAAGGCCACGGAGATCCGCGCCAGCGCTCCGGTGCGAGTCACGGAGATCCACGCCAGCGCCCCGGCTCGAGTCACGGAGGTCCACGCCAGCGCTCGGCCACGACCGACGGCGCTCCGCGCCAGCGCCCGTTCGAACGCCGCGGAGGTCCGCGTGAGGCGACGCCGGGGGGCGGCGGAGGTCAGCGTCAGCCGGGGCGGGACACACCGCGGCGGCCGCTGGATCGTGGAGGCAAGCGGGGCGGAGGCGCGCGGCCGCAGGGGGCGCGCGGCGGGACGGCGCCGCGGCGGGATCCCTCCCGCCCGCGAAAGCCGCCCCGGCGCTGACGATCGGCTCTAGGCGCTCTTCGCGCGGGGCAGCGGCTTGCCCTTCTCGAAGGTCGCGTTCTCGCCGTACTTCGCGACGATCTTCTTCTTCGTGTCGAGGCCGCCCGTCATCTCGATGACGAAGTTGGGCACGCGACGCGCGCGATTGTCCGCGACCCACTTCGTGATCTCACCGCGAGCGCGCCGGGCGCTCGCTGCGCCACCGGTCCGCGCGCGAACGCCACGGCCCTTGCGGCCTCGCGCGCGCTCGACTCCGGACTGGAGCTCGGCGTCGATGCGGCTCGCCGCCATCTCGGCGATCGCCTTCGCGATCGCCGCGGACGCGCGCTTCACGACGCCTTCCATGGCGTCGCGGACGATGTCGTCGATGGAGGGCTGGGCTGCTGCCGTGCGAGGCATGTCGTCTCCTGTGACTCCTGATTGAGTCAATGCGATTGAGAATACGATTCCCCCGCGCAGTCCGGTCCTACTCAATTTCGGCTCGCTGCGCAAATCAGATTTTTCTGTTACGTTGATTTCACCCGGCCCTCTGGCGAAACCGGCAGACGCGCTCGACTCAAAATCGAGTGGGGCAACCCCCCATCCCGGTTCGAATCCGGGGAGGGCCAATCACCCGGGAATTCGCAAGGCATTTTCGCTTGCGACGGGGCGGCACGCCCGTGTATCTGTCGCCGCCGCTCCCCCTTCTGGAACGTACATGTACAACCTCCTCATCGGAATCGCGGCGGGCGTCGCCGTCACCCTCGCCATTCTCTTCGGCACGAACGTCGGCTGGGTCGGCTCGATCGTCCCCGGGCTCGTCACGGCCATCGCCGTCTACTTCGTCCTCGCGCGGCGGACGTGGAAGCAGCTGGAGGGTCTCTTCGAGGAGGTCCAGCGGGAGCTCCAGGCGCAGCGGATCGAGAAGGCGGTGAAGGTGCTGGAGCGCGGGTTCGCGCTCGCGCCGTGGCAGTTCCTCGTCGCCTCGCAGGTCCACGCGCAGATTGGCGTGCTCCAGTACGTGAAGGGCGACCTCGACGCGGCGCTGCCCCACCTCGAGAAGGCCTTCTCGCGCCACTGGCTGGCGCGCGCGATGCTCGGAGCCGCGCGCTACCGCCGCAATGACTTCGCCGGCATGCAGAGCGCGTTCGAGCAGACGGTGAAGGTGAGCAAGAAGGAAGGGCTCGCCTGGGCGGCGTACGCCTGGTGCCTGGAGAGCCGTGATCGGCACGAGGACGCGGTGAAGGTGCTCGGCCGCGGAGTCGCGACGAACCCGAGCGACGACAAGCTGAAGACCGCGCTGCAGACGCTGCAGAACGGCAAGAGGCTCAAGCTGGGGAAGCTCTACGGTGAGCAGTGGTACCAGTTCCGGCTGGAGCCGATGCCGCCGCAGTACGTCTCGCCGGCAGGCAGCATGCGCGGGTCTCGCCGGGCAATCTACGGCAAGCGCTGACCGCCTGTCGGGCTCGTAGGACCTCGGGATTCCTGCCCGGCAGCGCGAGGGCTTCGACCGAAGCCCCTCAGACGCTTCACGTTCCGCCGAAGCCGACGGTGATGCGCCCGGCGTCGTCCACGAGCGGGACGCGCCGTTCTCCTCCCGAGAGCTCCAGGAACCGCCTCATCGCGGCGGGGTCCTTCCTCACGTCGTGATATCGGACCGTGAATCCTCTCTTGCCGAAGTCCACACGGGCGGCGTTCGTGTAGGGTCAGGTGTCCTTCCCGTAGATCTCGATTTCGCCTGGCATCGGCCGGAGCCCTCCGCCGCCCAGTATGTCGGATGAAGTGGGCGCGCGCAGCCGGGAAGCCTACCAATGCGACATCCGAGGCTCCATCCGGGCGGGGCAGCGTCCCGGCGTTCCTGGAACAATGGAGATTGCCCGGTCCGCCATGTCCGAAGACGATCTCCGCCCAGAACAGTCGCCCGACGAGACCGTTCGGCGGCAGGACGCCACGGGAGCGCCGGACTCTCCGGACCTGCTCGAGGCGCATCGCAAGCTGCGCGACTCGGCGCGGCGGCGCGAGGACCTGCTGAGCGACGTGGCGCGGGACCTGCGCGGCCCCGTCGGCTCCCTCCGCGCCGAGATCCGTCGGTTGCTCACGGGGGCCCACGGAACGCTGGAGGAGGCTCAGCGCCGCGCGCTCGAGAAGGTCGAGCGGCACGCGATCGCGCTCGCCGACCTGAGCCAGGACCTCGGCGAGCTCCAGGACCTGACGCGCGGACGGGCCGAGCTGCAGCGCGCCCCGCTCGACCTCGCCCGGCTGGTGGCGGAGATCGGCGCCGCGCTCGAGCCGGTCGCGGCGGAGCAGCACGTGATGCTGTCGATGGACACGCCGGAGTACCCGGTCCTCGTGAACGCCGACGCCTCGCGCCTCCGCCCGGCCCTCGAGGACCTGTTCGCCGGAGCGCTCGCCCGCTCCGCGCCCGGCGCCGTGAACGTGCGCGTCGGGGCGTTCCCGGGCGGAGCGCGGCTCGAGGTCGACTCCGCGAACGACGACGGGCGCCGGACGGCCAGGCCCCCGCGAGCGCTCGCGGCGGCGCTGCTGCGCGAGCTCGTCGAGCTCCACGGCGGGACCTTCGAGGGCGGCGGGTCGCACGTGTCGCTCACCCTGCCCGCGCCGGCCACGCACTCGGCGGTCCGGGGCTCGCTGGGACACGATCCGAGCAGGCCGCGCGTGCTCGTCGTCGAGGACGACGAGGGAGCGCGCGAGGCCCTCGCCGACGTGCTGTCCGACTTCTACGAGGTCGAGACCACGCGCGACGGCGTCGAAGGAGTGGACGCGGCGCGCCTGCAACGTCCCGACCTGATCCTGATGGACCTCTTCATGCCGCGGCTCGACGGGTTCGGCGCGCTGGAGGCGCTGCGCGCGGATCCCACGACCTCGGACGTCCCGGTGATCCTCGTGTCCGGCCGCGGCGACGACCTCACGCGAGCGCACAGCCTCGACCTGGGCGCGATCGACTTCTTGCAGAAGCCTTTCTCGGAGCGGGAGCTGCGGGCGCGGATCGATCGCACGCTGCGGCTCGCGCGCCGTCAGTCCCAGCTCCAGGTGCTCGCGGAGACCGACTCGCTGACCGGGCTCGCGAACCGGCGCGCCTTCCACGGGCGGCTCGCGCTCGAGGTGAAGCGGGCGCGGCGCTACGGCACCCCGCTCGCGTGCCTCATGGTGGACATGGACCACCTGAAGCCCATCAACGACCTCCTCGGACACGCGGCGGGCGATCGCGCCATCGCCACGATCGCCGAGCTGCTCCGCGGCGAGCTGCGCGAGACCGACTTCGGCGCCCGCTACGGCGGCGACGAGTTCGTGCTGCTGCTGCCGCACACGACGGCCGCCGAGGGGCGGGTCCTCGCCGCGCGCCTGTGCGATCGCATCCGCGATACGACGCTGCAGGTGGACGGCCAGCCGGTCGCGCTCGCGGCGTCGTTCGGGGTGTCGGAGCTGCCCGACGGCCCGCCGGAACAGGCCGGCGAGGAGATGCTGCGGATGGCGGACGCCGCGCTGTACGAGGCCAAGGCCGCCGGACGCGGCCGCGTCGCGGTGCAGCTGATGGACGAGGATGGCACCGGGGCGCAGCCGCAGTAGCCGCGGCACCCGGCCGACCCGATCCCGACGCCAGATCTTCGCCGCGACCGCCGTCAGATCTTCGCCGCGGCCGCCGTCTCGATCTCGGCGTCGTCGTCCTCGTCGCCGTCCGCCTCCCCGCCCCGCGCCTTCGCCCGCGCCGCGTAGCGGTTGAGCTTGTTGTAGAGCGTCTTCTCGCTGATCCGGAGGATCTCGGCCGTGCGCGCCTTGTTGCCGCCGTTCTTCTGCAGCGTCGCGAGGATGAACTCCTTCTCGACCTCGCGCAGCGGGATCCCGAGCGGCAGTCGGAGCGTCGCCGTCTCGGGACGGCTCGGCCGCATGTCGGGCGGCAGGTGCTCCTCGCTGATGACGTCGTTGTCGACGAGGATCATCGCGCGCTCGACCGTGTTCCGCAGCTCGCGGATGTTCCCCGGCCACGCGTAGTTCTGGAGGACCTCCATCGCGCCCGGGGAGAGGCCCTGCACGTGCTTCCCGGTCTCGCGCCCGAACTTCTCGATGAAGTGCTGGACGAGCAGCGGCACGTCCTCGCGGCGCTCGCGCAGCGGCGGGAGGTGCAGCGTGAAGACGCTGAGCCGGAAGTAGAGGTCCTCGCGGAAGCGGGTCTTGCGGATCTCCTCCTTCAGGTCGCGGTTCGTGGCGCAGATGACGCGCACGTCCACCTCGACCTCGGACTTCCCGCCGAGCCTGCGCAGCTTTCGCTCCTCCAGCACGCGCAGGAACTTCCCCTGCATCTCGAGCGGCAGCTCGCCGATCTCGTCGAGGAAGAGCGTGCCGCCGTGCGCGAGCTCGAAGTTGCCGAGGCGCCGCTGATCGGCGCCGGTGAACGCGCCGCGCTCGTAGCCGAACAGCTCGGACTCGATGAGCGTGGCGGGGATGGCCGAGCAGTTCAGCGCGACGAACGGCTTGTCCTTGCGGGGCGAGAGGCTGTGGATGGCGCGGGCCACCACCTCCTTGCCCGTCCCGCTCTCGCCCGTGATGATCACGCTCGCGGTGGCGGGCGCGACCTTCTTCACGAGCTCGGCCACGCGCTGCATGTTGGGCGCGGTGCCGATGATGTCGGTGCCGGGGGCCAGCGCCGCGAGGCGCGTGCGGAGGAGCTGGACCTCCCGCATCGTCTCCTTCTTCTCGAGCGCGCGATCGAGCACGACGCGCAGCCGCGAGATCTCGAGCGGCTTCTCGATGAAGTCGTACGCCCCCTCCTTGATGGCCTGCACCGCCGTCTGCACGGTGCCGCGGCCGGTGAGGAGGACGACGGGACAGTCAGGCAGCTCGGCGCGGAGCGCGCGCAAGAGCCAGAGCCCGTCCATGTTCGGCATGACGAGGTCCGTCAGGATGACGTCCGGATGCCACTCGATGGCGCGCCGCAGCGCCTCGGTCCCGTCCGCGGCGGTCTGGACGTCGTAGCCCCAGCGCCCCGCGAGCTCGGCGAGCGCCTCCCGGCCGTCCTTCTCGTCGTCCACGATGAGGAGCCGGTGCTTCATGATGCGATCTCCTTGTCGAACCGCAGCTCCATTCGCTCCCCTGCTCCGTGCGCGTCGCGCGACCACTTGCCGCCCATGTCGCGCACCGACTCCTGCGCGACCGCCGCGATCCAGGCGAGGCTCGACTCCGCGGGATGCGAATGATCGACGACCACGATCGACTCGCCGCCGTCGGTCGCGGCGCGGAGGGTCACGCTCCCGCCCTCTCCGACGCCCGAAAGCGACCGGCACACGAGCCCCAGCACGACGCGCGCGGTGCGGCCCGCGTCGGCGCGCGCGAGGACGATGCCCGGCGTCGCCTCGCAGGTGATGGTCGCGCGGCGGCGCCGCGCCTCGTGGCCGAACAGCGACGTGACGTCGCTGACGAGCTGCCCGAGGTCCACCGTGGACGCGACTGCGGGATCGGCGAGATCCGCGAAGCGCCTCACCAGCTCGTCGATGCGGACGATCTGGTTGCGCATCGACGCGAGGTTGCCAGCGCAGGCGGTGGGGAGATCGTCACCTCCCGAGCCGATCTTGTCGCCGAGCAGCGCGATCTGGAGCGCCATCGCGTTCAGCGGGTTCTTCACGTCGTGCGCCATGCCGCCGGCGAGCCGCGAAAGGGCGATCGCCTGCATGGCGTGCTCGAGCGCGGCGAGGCGCAGCGGCTCCTCGGTGGTGTGAGCCCTGTCGGGCGAATCCGGCAGGGTCGAGCCTTCGCTGATCATGGTGGCGGCTTTCGGTTTTACCGCCCGGTCAAATGACGACGCACAGGAAAAATTGCAAGGCGCCGGCGGATCCCCACCCCCTCGGGCCGACGAGCCGTCACTCCTTCGCGAGCACCGGCCGCGCAGGGCCGAGATCCTGCCCGACGAGGTCTGGAGAGACGGGCACCCGGAGCTCGGTGAGCTCGATGCCGATCTGCTTCGCGAAGTCGAAGATGCGGGCGTCCCTGTAAAACTCGCCGAACACGATCCGGGTGCAGCCCGAGTTCGCGATGAGCTTGAAGCAGGGCCAGCACGGCGACGCCGTCGTGTAGATGGTCGCGCCCTCGATCGCGACGCCGTTCTTCGCGGCCTGGATGATGGCGTTCGCCTCCGCGTGCACGGTCGCGACGCAGTGGCCGTCCTCCATCATGTGCCCGGCCTCGGTGCAGTGCGGCAGGCCGCGGATCGAGCCGTTGTAGCCGGTCGAGAGGATCGTCCGATCCCGCACCAGCACCGCGCCCACGTGCTTGCGATCGCAGGTCGCGCGCGTGGCGACGACGCGCGCGATGTTCATGAAGTACTCGTCCCAGCTGGCTCGGCGGTCCATGCACGCTCCCGGCGCGGGGGCGTCCCGCGCAGCCGCGCGATGGTACCCCATCCGGCCGATCCCTGGACGTCTGGCGCGGATAGAACCGGGGCGTGGACCCTCGACGACTCACCGCGCTCGCGCTGCTCGCGGCCGGCACCGTGTTCGCGGCCGAGCCGCCTGTGACAGCTGGGACGCCCGTGGCGCCCGAGCCGCCCGCGCCCGCCGTGACGCCTGCTGCGCCCGCGGCGGCTGGGACCCCCGATGCCGCCGCGAGGACCGGTCCCGTCGAGCCGCCGCCACCCCCCGCGAACGAGCCGCCGAAGCCGGCGCCGCCGCGGACGGTGACGGGCACGGTGCGCTCGATCGAGACGAGTCCGCCGCGCGTGGTCGTCGATTCCGGTGACGGGCCGCAGGTGACGTTCGAGATCGACCGGAACACGGCCATCTACCTGCAGACCGGTGTCGGCACGGTGCGCGACGTGCGCGCGGGCGAGCCGGTGCGCGTCAGCGTCTCCGGCGCCGATCAGCGCGCGCTGTGGGTCGAGGTGATGAAGGCCCCGGCGCCGGGACAGTCGGAGGGTGCGACCACGACGACCCCCAGCGTCCCGCCCGCCGAGATGGCGGCACCTCGCGGTGTCGGCGTTCCGGGAGGCGGCACTTCACCGCCCACCACCGCGTCGCCTTCCGCGCCGGTCGCTCCCGGGCGCTGATTCGCGCGCGTGGAGGGCCGCGCCGCGGCCCCCGTCACATCTTCGCGTTCGAGGTGTCCGGCACCGACGCGGTCGCGGAGCTGCCGGCGAGGCGCGACAGGCCGCGCTCGGCGAGGAACCGGCGGATCTTGGCCGCGGGAGCGACGAACGTCTCGCCCGGCATCGGCACGTCGAAGTGGTAGCCCTCCTCCGCCTTGCCGAACTCGACGCGCGCCGTGCGGTAGCCCTCGATGAGCCCGACCAGCCGGCCACCCGGGACGTCGAACACACCGCCGCCCGAGCTGCCGTATCCGATCGCAGCGTCGGTCTTGAGCGCGCGCGGGGCGCGCGGACGGACGCTCTCGGCGACGTCGTACTCGACCTGCGAGACGATGCCGGCCGCGACCGACAGCCCCTTCCCGAACGGCGCTCCGATGACGACGAGGTCGTCGCCGAGCTCGAGCGTGTCGTCCACCGAGAGCGGCGTGATGGGCATCGTCGAGTCCTGCACCTCGACCACCGCGACGTCCATGTCGGGCAGCTGCCCCGCCGCGACCACACGGGCGGCGATGGTGGCATTTCCACCCGTGAGCACCCGCATCTCGATCGGCTGCTTCCAGCTCTTCGACGGTTCGACGACGTGAGCGTTCGTCAGCACGTACGTCCGGTCGCCGTCGCGCGCGAACGAAACGCCCGACGCGCTCCGGACGACCTTGCCGCCCGCGCTGATCTGGATCCGGACGGCGCTCGAGTAGACCTTCTGCACCGTGGCGCTGCGGGGATTGCCGCCGGACTGGGCCACGCCGTGGCGCGGGAGGAAGCCGGCGAGCGCCCCGGCGGCTAGGGCGACACCGGCGATGAACGGGAGAAGTCGGTTCGCGATCACGTCGCAGCAAACGACCGATGGCGGGCCGCTATTCCAGGTGGGGCTTGCTCCTTCACTCGCGCGTGCTTACGAACCGAGCGGGCGCATGATCGCCGGCCGGCCGCGCGCGTAGTACGCTCCCAGCGCGTGGAGCGCCTGCCCCCCGGAACGATCATCGGAATCGACCTCGGCACGACGAACTCGTGCGGAGCGGTGGCGACCGGGGACGGCGCCGTCCGGATCATCCCGTCGCGCACCGGTGACGCGATCATCCCCTCCGTCTTCGCGATCGACGACAAGGGCAACGAGCTCGTCGGCCACGAGGCGAAGCGCCAGTGGCAGCTGAACCCCCGCAACACCCTCTACGCGACCAAGCGCCTCATCGGCCGCTCCGCGAATGACGGCATCGTGCGGACGGTCGAGCGCTCGGTGCAGTACCGGCTGCATGCCGGACGACGGAGCGAGGTCGAGCTCGATTGCCAGTCGCGCACCTTCAGCGTCCAGGAGGTCGCGTCTCGCGTCCTCGGCCGGATCCGCGACATCGCGTCGGACCACCTCGGCTTCCGCGTGCGCCGCGCCGTCGTGACCGTCCCCGCCTACTTCACCGACCGGCAGCGCCAGGCGGTCAAGGAGGCCGGCAGCCTCGTCGGGCTCGAGGTCGTCCGCATCATCAACGAGCCGACCGCCGCGAGCCTCGCCTACGGCGTCGGCAAGAAGCTCCGCGAACGGGTGCTCGTGTACGATCTCGGCGGCGGCACCTTCGACGTGTCGGTCATCGACATCCGCGACCGCGTCTTCGAGGTGAGAGCGACCGGCGGCGACATCTTCCTCGGCGGCCTCGACTTCGACGACGCGATCATCGGCGACGTGCTGGCCGAGTTCCGGCGCAAGCACGGCATCGATCTCTCGGGCGATCCCGTGGCGATGCAGCGCATCCGGGACCTCGCCGAGCGCATCAAGATAGACCTCTCGGCCCGCACCGAGGCGCGGCTGTCGATCCCCTTCGTCACGATGACGGCCGGCGGACAGCCGCTCGACGTCGACATGCGCTTCACGCGCGCGCTCCTCGAGGATCTCGTCCGGCCGCTCGTCGATCGCACGCTCGAGATCGTGCAGCGGGTCATGGCGGACGCGGGCGTGTCTCCGTCGGAGATCGACGAGGTGATGCTGGTCGGCGGGCAGACGCGGATGCCGCTCGTGCAGGAGCGGCTCACGCAGCTGTTCGGACAGGCGCCGTCGAAGGGAGTCCACCCGGACGAAGCCGTCGCGGTCGGCGCGGCGCTCTACGCCTGGTCGCTGCAGGAGAACAGCGACCTCAAGCTCCAGCTGCTCGACGTCATCCCGATGGCGATCGGGCTGCAGGCGGCGGACGGCTCGATGCACGTCGTCTTCCCGCGCAACGCCAGCATCCCGAACGCTCGCGCGCTCGCGGCGACGAACTCCGTCGACGGCCAGGGCGCGCTCGCGCTCCGCATCCACCAGGGAGACGACCCGCGCGCGGCAGCGAACGCGCTGCTCGGCGAGTTCACCTTCGACGGCATCCGGCCGGCGCCCGCCGGCGAGGTGCGGCTCGAGGTGCTGTTCGAGGTGAACGACGAGGGCATCCTGACGGTCAGCGCGCGCGACCTCGACACCGGTCGCCAGATGCGCTCGACGCTGAAAGTCACCAGCGGACGCTGATCGCCGCGTCGAAGCAGCGCGGCCGGCCTCCGTTCGACGGACGCCGGCCGCAT
The DNA here is from genome assembly GCA_035702585.1 of Anaeromyxobacteraceae bacterium. GTDB lineage: Bacteria > Myxococcota > Myxococcia > Myxococcales > Anaeromyxobacteraceae > DASSQI01. The sequence continues at coordinate 10,367 of DASSQI010000140.1, forward strand.
TGCCGTCAGAGATGTCGGACGCTACCGATTGCCCCTGCTCGGCGTCGCGTGGCCGCTGGACCCGCCGCCGCCACCGCCACGGGAAGGCGCTGCGCCGCCACCTCCGCCGCCGCGCGAGGGCGCTGCGTTGCCGCCGCCCCACGAGCCGCCGCCGCGGGAGGGCGGCGCCGCGTTGCCGCCACCGCCCCACGACCCACCGCCGCGAGAAGGCGGCGCCGCGTTGCCGCCACCGCCCCACGACCCCCCGCCGCGAGAAGGCGGCGCGACGGCCGGACCGCCGGACGGTCCGTCATCGCTCTCGATGCGATCCGAGCGATCCGAACGCGGCCGCGCGGCTGGCGGTGGAGACGCGGGACCCTGGGTCGCGCGACCGGAGCCCGTGCCAGGACGGACCGGAGCAGCCCGCGAACCGGAGTCGGACCCGCGCTGCGGCGCGGCGACTCCCGGACGCGCCGGCGCGCCAGGGCGGGACGGCGCGATCGCGTTCGAGCCGTTGCCGGAGCGACCCGGCGCCGTGATCGCGCCCGAGCGGGTCGCGGTCCCGGATCTCGACGGACGCGCCGCCTCGGGTCGGTAGACGGGGATCACGCCTGCGCGCGTGGGAGCCGCGGCAGCGGCCGAGGGCGAACCGACGGGCTGCACGCGCACCGGAGCGATGGGCCGCCCGGCGTGCCTCTCGACGAACGGCCGCGCCGGGCCGCCCCACGCCGGCGAGACGGCGCCGTGCACCGTCGCGCGCGGGGGCGCAGGCTGCGTGCGCGACCAGATCGGCGCGACGCGAGGGCCGACGAACGCGACGGAGTGGACCGGCACGCCCACGAACCGATTCGAGGGCACGAAGCACCAGCGGTCGTAGACGACCGGGTAGTTCGTCACGTAGACCGACAACCCGGGGCCGAGCGGCGCCCAGCCGATGTAGTCCGCGCCGAAGCGCCAGCTCACCCACGCCGGCGCCCACTGGTAACCGGGCACCCAGACCCAGCCGTAGAACGAGTCGAACGCCCAGCGGCCGTAGTGGTACGTCGCCCAGCCCCAGGGCTCGGCGGACACCCACAGCCAACCCTCGTCGGTCCACTCCCAGCGGCCGTTGTAGTAGGGGCGCCACCCGGTGGCGACGCCGGCCGGACGCCACACGCGGCCGTAGGCGCCGACGCTCACCCACTGACCGTAGGGGTCGAGGCCGTTCTCGAACGTCTCGAACGAGACCGACGACCCTGGCGCGGCCATGTCGACCGAGACGTCACCGCTGTCGAAGTCGTACTCGTCGACCTGAGGTCCTTGCCCTTCGTCGATCCAGCCCCAGTCGGACTCGAACTCGTCGTCATGCGCCGACGCCAGGACGGGCATCGCGAGGGCGGCGGCGGTGACTGCGAGCATCAGCTTCCGGAACATGGACTCCTCCTGCGGCTTCACACCTCACTCACCAGACAGACGGGCGAGGAGGCCGGGGCCTTCACATCCATGTCATAGCAAGACCGATGCCGTACCGCACCAGGCGGTAATCACGCAGGAATTCCTCGGAATGACGGCGTGCGGGCGCGTGACACTGTGAAAGGGGCGCGCGCGGCCTCGCCGGTCCGTCTGGGGTCAACCGGCGGGGGTCCCTGACGCAGGAGCGCGAAGCCGAGCGACGAGCCCGCGGTGCGCAGGCCGCGATCGTGCGTCAGGCGAGCTTCTTCTCTTTTTCGAAGGACAGGAGGGGCGGCTCGCGGTTCAGGATCACGCCCTCCGTGATCTTGCACTCCTTCACGCCATCCCGGTACGGCACGTCGTACATGATGTCGAGCATGGCCTGCTCGAGGATGGCGCGGAGACCGCGGGCGCCCGACTTCCGGCGCATCGCCTCGCGAGCGCAGGCACGCAGCGCCTCGCGCGCGAACGAGAGCTTCACCTTCTCCATCTCGAAGAGCTTCGTGTACTGCTTCACGAGCGCGTTCTTCGGCTGGGTGAGGATCGTGACCAGGTCGTCCTCGTTCAGATCCGACAGCGTCGCGATCACGGGGACGCGGCCGACGAACTCGGGGATCATCCCGAACTTCACGAGGTCGGTCGGCTCGAGCTTCGCGAGCAGCTCGCCGAGGCTCGCCTCTTCCTTCCGCTCGATGCGAGCGCCGAAGCCGAGGCCCTTCACGCCCGCGCGCCGGCGGATCACCTGCTCGATCCCGCAGAACGCACCGCCGACGATGAAGAGGATGTTCGAGGTCTCGACCTGGATGTACTCCTGCTGGTTGTACTTCTTGCCGCCGCGCGGCGTGACGTTCGCGCGCGTGCCCTCGATGATCTTGAGCAGCGCCTGCTGGACGCCCTCGCCTCCGACGTCGCGGGTCGGCGACGGCGTGTCGCCCTTCCGCGCGATCTTGTCGATCTCGTCGATGTAGACGATGCCGCGCGACGCCTTCTCGACGTCGTAGTCGGCGTTGTGCAGCAGGTTCTGGATGATGTTCTCGACGTCCTCGCCGACGTAGCCGGCTTCCGTGAGGCTGGTCGCGTCCGCGATCGTGAACGGGACGTTGAGGAAGCGTGCGAGCGACTGCGCGAGGAGCGTCTTGCCCGAGCCGGTCGGCCCGACGAGCAGGATGTTCGACTTCTGCAGCTCGACGTCGTCGCTCGAAGCCCGCGACTGGCCGGGGCGCTGGACCCTCGGCGGCTTCCGCGAGTAGACGCGCTTGTAGTGGTTGTAGACGGCGACGGACAGGACCTTCTTCGCGCGGTCCTGGCCCACGACGTACTCGTCGAGGAAGGTCTTGATCTCGGCCGGCGTCGGCAGCGAGACCGCGGGGCGGCCTTCGTCCCGCTCGGCTTCCTCGGCGATGATGTCGTTGCAGAGCCGGATGCACTCGTCGCAGATGTAGACCGTCGGCCCGGCGATGAGCTTCCGAACCTCGCGCTGCCCCTTCCCGCAGAACGAGCAGCTCAGGTTTCCGTTGTGGTGCTCTCTCCGGCTCACGCGTCGCGTCCCTCGTCCTGGAGCTTACACCGAGTCGGCTGGCCCTCCCAGCCGACGGCGCCTCCGTATATAGCTAGCGCGTCCGGGAGCGGCTCGCACCGTGTCCGCCCGCGAGGGTGTGCTTGACGCTCTCGGTCAGCGGCCTCCGCTACCCGTCAGCGACCTCTTCCAGGTCCGCCAGGAGCTCCTTTGCCCGGTCCACGACGTCGCGCGGAATTTCCTTTTCCGCGGCGCAGCCCTGGGCCAGCTTTCGAGCCAGAGAGACGAGTCGAGCGAGCCGCTCGTCGTCGCTCGCCGGCGGCGGCTTCGGCGCGGGGCCGTACCGGTCGGCGAGCTGTCGGTTCACGGCCGCCGCTGAAGGTGCCTCGAGCACCTCCTCGCGCAGCTCGGTCCACTTCGAGTCGTCGATCCGCCCCGCGGCCTCGGCGCGCGACAGCACCTCGATGACCTCGAACGGCGGCGCGCGCCCCGCATCGCCGCTCCGCTCCCGCGGCTCGCGCACGAGCTCAGGCTCGTGCCGCTCGAGGAAGCCGTAGCTCATCGTGAGCTTCTCGGCGGTCTGCTTGCGGATGAACAGCTCCTTCGTGCAGTACGCGTCGAAGCTCGCGTGGCCCCACTCGCTCCAGAGCCCTTCCCTCTTCACTCGCGTGAGCAGCCGCCCGAACTCGACCCAGCTCGCCTTGAACCGGCGCGCGCTCTCGAGCACGTCGCGGCGGAACGAGCCCTCGGGCAGGTCCTCGATGTGTGAGTCCAGGTTTCGTGCGGTCTTGCTCATGATGGCGGGCGTCCTTCGGGGTGAGGCCCGCTATTCTCCGCACGAGTCCGACAGTCGGAGGGAGGTCCTTGGAGAAGCGACGCTACGCGATGCGCCTCATGTACGACGGGGGCGCGTTCAGAGGATTCCAGGCGCAGCCCGGGCTCCCAACGGTGCAGGGCGCGCTCGACGCCGCGCTGCAGACGGTCGGGGTGAGCACGCGCCTCGACGTCGCCGCCCGGACCGACGCGGGCGTGCACGCGCTGGATCAGGTCGTGAGCTTCTGGGCGCGGCGGGAGCTCGACCCGGCGGCCCTGCGTGCAGCGGTGAACGCCGCGACGCCGGCTGCGTTGACGTGCCTGGATGCCGCGCGCGTGCCGCCGTCGTTCCACGCGCGTGGCTCCGCCCTGTCCCGCACGTACGTGTATCTCGTGGGCGCTCCGGCTTCGCCCGAGCTGGAGGGGCGCGCCTGGTCGCTCCCGGACCCCCGCGCGTTCGCCGACGTCCAGGAGCCGCGGCTCGACGCCGAGCGCATGCGCGAGGCGCTCGAGAGCGCGGTCGGTTCCCATGACTTCCGCGGGTTCGCGCGACCCGGAGAGCAGCGCGGAACCGTGCGCACGATCTCGCGCGCGTCGGTGGTCGCAGCGCCGTGGGCGCCGCTCGTGCTCGTGGAGCTCGAAGGCCGCGGATTCCTTCGCGCGATGGTGCGGAACCTCGTCGGCACGGCCGTGGAGATCGGCCTCGGCCTCGCCGCCCCGTCGCGGGTCGCGGAGATCCTCCAGACCGGCGCGCGCTATCGCGGCGTGCGCGCACCGGGCTGGGGCCTCACGCTGACCTCCGTCCGCTACGATCCCTCGCCCTTCTCCGAGCGGCCGACGACGGACTAGGACCGCTTCGGACTAGGGCCGCGGAGCGGCGCGCGGCGCCTCGGGACGCGCGCGCTGGTGCTCGAGCGCGCGCGTGAACAGCTCCTCGAAGACGTGAAACACCGGGGCGCCGGCTGGGCGTCCCATTCCGCGGGCCTGCACCCGCTGGAGCCGCAGCCGCGCGACCGGCGCCGGACGGGGGGCCACGGCCGCGCTCATCGCATCAACTCCTGCGGCTCGTTCGAGCCCGCGCCGAGGTCGAGGTGCTCGTACTTCGAGAGGAGGTCCGACACGGCCTCGCGCAGGTAGTCGGACTGACGGACCCGGGTGGCGCGCGCGAGGCGGCGGAGGCGATCGGCCAGCGTCGGCGGCAGGCGGATCAGCATCGGCTCGAGGCGGGGATTCACGGCGTCCTGGTGTGGGGCGATGGCGGCAGAGTTCACGACATGTCCTCCTGTCGAATACGTTGTCCTACATTGCCTACACGCTACCACCGCCCTACAGAGGGTCAAAAAAACCGCTATCTCGCGATGACGAGGGATGCCGGCCGACACCGGGCGACTTCGGTCGGGTCGTTCGTGGCGACGGATCGGGTCCGTTCGGCGCGCGTGCGCGGCGCGCCGTCCGACGGACTCGTGCAACGAGCGAGGCGCTACGACAGGACTGGCAACGCGACGCCGGCGAGCTCGTTCAGCCTTCCCGACCGGAACGACTCGAGATCGAGCACGGCGAGCTTGAACCCCGCAGCCTTGACCGCGGCCGCGATCTCGGCGCGCTTCTCGAACGCCGTCGCGACCTCGTCCTCCGCCACCTCGACGCGGCCGATCGCGTCGTGCCAGCGGACGCGGAAGTTGCGGAACCCCAGCAGCCGCACCCCGTGCTCGGCGCGCTCCACCTGACCGAGGCGCTCGGGCGTGACCGCCACGCCGTACGGCAACCGCGAGGCGAGGCACGCCATCTGCGGCTTGTCCCAGGTCGGGAGGCCGTACGCCTCGCTCCACGCCCTGACCTCGAGCTTCCCGAGCCCCGCCTCCGCGAGCGGCGAGCGGATCCCGCCCTCGAGCGCCGCCTGGTGCCCGGGACGGTGATCCTTGCGATCGTCCGCGTTGAAGCCGTCCACGATCGAGGCGAGCCCGAGTCGGCGCGCCTGGTCGGCGCAGAGCCGGTACAGCTCGGTCTTGCAGTAGTAGCAACGGTCGATCGGGTTCGCGGCGTAGCGCGGGTCGTCGCCCTCGCGGCTCTCCACCTCCACGTGGCGAGCGCCGATTGCCCGCGCCAGCTCACGAGCCTCCTCGCGTTCCGTGGCCGGCACGCTCGGCGAGTGCGCGGTGAGCGCCACGGCGCGGTCGCCGAGGACCTCGCGGGCGACCGCGAGCACGAACGTGGAGTCCACGCCGCCGGAGAACGCGACGAGGGTGCCACCGGTCTCGCCGATGAGAGCGCGAAGGCGGTCGAGCTTCAGCGCCGAAGAGGCGCGGATCGAGTCCAGGTTCATGTCTTTCCGATGATAGTCCACGGCTCGCGCAACCGCCGCGGCGGTGGCGTCGTGCTGGGAACGTCGTCGTAACCTGAGCCGGCGCTCGATGCTAGCGGCGCTTCGCGCGAGCGGCGGTCTTCTTCGGCTTGCGCGTGGACTTCGCGGCGAGCTTCGGCTTCGCGCGTCCGCGCTTCGCGCCGCGTCGCGCCGCGGGCCGCGCGCGCTTCGGGCGCTCGCCCCCGGTGATCCGGCCGAAGTCGGCGGGCGTCAGGTACTTCACGTCGACGAGGAGCTGGAAGAGCTTCTTCGCCGCGTCCTCGAGGCTCTCCTGATCCGTGTGGACGGTCAGGTCCGGGTGCGTCGGCGGCTCGTACGGAGCGTCGATCCCCGGGACGTTCTTGACCTCGCCGGCGAGCGCCTTCCGGTAGATGGGGTTGCGCTTCTGGAGCGTCTCGATGGCGCAGTCGGTGAACACCTCGACGAAGCGCCGGACGTCGCGCCGGAGCGCCTCGCGCGGCTCGCGGTACGGGCTGAGCGCCGCGACGACCGCGATGCCTCCTGCGCGCGAGACCAGCCTCGCCGCGTAGCCAATCCGGCGTACGGCGGCGTCTCGCTCCTCGCGCGTCCCGCCGAGGTCCCGCGTGAGCGGGTTCTCGTCGTCGTCGGCGTCGACGAGCTCCACCGGGCGCGCTGCGAGGGCCAGCCGACGCGCGAGCAGGGTCGCGAGCGCCGTCTTGCCCGAGGCGTTCATTCCCGTGATCCAGATGACGAAACCGGCCTGAGGCTGCGCATCCATCGGAGTCTCTCCGGGTGTGAGGACCACCAGCCTGCGTAAGAGGAAAATATACCGCTTCGCGTTCCCCCGAAGGAAAGAAAAGGATGACGTGTCGAGGCCAAAATTTCAAATGATTGCGCGGGCGCCGCTCGAGGCGAGCACCGCCAGGGGCGCGGCCGCGCCGACGATGAGATCAGGCGCGGGGCTTGTTGCAGGCGCAGCCGGGCTGCTTCTGCGTGGCGCGCGCCTGGGGGACGCCGCGGACGAGCTCGATCCGCCTCCCCTTCGGGTCCTGGGCGGCGTGCGCGAGCACGAGCAGCAGCTCGAGCGCCGCGAGCGCCCCGAGCGACGCGGCGGCACCGGGCGTCGCCGGGAGCCCCGCGCCGGCCATCGAAGCGCACGAGAAGCAGGCCGCGCCGACCGGCACCGTCACGACGACGCCGCCGTCTCCGTCCCCCTGCGCGACGACGTGCGGCAGCCCGGCCGCGCGGGCCCTCTCGGCGGCCTCCCGGGCGACGCCGTAGGACTCGGGGCAGACCAGGACGGCCGTCGGATCGGCGCCGGTCGCGTGGAGCTTCGGCTTCGTGAAGCTGCTCACGCGGCGGAGCGCCTCGATCGCGACCGACATCCGCGGCATGCCCTCGCGGTCCGGCGGGTAGAGCCAGTGAGCCGAGTCGCCGAGGGCGACGTCCGCCGCGTCGTCCACCGTGATGGTGCCGACGCCAGCCTGCGCGAGGTACACCATCGCCGGCCCCGCGATCGCGCCGGCTCCGACGACCTGCACGCGCGCGGCGCGGAGGAACTCCTGGCTCACGGGTCCGAACCCTGGGAGCAGCAGCTGGCGCGCGTAGCGCGCGATCTCGGCGTCCGAGAGCGGCATCACGTCTCCTTCGAGATTTCGCCGGCGCCCTTCACGAGCACCACTCGCCACGCGTCGGCGCCGGCCTCCGGCGCGCGCTCACGCAGCGCGACGCTGTGGCCCTCTTCCTCGGCGGTGCGGGGCAGGTTCTCGAGCGGCTCGCCGTCGCGGAGCAGCACCTCGAGCGAATCGCCGGGCGCGAGACCGTCGAGCGCGATCTTCGCCTTCACCCACGTCATCGGGCAGACGTAAGCGCGGATGTCGAGCAGGTTCACGCCGCGCCCCTGTCGTCGTCGGTCGGCCCGCCGAGCTGCACCGGAGCCTGATCCACCGATGCGCCGCTCGCCGGGACCTCGGCGGCGGCGTCGATCGCGCCCGGCTCCACCGGGAGCGGCGGCTCGGACACCGCGACGGGGACCGCCGTCGGATCCGCGAGGTGGCCGCAGGCCGGGCACAGCGGGCGACGCCGCACCACGATCGACCTCGCTCGCGCGGGCCGGCCCTCGTAGACGAGGAACCTGCCCGCGTGCGCGCCGCGCTCGCCGGAGAGCAGCCGGACCGCCTCCGACCCCATCAGCGCGCCCGCGAGCCCGGCGATCCCGCCGAGCACCCCTGCCTCCGCGCAGCTCGGCACGCTGCCGGGCGGCGGCGGGCCCTCGAACAGGCACCTGAGGCAACCGGTGACCCCGGGGATGACCGTCAGGAGCTGCGCGGTGTACCGCAGGATGCCGCCGTGGACGAGCGGCTTCAGGGCCGCCATCGCCGCGTCGTTCGCGAGGAACTTCGTGTCGAAGTTGTCGGACCCGTCGATGACGACGTCGACGTCGCGGACCAGGTCGAGCGCGTTGTCCG
>DASSQI010000141.1:0-3349 GCA_035702585.1 Anaeromyxobacteraceae bacterium
ACCTACCTCCGAAACGAAGTGCGAACCAGCGTCGGCTGAGGCGGGTCAATAAGGCGGATCCCTCGCAACCTCGATTGCCGCTCGCCCCTCGAACCCGGGACGACCGCGTCGCTCTCAGCCCCTCCGCCCGAAGATCCAGAACAGCAGGCTGAGTACGATGCTCACCAGGATTGACGTCGCGAGGGGGAAGTAGAACCTGAAGTTGCCGCGCTCGACGGAGATGTCGCCCGGGAGCCGCCCGATGCGCGTGCCCGGGAAGCGGTCGGCGACGATGAGCAATAGCCCGAGCACCGCGAGGATCGCGGCGAAGACGAGCAGCGTGCGTCCGAGACCGCCCAGTCCGGTCATGCCGGCGGGGATAACCGCAGCTCCGCCAGCGCGCCGAGGAACGCGTCCACCTGATCTTCCGTGTGACCCGCCGTGAGCGTCACGCGGAGGCGGCTCGTCCCCGGCGGCACCGTCGGTGGCCGGATCGCGCGGACGAAGAAGCCGCGCTCGCGCAGGCGGCGCGAGGCGTCGAGCGCGACGCGCTCGTCTCCGAGGACGATCGGGAAGATCGGGGCGACGACGTCGGGGAGCGGCCAGCCGAGTCCGGCGAGCCCGCCCTTCATGCGCGCGCACAGGTCCGCGAGGTGCTCGCGCCGCTGGGGCTCGGTCGCGACGACGTCCAGCGCGGCGAGCGCGGCGCCGCAGGTGGACGGCGGCAGGGCGGTCGTGAAGATGAAGGTCCTCGCGCGAGAGACGAGCCACTCGCGCAACGAGTCCGAGCCCGCGACGTAGGCGCCGAAGCTGCCGAGGGCCTTCCCCAGGGTGCCCATGATCGCGTCGACGCGCGAGGAGATCCCGAGCTCCTCGCAGAGGCCGCCGCCCTGCGGGCCGAGCACGCCGGTCGCGTGCGCCTCGTCGACGTAGAGCATCGCGCCGTGCCGCTCGCAGAGCGCCACGATGTCTCGGAGCGGCGCGGCGTCGCCGTCCATCGAGAACACCGTGTCCGTGACGACGAGCTTGCGGCGCGCGCGGCTGTCGCGCAGCAGCCGCTCGAGCGCGTTCGCGTCGCAGTGCGGATAGCGGACGGTCTTCGCCAGCGACAGGCGGCAGCCGTCGATGATGGACGCGTGGTTCAGGCGGTCGGCGAAGATCGCGTCCTCGCGGTCCGCGAGCGCCGGGATGACTCCGCAGTTCGCGTGGTACCCCGACGAGAAGAGAAGCGCAGACGGCGCGTGCTTCAGCGCCGCGAGCCTGCGCTCGAGCTGCTGGTGCAGCGGGAGGTCGCCGGATACGAGGCGCGAGGCGCCGCTCCCCGCCCCTTCGCGCTCAGCCGCTTCCACGGCGCCGCGCACGACCCGCGGGTCCGACGCGAGCGCGAGGTAGTCGTTCGAGCAGAGATTGACGAGCGGACGGCCGTCGACCTCGACGATCGGACCCTGCGCCGGCGCGATGGTCTCGAGGCCGCGGCGAAGCCCCTGCGCATCGAGCGCCTCGAGCGCGGCTCCGAGCCAGTCGAGCGCCGCCATCGCGCCGCCCTAGCGAACGACGGGCAGCGAGCGGCGGCGGTCGCCTTCGACCGCGCGCGTGTTCCACGCCGCGTCGCCCACGGGCGCCTCGCCGCGGAACTCGCCGGAGAGGCCGTCCGGACCCTTCACCGTGAGCCCCTGCGAGCGGATCATCCCGACCACCTCCTGCGGAGAGGCGCCGGCGCTCGTCAGGTAGTTGCCGACCATCGTGCCGTCCGCGCCCGCCTCGAACACGAGGTGCTGGCGATCGCCGAGGTTCACCTCGCGCCCGCCCATCGCGAAGATGTGCGCGCCGGGCATCATGAGCCGGTAGACCGCGATCGCGGCGAGGCACTCCTCGGCGGTGATCGCCTGCACGTGCGCCATCGGCGTGCCCGCCCGCGGGTTGAGGAAGTTGATCGGCACGCAGTCGACGTCCAGCTCCCGGATCGTCTCGGCGAGCTCGACGCGCTGCTCCGGCGTCTCGCCCATCCCGAGGATGCCGCCCGTGCAGAGCTTCAGGCCGACGTCCTTCGCCGCGCGGATGGTCGCGAGCTGCTCGTCGAAGGAGTGCGTCGAGCACACGTTCCCGAAGAAGCTGCGCGCCGACTCGAGGTTGTGGTGGAAGCTCTGGAGGCCCGCCGCCTTGAGGCGCTCGAGCTGGGGCTTCTCCATGAGCCCGAGCGACGCGCAGCGCATGACGCCGGTCTCGGCGCTCATGAGCTGCAGCGCCTCCTCGAGCGTGCGCAGCTCGCTCTCGCGGGCGAGCTTCGTCCCCGAGGTCACGACCGAGAACTCGCGAGCCCCGGCCGACTCCGCGAGCTTCGCGTGCTCGGCGATCTCGCGCGCGCTCACCATCGGATACTCGGGCGCGCCCGTGCCCTCGAAGTGCGCCGACTGCGAGCAGAACCCGCAGTCCTCGGCGCAGCGGCCGGACTTCGCGTTCGTGATCCCGCACAGCGACACCGCGTCGCCGTGCACCGCCTCGCGCACGGCCCTCGCGCGCGCCATGAGCGCCGAGAGGTCGGGCTCACGGGTGTGGTGGATGAGGCGTCGCGCCTCCTCGGCGCTGATGGGCTCGATGCCGGGGGGCAGGTCCTTGCGCATAGGCGCGAGACACTAGCAGCCTCGCCCGCGTCGTCAACCGTGCTCCCCGGGGAGGTTTACGATGGCTCCGCACGTCGCGCGGCGCATCATCACGCGGTGCGTCGCGCGGCCGTCCTTATCTTCTCCGCGTGAGCCGTCAGCGCCGAGTCGATTCCGTCCTCGAGCTCGAAGCCGACGCGGCAGCTTGCGCGGCGGCGCCGCTCACGCCGCTGCCGGGGCTCGACCGGCACGTGGTCGGGGTGAACGCCTACTTCCTCCAGGAGGAGGCCGCGCGCGCGCTCCGGCGCGGCGAAGCCGGATCCACCGTCGTCGACGAGGTGCTCGGGAAGGCGGTCGCGCTCGGCGCCGGCGTCGTCCGGACGAGCGCCTTCAACGACGCCCCGGCGAAGGCGGGCGACTCGGCGATGCAGGTGGGGCCGCTCGACTACGACGAGGTCTCGCTGCGCGGGCTCGATCTCGTCCTCGAGCGAGCGGTCGCCCATGGCGTCCGCCTCATCCTCCCGCTCGGCAACTACTGGGACGACTACGGCGGCGCGCGCCAGTACGTGGCGTGGGCCGGGCTGCCTTCGCCCGTCGAGGGGGACGCGCGCTTCTTCACCGACGCGCGCGTGGTCTCGACGTACCGCGCCCACCTCCGGAACCTCCTCTCGCGCGTCAACACGCTCGACGGGATCCGGTATGGCGACCACCCTGCCGTCCTCGCCTGGGAGATCCTGAACGAGCCGCGCGGCGACGGCCTCGACCGCCAC
>DASSQI010000142.1:0-15083 GCA_035702585.1 Anaeromyxobacteraceae bacterium
GACGTTCACCCACCGTGCAGCGCGCGGGCGGCGGCCGCGACGTGGTCGGCCGTCGCGCCGCAGCACCCGCCGATCCAGCTCGCGCCGGCGGTGCGGAGCGACGCGCACCAGGCTCCGAACGCCTCCGGCGTGATCACGTGACCGGGCAGGCCGGCCGAGGGCTTCGCGACCACCGGGACCGCCACGCTCCGGGCGACGCGCGCGACGAGCTCCGCGACGCCGGGGGTGCCCGGCAGGAGGCAGTTCACGCCGACGGCGGCGCACCCCAGCTCGGCGAGCTCCTGCAGCAGCTCGTCCACCGGCGTCCCGTCGGGCAGCGCGGCGCGGCGCTCGTCGGCGTCGGTGAATACGACCGTCGCGACGACCGGCTTGCCCGATTGCAGCGCGCAGCGCACGGCCATGCGCGCCTCCACCGCGGCGTACTGGCTCTCGGCCCAGAGCAGGTCGGCGCCCTCCGCCGCCAGCGCGGAGAACGCGCGCGAGTAGAGCGCGGCGAGCTCGGCGGAGCGGGGGCGCGGGCGCGCCGGCACCGCCAGCCCGGAGGGGCCGATGCCGCCGGCGATCGCCTTGCCGGGCGCGGCGCCCCTCGCGGCGGCGACCGCGAGGGCCGCGAGGTCCTCGACGGCGGCGCGATTCACCCGGCTGGACGCCAGGTTGAACGTGCACGTGACGAGGAGCTCCGCGCCCGCCGCGGCGTGTGCGGCGTGCACGGCGGTGATCTCGTCGACGCGCTCGTGCAGCCATCGCTCGGGCGAGACGCCCGGCTCGAGGCCGCGCGCCAGCAGCGCCGTACCCATTGCCCCATCGAGGGCCCGCGCCGTTGTCATGGACGCCATCGAACGTCGATTTTACAATGCGGATCTCGATCGGCAGCCGGCCGAGTAAGCTGAAACGGGTAACGAGGGGCACATGCGCCGGAAAATCCGCGTGGTCGGGGCGATGATCGAGCGCAACGGCAAGTATCTCATTACGCAGCGACCACCGACCGCGACGCTCCCGATGCTGTGGGAATTCCCCGGCGGCCGCGTCGAGCCCGGTGAGAGCGACGAGGACGCGCTCGCGCGCGAGCTGCGCGAGGAGATGGACATCGCGGTCTCGGTGGGCGAGCGCGTCATCCACGTCGAGCACGCCTACGAGAACTACGACATCGACTTCTGCGTGTACCGCTGCGAGCTCGAGTCGGGGACGATCCGCCACCTGCGGGTCCACGATCATCGCTGGGTCCGCCCGGACGAGCTCGACGACTACGAGTTCCCTGCCGCGGACGAGAAGACGATAGCCAAGTTACTGGATCTGTAGACGCGGCCCTCATAGGACCCCTTCTGCCTGCACCCCTCTCGCCGGTTCCTCCGGCCGGAGGACGTGCACAACTTGCCCTCTCGAGGGGCAGGAGGATACGTGTCCGATTCTGGGAAGAAGGGGTCGGCATCGCGAGCCGACAAACCCGGGCGACAGGGACCAGGACGTTCCCCGTTCGCTTCTCCCGCCGCATGGCTCGTCCTCGTCGCCCTGGCGATCTTCCTGTTCAGGGCGTTCCAGGACGTCGGCGTACGGCGCGTGGGCTATTCGCAGTGGAAGGACATGCTGCGGGCGGGATCCTTCGAGAAGGTGGTCATCGGACCTGACTGGATCCGCGGCTACCCGAAGCCCGCCGTCGAGGAACAGTCGCCCGATGGAGCGCGCGGTGCCCGCGACCGGAACAGCAGCGCGCTGCCGTACGTGACGAACCGGCTGGCCGGCGACGAGTCGATCCTGAAGGACGTGGAGCAGGCGAAGGTCGAGTACGACGTCGTCACGGGGAGCGGTCTCGGCGACCTGTTCTGGATCTGGGTCGCGCCCATCCTGCTCGGGCTGCTGTTCTGGGGCTGGGTGATGCGCCGGATGTCCGGTCAGATCGGGCAGGGCCCGCCTGGAGTGATGGCCTTCGGCAAGTCGAAGGCCCGCGTGCACATGGAGCCCGACACCGGCGTCACGTTCAACGACGTCGCCGGCATCGACGAGGCCGTCGAGGAGCTGCAGGAGATCGTCGAGTTCCTGAAGACGCCGGAGAAGTACCGGCGCCTCGGCGGGCGCATCCCCAAGGGCGTCCTGCTCGTCGGACCTCCCGGCACCGGCAAGACGCTGCTCGCGCGCGCCACCGCTGGCGAGGCCGGCGTGCCGTTCTTCTCGCTCTCCGGCTCCGAGTTCGTCGAGATGTTCGTCGGCGTCGGCGCGGCCCGCGTGCGCGATCTGTTCCAGCAGGCCACCGCGAAGGCGCCGTGCATCGTGTTCATCGACGAGCTCGACGCGCTCGGCAAGTCGCGAAACGCCGGCGTCCTGGGCGGTCACGACGAGCGCGAGCAGACGCTGAACCAGCTCCTCGCGGAGATGGACGGGTTCGACGCCCGCGCCGGCCTCATCATCATGGGCGCGACCAACCGGCCCGAGATCCTCGACCCGGCGCTGATGCGGCCCGGGCGCTTCGATCGGCAGGTGCTCGTGGATCGCCCCGACAAGCGCGGTCGCGAGAAGATCCTGCAGATTCACTCGAAGAACGTGAAGCTCGCGTCCGACGTGGACCTGAAGGTCATCGCGGTGCGGACGCCGGGGTTCGCCGGCGCCGACCTCGCGAACGTCGTGAACGAGGCCGCGCTGCTCGCGGCGCGGCGCAACAAGAACGCGGTGGGCCGGCTCGAGTTCGAGGAGGCCGTCGAGCGAGTCGTCGCGGGTCTCGAGAAGAAGAGCAGGCGGATCAACGAGCGCGAGAAGGAGATCGTCGCGTTCCACGAGTCGGGCCACGCGCTCGTGTCGTGGATGCTCCCCAACGCCGACCGGGTGACGAAGGTCTCCATCATCCCCCGCGGCGTCGCCGCGCTGGGCTACACGCTCCAGCTCCCGATCGAGGATCGGTACCTCCTCACGCGGAGCGAGCTCCGCGACCGGATGGCGGGGCTCATGGGCGGGCGCGTCGCCGAGGAGGAGATCTTCGGCGAGCCGTCCACCGGCGCGTCGAACGACCTGCAGCAGGCCACCGGGCTCGCGAAGATGATGGTGCGCGACTACGGCATGAGCGAGCTCGGGCCGATCAACCTCTCCGACGATCGTGGCCCATCGTTCCTCGGTATGAAGGGGCCAGAGTCGCGGAACTACTCCGATCAGACCGCGCTCGAGGTCGACCGCGCCGTGCAGGCCATGGTGCTCGAGGCGCAGGCGCGGGCGCAGGAGGTGATCCGGCAGCACCGCGACAAGCTCGAGGCGCTCGCGGCCCGCCTGCTCACGGCCGAGGTCGTCGAGGAAGAGGAGATGACGCGGTTGTGGGGACCCAAGGTGGAGCGTCCGGGCGGCTTCGAGAGCAGGGGTCACACCGAGGCCCCCCCCGAGGATCCGTCGCATCCGCGTCGCCTGTCCGGCGCCGGCCAGGGGTGGCCGATCCCCCAGGCCGCGGCCAGGGTGAGCAACGGCGGCGACTCCGATGGCGAATGACGACGCACCCGGCCGGACCGGCCATTCGCACCGGATTCGCAAGGAGCTCTTCCAGCGGGGGCTGCGCCAGGGGTGGCTTTCGCTGCCCGAGATCGAGCGCGCGCTGCCGCGCACCACGGGGCAGGGGGAGCGCTGGCTGTTCCTCTACAGCCTGCGCGCTGCCGGCATCGAGCTGCGCGACGGGCGCGGCGGCAGCGTCGACCTGCCGCCGGCCCCGCCCGTCGAGTAGCTCGCGGCGACGACGCCCCGCGTGGACGGGTCCCGCACGGTCGTCGCCCCGCTGGGGAGGCGAGGAATAGAATGCTCGCTCGCCTGTTCGCCCGTCCGTACGAGGGCACGACAACTTTGGGAGGAACAATGCGCCGCATCACCACGGCCGCGACGGTCGTCACCGTCGCCATCGTCATCGCAATCGGCTGCGGAGCCTCGAACGGCCGCGCCGAGCAACCCGCGCAGCCCGCGAAGGCGCAGGGCACGCAAGGTCAGCTCTGGCGAGATCCGCCTCAGCAGCAGGCCGCGCAGGCCTCGGTCCCGACCCAGACCTCGCTCGCGCCGATCATCAAGCAGCTCAAGCCCGCCGTCGTGAACATCTCGACGACGACCGTCATGAAGAACCCCCACCGCAACCTTCCGCGGGGCCAGGGCCCGGGCGGCCAGGGCCCGGGCGGCCAGGGCGGAGGCGACGACTTCTTCGACTTCTTCGGGCGCGAGATGCCCGAGGAGTTCCGCGGGTCGAGCCTCGGGTCCGGCTTCATCATCAACTCCGACGGCTACGTCCTCACGAACAACCACGTCGTGAAGGACGCCGAGGACATCAAGGTGCGCCTGTCCGACGGTCGCGAGTTCGACGCGAAGGTCGTCGGCGCGGACGCGCCCACCGACGTCGCGCTCATCCGCCTCGACAAGGCGCCGAACAACCTGCCGGTGGTCACGCTGGGCGACTCGGACAAGATCGAGGCCGGCGACTTCGTCATCGCGATCGGCAGCCCGTTCAACCTGCGGGAGTCGGCGACGTTCGGCATCATCTCGGCGAAGGACCGCAGCACGGTGACGGGCAGCCCGTTCGACGACTTCCTCCAGACGGACGCCGCCATCAACTCGGGCAACTCCGGCGGGCCGCTGTTCAACCTGCGCGGCGAGGTCGTCGGCATCAACACCGCCATCGTCGCCCCGCAGATCGGCTCCGGCGTCGGGTTCGCCGTCCCGGTGAACATCGCGAAGCAGATCATCCCGCAGCTGCAGGCGGGCCGCGTCGCGCGCGGCTACCTCGGCGTCACGGTCGGCGATCTCTCCGCGGACCTCGCGCAGGCCTTCAAGGTGCCCGAGAGCACGAAGGGCGCCGTCGTCCAGAACGTCGTCCCGAACGCGCCGGCGGCGAAGGCCGGCGTGCAGGCCGGGGACATCGTGGTCGGCGTGAACGGGAAGCAGATCGGCACGTCGGGCGAGCTGACGCGCACCGTCGCCGCGAACTCTCCCGGCGCGAAGGTCACGCTGAACCTGCTGCGCGGCGGCCAGAAGAAGGACGTGCAGGTCACGGTCGGCAAGCGCCCCGACGAGGAGGCCCTCGCGCGCGGCGAGTTCGGCTCCCCGCAGGAGGAGCAGGAGGGGCCCGCGGCGAAGCAGGGCGCCAACGAGAAGCTGGGCATGCGCGTCCTGCCGCTCACGCCCGAGCTCGCGAAGGAGATCGGAGCCGAGGGCGACAGCGGCGTCGTCGTCGCCGCGGTGACGCCGAACGGCCCCGCGGAGAAGGCCGGCATCCGGCGCGGCGACCTCGTCATCGAGCTGAACCGGCAGCCGATCGCGCGCGTGGAGGACATGGTCTCCCAGGTGCAGAAGATGAAGCCCGGCGAGATGGCGCTCTTGCGCATCCGGCGCGGCAACACCGCCGTCTTCCTGCCGGTGCGCGTCGGCGGCGAGGAGCAGCAGCAGAAGAAGAAGTAGCGCCGCGACGCCGCGCGAGCGTCGAACCCGGGGGCCGTTCACCGAGCGTGGGCGGCCCCCTTTCTCGTCCCGTGCCCGCGCGACTCGACGGCGCGTTCGCGGCGCGGCCATGGCCGGCGCCCGCGCCGCGCGGGCTCCTTCGCGTTGCGGCGGCGATCGCCACGTGCTACCCGACCGGAGGATGTGGGCGATCGAGACCGACGGCCTGACCCGCCTCTTCGACGGCAAGGCGGCGGTGTCCGATCTCGATCTGCGGGTCCCGCTCGGCGCGTTCTACGGCTTCCTCGGCCCGAACGGCGCGGGCAAGAGCACGACGATGAAGCTCCTCACGGGCCTGCTCGCGCCAACGCGAGGGCGGGCGAGGGTGCTCGGCCGCGATCTCGGCGCCGAGACCTTCCAGGTGAAGCGCGACATCGGCGTCGTGCCGGACGGCCTCATGCTGTTCGATCGCCTCACCGGCGCCGAGCAGCTGCGCATCCACGGGCAGCTCTACGGGCTCGACCGTCACGAGGCCGCGCGCCGCGCGGCGGAGCTCCTCGACGCGCTCGAGCTCGCGCCCGAGGCCGGCAAGCTCGTCGGCGAGTACAGCCACGGCATGAAGAAGAAGCTCGCGCTCGGGTGTGCGCTCATCCACGGGCCGCGGCTGCTGTTCCTCGACGAGCCGTTCGAGGGGATCGACGCGGTCGCGGTCGGAGGCATCCGCCGGCTCCTGCAGGACCTCGTCGCGCGCGGCGCGCTCACGGTCTTCCTCACGAGCCACGTGCTCGAGGTCGTCGAGCGGCTCGTCACGCACGTCGGGATCATCCACCGCGGCCGGCTCGTGCTCGAGGGGACGCTCGACGAGGTCCGCGCCGCCGGCACGCTCGAGGAGACGTTCATCCGCGCCGTCGGCGAGGCGCCGCGCGGCGCCGCGGCGCTCTCGTGGCTCGCCGGTCCCGCCGAGCGATCGGGATGAGCGAGGCGGACGCCAGCCGGCGCGGCTCGCCGCTGCTCGCGCTCGTCGAGCTGCGGGCGCTGCTCGCCTGGCGGCGGCTGCGCGGGGCCCGCGGCACGGCGGAGGGCGTGGCCGTGTTCGTCCTGTTCCTGCTCGCGGTCCCCGGCAGCATCGGCGCCGCGGCGCTCGTCGGGATCGGGAGCTGGCGCGCCGCCCGGGTCGGCGTCGGCCTGCAGGCGTCGGTCACGATCACCGCGATCCTCTTCGGCGTGTGGCAGACCTGGACCGCCGTGTCGCTGACCCTCGGCGACCGCGACACGCTCGACCTGCGGCGGTTCCTCGTCTACCCGATCCGTCCTCGCCGGGTCTGGCTCGTCGGCCTCGCCGGCGCCGCGGTCGCAGACCCGTTCACGCTGTTCTGGGTGGCCCTCCTCGGCGGCGCGTTCCTCGGGGCGGCGCTGGCGCGCCCCGGCGCGTGGCTCGGGCCGCTCGCGATCACGCTCGTCGCGTTCGCGGCCTCGACCGCCGCGCTGGTCGCCCTCGTGCAGGAGGTCGGCGGCCGGTTCGCCCGCAGCCGCTGGTTCCGCGAGCTGGTGCTCGTCGCGGCGCTCGTCGGCTGGGCGGCGCTGCTCGTGACGACCGGGTTCGCGGCCGAGTCGCCGCGCGCGCTCGCCGACATCCTCTCGCGCGCGCAGTGGATCGCGTACCCGCCGGCGCTCGCGGCAGCCGCGGCCCGCCTCCTGTACGCGGGCCGCACCGCCGAGGCGTGGCCCTGGATCGGCCTCCTCGCGGCCTCGGCGGTCGTCACCGCGCTCGCCGCGTACCGCCTCGCGCTCGCCGCCGCGCGCTCAGGCGGGGAGGGCAGCGCGGTCCGAGCGAGCAGCGCGCCCGTGTCGGTCGGGCTCCTCGGGCGGGTCACCGGACCGCTCGTCGAGAAGGAGCTCCGCTACCTCGCGCGAAACCCCGCGGTGCGCGTCTACAGCGTGGTCCTGCCGATCATCACGGCGATCGTGGCGTGGCACCTCGCCCGGAAGCCGCTCGGCGGCGCCGCGGAGCTCTCGGCCGCGCTGCCCGTCCTGGTCATGGCCGCGTACGTCCACCTCGTGTCGCAGGCGTTCTGGCTGAACGCCTTCGGATGGGAGCACGGCGGCGCGCGGACGCTCTTCCTCGCCCCGATCCGCGCCGAGACGGTGCTGCGCACGCGGAACAGGGCGCTCGCGGTCTCGAGCCTCTTGCTCTTCGTCGTCTGCGCGTGCGCCGCGATCTCGGTCGCCGGGTGGCCTCCCGGGTGGGCGATCGCCGGCGCCGTCGCGCTGAACCTCGGGCTCGCGCCGGCGCTGCACGGCGCGGGCAACGTCGTGTCGATCCTGAACCCGCGCGCGGTCGCGCTCGGGAGCCGCCGCGCCGCTCCGATCCCGCCCTTGTCGTCGCTCGGCGGGCTCGCGATCGTGTCGGGCGCGACCGGCGTCTTCGGCTCGCCCGTGCTCCTCGCGGTGTGGGCCGACTCGCCGTGGCTCATGGCGCCGTGCTGGGCGGTGCTCGCCGTGGCGGCCTACGCGACGTACCGCGCGACGCTGCCGCACGTCGCGGCGCTGCTCGAGCGCCGCCGCGAGGAGCTCCTCGCGGCGGTGTCGGGCGACGAGTCGTAGCTACTGCGAGAACCCCTCGAGCAGGTAGTGGGCCTCGATGCGCTTCAGCGCGAGCACCATCGCGGCGGTGCGCATGTCGAGCTGGCGGCCGATGCAGTAGCGGCGCGAGTCGTGGAGCGCGGTGCGCTGCGGGCGATCGAGCGCGATGTCGCGGATGATCGCGAAGTTCGACTTCATCGCGCGCTCGAGCCGGCCGTTCACCTCCTGCTCGGTCCAGTGCTCCATCCGCTGGTTCTGGAGCCACTCGTAGTAGGAGACGGTCACGCCGCCGGCGTTCGCGATGATGTCGGGGATGACGTCGATCTTGCGCGCCAGGAGCGTGCGGTCTCCTTCCGGCGTGGTCGGGACGTTCGCCGCCTCGACCACCAGCTTCACGTTCACCGCCTCCGCGACGTTGCCGTCGATCTCACCGCCGAGCGCCGCCGGGATGAGGATGTCCGCCGGGATTCGCCAGAAGTCGTCCTTCGAGATGGCCTCTGCGCCCGGGAACCCGGCCACCGTGCGGCGGAGGTTCTTCGGGTTCTGGTGGACGTGGGAGACGAGCGCCGGGATGTCGAGGCCGTGCTCGGCGTGGATCGTGCCGAACGCGTCGTTCACCGCCACGATCTGCGCGCCCATGCTCGCGAGGATCTCGGCCGCGTTCGCGCCGACGTTGCCGAAGCCCTGCACGAGCACCCGCGCGCCGCGGAGATCGAAGCCCTTCTCGCGCGCCCACTCCTCGATGACGAACACGACACCCTGTCCCGTCGCCTTGACGCGCCCCTCGGACCCGCCGATGCGCACGTCCTTGCCGGTCACGACGCCGCGCGAGGCGTGGCGATCGCGCTCGGAGTCCGTGTACTGGCGCATCATGATCGCCATGATCTCGCCGTTCGTGTTCACGTCCGGCGCGGGGATGTCGCGGAACGGGCCGACGAGGTTGCGCATCTTGTACATGAAGCGCAGCGTCAGGTGCTCGAGCTCCTCCTTCGAGAAGTTGGCCGGGTCGATGCGGATGCCGCCCTTCGCGCCGCCGAACGGCACCTCGCAGATCGCCGTCTTCCACGTCATCTCGGCCGCGAGCGCCTTGAAGAGATCCAGCGTCACGTCCTTGTGGTAGCGGACGCCGCCCTTGTACGGGCCGCGGGCCATGTTGTGCTGGATCCGGTAGGCCTTGAACTTGCGCGCCTCGCCCTTCTCGATCCGGAAGAAGCCGCGGTTCGGCAGGCGGATGACGCCGCCTCGCATCGTGATGTCGGCGTCGAGGAGGGCACGCCGGTGCAGCACGTACGATCCGTTCGCGAGCGGCTCGAGGGCGTCGTTCGCCCGCACCGACGAGACCGGCAGGTCCTTGAACTCCGCCTCCTCGCCCTCGTCGAGCGGGACGAGGCGATCTCGCATCTGCAGCGTGACGTAGAAGATGTGCTCGTAATCGGGCTCCTCGAGCTCGAGCCGGACGCGCTTGTCCATGCCGATGAGATCGGCGGCGCGGAAGAACGTCTCCATCGCCTCCTGGAAGATCGTCGGCTTCCGCTCCCGATCCGCCTTGTCGCCCTTTTCCCTGCGCACGACAGCCATTCCAGAACCCCGTTTCACGATGTGGCCGCGACCGGCGCTCTGCGCCAGCCCACGTCGCGCGCTAGCGCGCGCCATCCAGAGCCTCAACCACGAGTTCGATCTCCGAGAGAGAGTTGGGCCAGTGCGGCGAGAACCGCACGACGCCGTCGGGGATCGCGACCGCGACCCCCGAAGTCGATAGGGCATCGCGGACGCGGCGGGCGTCGACTCCCGCTCGCGGCCGTGCCGAGAGGATGCCGGAGCGCCCCGCCGGATCGGCCGCGCGGAGCACCGCGAAGCCGAGCTCGCGAAGCGCCGGCTCGAGCCGATCACACCACGCCTGGACGTGGTCGTGGATCCGCTCGACGCCGAGCTCGAGCGCCGTGTCGACGGCCGCCTCGAGCGCGGCGAACGACGCGCTCGCGGCGGAGCTCGCCTCGAAGACGTCTGCGCGTCGCCGCAGCGGCCGGTCGTAACGCAGGAGGCCTTCGCGCCCCTCGGTGAGGAAGGACACGGGCTCGTCGTGCGAGAGCCACCCGGCGAGCGCGGGTCGAAGCGAGGGCATGCGCTCCTGGCGCACGTAGAGGTATCCGGCGCCCTCGAGCCCCATGAGCCACTTGTGCGCGCCGCCGGCCGCGAAGTCGACGCCGAGCGCGTTCACGTCGAACGGCACGCTGCCCACCGCCTGGATCGCGTCGACGCACAGCGCGGCGCCGTGGCGATGGCACAGGCGCGACATCTCCTCGAGCGGCATCCGCGCGCCGGTCTGGAACTGCACCGCGCTCACGGCGACGACGCGCGCGCCCCCGCGCAGCTCCCGCTCGAGCGCCTCGAGCCCGGCGGCGGCGTCCCCCTCGAGGTCCCGCGCGCGGAGGAAGACCGGTCGTACCTGGAACAGCTCCGCCGCGCGCAGCCACGGCGTCACGTTCGCCGGGAACTCGCCCTCGAACAGCACGACGCGATCGCCCGCCCTCCACGGGAGCGAGAGGGCGATCGCGAGCAGCCCGTGCGACGCCCCGCCCGTGAGCGCGATCTCCTCCGGCCGCGCGCCGACGAGCTTCGCGATCGCCGCACGCAGCCGCGACCGGATGGACAGCGTCTGCTCCACCGCGGCTGCGCCGTCGCGCGCGTACGCGCCGAGGAGGTCGTCCACCGCCCTGCGGACCCGGAGGGAAGGCGGCGACACGCCGGCGTGGTTCGCGTAGACCCTCGGCGCGAGTTCGGGGAAGAGTTCGCGCGAGCCGATTCGCGGAATCGGAAGCCGTGCACGGTCCGCGTTCACGCGCGGCATCTTAGGCCCGACCGCCCACGGATGCCCCTTTTTGAAGGGGGCCTCGGCGGGTTCGCCCAGGCATTACCGTCAACGATTCCGGGCACTTGTGGCGCCCATGACGAAGTTTCGCAGCACCGCCGCGCCGAACGGCGCCGGCCGGATCGCGGCGAGAATCGATCGGACGCGCTCGCGCGGATCCTCGCCACGCGCCGCGGCCTCCGCCGCGAGCCCCTGCGCGCGCGCAGCGACCATCGCGGCCATCGTCTCCGTCGTGACCTCGGGGTGGAACTGGACCGCCCAGACGTCCGGTCCGAGCCGGAATCCCTGGTTCGTGGCGAACGAGTTCGTGGCGAGGAGCTCGGCGCCGGGCGGCGCCTCGACGACCACGTCCTCGTGGGTCGTCTGCACGGCGAACGTGCGCGGAACGCCGGCGAAGAGCGGATCCCTCTCGCCAGCTGCCGTGAGCGTGCAGGTCACCGTGCCGATCTCGCGCCCCGCCGGGTTGCGCCGCACCTCCCCGCCGAACGCGCGCGCGAGGAGCTGGTGGCCGAAGCACACGCCCAGCACCGGGATCCCGCGCGCAGCGGACTCCCGAGCGTACTCGGCGACCCGCTTCATCCAGGGAGCGTCCTCGAGCACCGAGTGCGGCGAGCCGGTGATGACGACGCGGTCGAACGCGCGCACCTCGCGAGGCAGCTGCTCGCCGCGGTGCGCGTCCACGACGCGCACCGCGCAGCCGCAGGGCGCGAGCGCAGCCGCGAACCAGCGGTCGTAGTCGCCGAGCGCGACCCGAACCGGTGCCGCCGTCGAACCGCTCTTCAGGACGAGGACGTTCCTCGTCGCGTCACGACCCACCTGCTTCATCGACGACGACCCACCTGGAGCCGCTCTCCACATGCGGCGAACCCGTGCGCTTCCTACCATCGAGCGAGGGTCCGCGACCAAGTACACGGCGAGGCCAATGACCGATCCCCGCACCCTCGAGCCCCAACTCCCCCCGCTGAAGCTGTTCATCGACGGGCGCTTCGTCGATCCGCACGGAGACGGGACGCTGCCGCTCACGAACCCGGCCACCGGCGCGAAGCTGTGCGACGTCCCGGCGGCGAGCGCGAGCGACGTCGATCTCGCCGTGCGCGCGGCGAGGCGCGCCTTCGACGAGGGCCCCTGGTCGAAGATGAACCCGCGCGACCGCGGAAGGCTCATCCGCAGGCTCGGAGAGCTCCTGTGGGACAGGCGAGAGGAGTTCGGCCTCGTCGAGTCGCTCGAGAACGGCAAGACCTTTCGCGAGGCGATCCGCGGCGACGTCGCGCCCGGCGCAGCCACGCTCACGTACTGGTCGGAGTGGCCGGTCCGGATCTTCGGCGAGGTCGTGCCGGTGGACGGTCCGTTCCACACGTACGTGCTCAGGGAGCCGGTCGGCGTCGTCGGCGCGATCGTCCCCTGGAACTACCCGACGTGCATCATGTGCTGGAAGCTCGGCCCGGCGCTCGCGAGCGGCTGCACCGTGGTCCTGAAGCCGTCGGAGCTGACGCCGCTCACCGCGCTGAAGCTCGGCGAGCTGGCGCGCGAGGTCGGCTTCCCAGAGGGCGTCCTCAACGTCTTGCCCGGGACGGGAGACGTCGCGGGGGAGGCGCTGGCCCGTCACGCGGGCGTCGACAAGATCAGCTTCACCGGATCGATCCGCACGGCGCGGCGGCTCATCCACGCGTCGGGAGACACGAACCTCAAGAAGCTGACGCTCGAGCTCGGCGGAAAGAGCCCGCAGGTCGTCTTCGGCGACGCCGACCGCGAGCGCGCGATCGAGGCGTGCTTCTGGGGGATCTTCTCGAACAAGGGCGAGATCTGCAACGCGGGCTCGCGCGTCCTCGTGCACGAGAGCGCGTACGACGGCTTCGTCGCGGACCTCGCCGCCCGAGCGCGCGCGATGGTCGTGGGCGATCCGCTCGACCCTTCGACCGAGATGGGCGCGCAGGTGAGCTCGCGCCAGCTCGAGACGATCCTCGGCTACGTGCGCGCCGGCGCCGACGAGGGGGCGAAGCTCCTCGCGGGCGGCACGCGCGACGTCGAGGGCGCGAAGGCGCGCGGCAACTTCGTGAGACCAGCGGTGTTCGCGGACGTGCGGCCCGGCATGCGCATCGCGCAGGAGGAGATCTTCGGGCCCGTGCTGTCGTGCATCCGGTTCTCGGACGACGCCGAGGCGCTCGCGATCGCGAACGGCACCCGCTACGGGCTGGCGGCGTCGATCTGGACGCACGACGTCGCGCGCGCGCACGCGCTCGCGCGGCGCCTCCAGTCCGGCGTCGTCTGGATCAACTGCTTCAACGAGTTCGACGATGCCGCCCCCTTCGGCGGCTACAAGGAGTCGGGCTGGGGGCGCGACCTCTCGCACCACGCGCTGGACGGCTTCCTCCAGCTGAAGACCGTCTGGACGAAGCTCCCGGAGTGAACATGGGAACCGCAGATCCCGGACGCACGAGCGATGCCGCGCGGCTGAAGAGCTGGTGCGCCGAGAAGGGCATCGCCAAGGCGAAGATCGGTGGGTTCGACGTCGACGGCGTGTGGCGCGGCAAGTACGTCTCGCTGGAGAAGCTGTTCTACGCGGTGCAGAGCGGCCTCGGCTTCTGCGACGTCGTGTTCGGCTGGGACTCCGGCGACGAGCTGTACGACAACGCGAAGGTCACCGGCTGGCACACCGGCTACCCGGACGCCCGCGCGACCGTGGACGTCTCGACGGCGCGCGTGATCCCCTGGGAGCCGGACACCGCCGCGTTCATCCTCGACTTCCTGAACCCGGACGGCTCGCCGTTCGAGGCGTCCCCGCGCCAGCTCCTCCAGCGCGTCGGCCGCAGGGCGCGAGAGATGGGGTTCCTGCCGCGGTTCGGCTCGGAGTACGAGTACTTCATCTTCCGCGAGACGCCGCAGTCGCTCCGCGAGAAGGGCTTCCGCGAGCTCGCGACGCTCACGCCCGGCATGTTCGGCTACTCGTGGCTCCGGAGCTCGGCGAACTCGGGCCTCGTCCACGCGATCATCGACGGGTGCAACGCGTTCGACGTGCCGGTGGAGGGCATGCACACCGAGACCGGCCCCGGCGTGTACGAGACCGCAGTCCACTACGACGACCTGGAGAGGGCCGCGGACAAGGCCGCGCTCTTCAAGACGGTCGTGAAGGAGGTCTGCGCCCGGCACGGGCTCACGGCCTGCTTCATGGCGAAGTGGAACGCGAAGCTGCCAGGGTGCTCCGGCCACGTCCACCAGTCGCTCTGGGACGCGGCCGGCGAGACGAACGCGTTCCACGACGCGGCCGCGCCGGGCCGGATGAGCTCGGTCTTGCGCCACTACATCGGCGGCCAGCTCGCGCTCATGCCGGAGCTCACCGCGCTCTACTGGCCGACCATCAACAGCTACAAGCGCAGCGTCGAGAACACCTGGGCACCCACCAGCGCGACGTGGGGCGTCGAGAACCGGACCTGCGCGCTGCGCGTCATCGGCGACGACCCGAAGACGATGCGCGTCGAGTACCGTCAGCTCGGCGCCGACATGAACCCGTACGTCGGCATGGCGGTGTCGCTGGCGGCGGGCCTGTGGGGCGTGAAGAACGGGATCGAGCCACCGCCCCCGGCGACGGGCAACGCCTACGGAGCCGCCGACGCTCCGCCGCTGCCGCGGAGCCTGAAGGACGCGCTGCAGCTGCTCGAGCGCTCGCCGCACGCCCGCGACCTCGTCGGGGAGGGGTTCCTCGATCACTTCATCCGCACGCGCGAGTGGGAGATCCGGCAGTTCGAGCGCGCGGTGACGACGTGGGAGCTCGAGCGCTACCTCGAGATCATCTGAACTCCGCTACCTCGAGATCATCTGAAGAGGACCGGCGATGGCGTTCTTCGATCTGCCCGCGGACGTGAGGATCACGGAGCTGTCCTGGCCGACGCGCGTCGTGCTCGGTCCGGGGGCGCTCGCGCGGCTGCCCGAGCACGTGGCGCGGCTCGGCATGGCGAACCCGCTCGTCGTCACCGACCAGGGCGTCGTCAAGGCGGGGCTGGCGCGCCGGGTGCGGGACGTGCTCGCGGGGGCCGGGCTGCGCTTCTCGACGTTCGAGGACGTCCAGCCGAACCCCACCGACCGGGACGCGATGAACGGGCTCGCGGCGTTCCGCGCGGGCGGCTGCGACGGCTTCATCGCGATCGGCGGCGGCAGCTCGATAGACGCCGCGAAGCTCGTGCAGGTCCTCACCACGCACGAGCCGCCGCTGTCGCGGTACGACGACGCCGCGGGTGGCGATCGGCACGTGAAG
>DASSQI010000143.1:0-4322 GCA_035702585.1 Anaeromyxobacteraceae bacterium
GCGGCTGACGCTCGACGCCGGCGCGCGCTACGTCGTCCACCTGAAGCGCGGCACTCCGGAGCACGCCAGCTCGAACGACCCCGCCGACGATCTCGGCGCGTTCCTGGTCGCGCGCGGGCTCGTCGCCGCCGAACGGCTCGCCGGCGCGGACGTCGCCCGGACCAAGCTGGGCGGCGATCTCGTGACCGCTCTCGCGGCCCTCGGCGTCCTCAATCCCGCCGAGAGCTTCCGCGTGCTGCAGGAGCACGCGGTCGGCATCCTCTCGCGCGCGCTCTCGCTCCACGTCGGGACCGCGCGCTGGGAGCCGAACGTACCGTCTCCTCCGTCGGCGTTCCCGCTCGGCTCGCGCTTCGCGCTGCTCTGCGACGCCGTCCGCCGCCTCGACGCGCTCGCGGTGCGGCAGCGGCTCGGCGCGCGCATCCACCGGGTCGCGCTGCGCGCCGGCGGGCGCATCTCCATCGCCGATCTCAAGCTCACGGCGCTCGAGGCGCGCGCGGGCTCGTTCTTCGACCAGGTGCACAGCCCCGCCGAGCTCGCCGCGCGCCATCCGGCGGAGGCGACCTCGCTCCTCCGCGTCGCGCTGCTGCTCGCGGAGACGGAGCTGCTCTCGTTCGGCGCCGAGCGGCCGCCGCCGCCCGAGGCGGAGCACGCGGAGGCGAAGCGCCCCCCCTCGCCGAAACCTTCGATGACGCCAGCGGCGATGCCGCCCACCGTGCCTGCGGGCGCCGGTGCGCCCACGACGCCGCCAGCGCCCCGCGCGACAGCGGCGCCGACCGCGACGCCGATCCCGGCGGCCCGGATGGCTGCGACGCCCGTCCAGCCAGCGCCGATCCCGGCGGCGCCAGCGACAACGGCGCAAGCGGCTGCGGCGCCAGCGACAACGGCGCAAGCGACGACGGCCGCGCAGGCGCCGGCAGCGTCCGTCGAGTCGCTGCGCGCGACGCTCGAGCGCATGGCCGCGGGCGACCACTTCGAGGTGCTCGGCGTCGGTCGCGACGCGCCCTCGTCGAGGATCAAGACCGCGTACTTCCAGCTCGCGAAGCAGTACCACCCCGACTCCGCCTACGCGGGAGAGAACGACGAGCAGCGCAAGCTGCGCGCGGACGTGTTCGCCCGCGTCTCCGAGGCGTGGCGCGTCCTGTCGGACGAGGGACGCCGCGCGAGCTACATCGACGAGCTGGCGAACGGCGGCGCTCCATCCGTCGACGTCGCGGCGCTGCTCGAGGCGGAGCAGGTCTTCCAGCAGGCGGTCATCCAGGTGAAGACCCGGCAATACGCCGCGGCGCTGGGCTCGATCGACCGCGCCGCGCAGCTCAACCCCAAGGAACCCGAGTTCGACGTCTGGCGTGCCTGGGTCCTGTTCCTCGTCGACGACGACAAGAAGGGCCGCCGCACGACCGGCGAGCGCGTCATCGAGGCTGCGCTCAAGGTGAACCCGCGTTGCATGCCGGGGTACTTGTTCCTCGGCCAGATGGCGAAGCTCACCGGCGACGTCGCGCAGGCCGAGCGGCACCTGAAGCGCGGCCTGGTACTGGACGGCGAGAACGCCGAGCTCCTCCGCGAGCTCAAGCACCTGAGGAAGTGAATGCCCGCACCGACGAACCCGAAGAAGAAGAGCCTCATGCCTTCCTCGCCGCTGCGCCGGCAGCTGCGCGCCGCCGGCCACCACCTCTCGTCGATCGTGCAGGTCGGCAAGGAGGGCGTCACGGAGGCGGTGCTGCGCCAGCTGTCGGACGCGCTCGATCACCACGAGCTCGTGAAGCTCAAGGTGGGCAGCGAGAGCCCCGAGGACCGGTTCGAGGTCGCCGACGCGCTCGCGGAGCGCGCCGACGCGCAGGTCGCGCAGGTCCTGGGGCGGACGATCCTCGTCTACCGCAAGCACCCGGAGAAGCCGCGCTTCGAGCCGGGGCCGGCGAAGGGCGCCGCCGCCGTGGCGGCGGAGAAGCCGAAGGCGCGCAAGCGCGGATGACGTGGCCCCGCCGCGCCCAAACATGACCCTCGCGGTGAAGCGGCTCATCCGCGACGTCGCGAAGCGGCTCCCCGAGTTCGAGCACGTGCGGCCGTCGCGGATCCTGGTCGTGGCGGGCGAGGCGCGGCGCGCGAGCCGGGCGACGATCCGGCCGGCGCACTTCAAGGAGACGCGCGACCGCACGCGCACGGGCGGGCAGAAGAAGCCGCTCATCCGGATCCGCGGGCGGAAGATCCTGTACGTCATCACGCTGCGGCCGCTGTGGTTCGTGGGATCCACGCCCGAGCAGCGCCTGACGACCGTCCTCCACGAGCTCTACCACGTGAGCGCGAAGTTCGACGGCACGCTGCACCGCGGCCGGCGCCACTCGGTCCTGCCGCGCCCCGCCTACGACCGGCAGATGCGCAAGATTCGCGACCGCTACCTCGCCGAGGTGCCCGACGCCCTCGAGCCGTTCGCGCGCGAGGGGCTCGTCACCGCGCGCATGTGGCTCGAGCGGCCCAGCCACTGGTACGACGACGACGAGTACGGCGGCCGCCGCGTCTACTCCGAGGACCAGCTGTTCTACGGGGTCATGCCCATGCGCGTCCGGGCTCGGGCCGCGTCGCGGAGCGCGGCCGTTCCGCGCCGAGCGAACAAGGCGCGGTCGCTGCACTGATCGTCGTCATCCAACCTTCCGCTCCATCAGCTCCTTCGCGATGCGCGCCGCGTCGCCGTCCGTCGCCTCGTGGAGGCTCTTCCCGTGCGAGTCCATCGTGACGACCGCCGGGAAGTCCTTCACCTCGACGCACCAGATCGCCTCGGGAATTCCGAACTCCTCGAGCTTGTGCACCGCCTCGACGCGCGTGACGCACTTCGCGAGCACGACGGCGAGGCCGCCCACTGCGTGGAGGTACACGGCGCCGTGCTGGCGCAGCGCCTCGAGCGTGCGCGCTCCCATGCCGCCCTTGCCGATCACCCCGCGAAGGCCGTACCGCGCGATGACCTCCGCCTGCCAAGGCTCCTCGCGGATCGACGTCGTCGGACCCGCGGCGACGAACCGGAACTGCTTCGATGCAGGGTCCTGCGACACGACCGGACCGCAGTGGTAGACGAAGCTCCCGGTGGCGATCGCACGCACCGCGGGGTCGTCGTTCGCGGAGAGGTAGCGGTGCGCGACGTCGCGGGCAGTGAACAGCCGACCGCTGACCAGCACCTCGTCACCGACCCTCAGCGCGCGGACCTGCTCCACGGTCACCGGCAGCGTGAGCGGGATGGCCATCTCGGCGACTCCTCCAGGCTCTGCGCGCCGCGGCGCGCAGACCCGTACTTGCTCGGCGCGAGGCGGCCGCGCGCGCCCTTCTGAGGCGCTACGTGCGGCGCCACCCGCCACCCGGGCCGCGCGCGCTGGACGTTTCCCGTTGCAACGCCCGGAGAGAGAGGCCTATGGACGGCGCCACGGGGCAGCAGCCCCGCACAGGAGGCGTACGAGACAGCGCGTGAAGCACGAGCTCAGACTGCCGCTCACCGCGACGGGTCGCCTCGACCGCGCGATCGCCGACGCGCTCGGCGTGGGCCGCGCCCCGGTGAAGCAGGCGTTCCACGACGGCGCCGTGAGGCTTCGCGGCCGGCGGGCTCGCGCGAGCGATCCGGCCGCGCCGGGTGCGCTCGTCGAGATCGAGCTGCCCGAGACCGCCGGCGCCCCGGCGCCCGCGTCCGAGCTGCCGCTCCGCGTGCTCGTCGAGCTGCCGCGCTGCCTCGTCGTGGACAAGCCCGCCGGGATGGCGACGCACCCGCTGCTCGCGGACGAGGGCGGGACGCTCGCGAACGCCGTCGTCGCGCGCTACCCGGAGTGCGCGGACGCGTCGCCGGATCCGCGCGAGGGCGGGGCGGTGCAGCGCCTCGACGTCGAGACCTCGGGCTGCGTCGCGTTCGCGCGCGACGCCGACGCGTGGGCGGCGCTGCGGGAGCAGTTCGCGAAGCGCACGGTGGAGAAGGTGTACCTCGCGGTGGTCGTCGGCCGGATGACGGTGGGCGGCACCTGCTCGCTCCCGCTGGCGCAGCGCGGAGGGCGCGTGCTGGTGGTGCCCGATCCGGAGCGCGCGCCTCGCGGCGCGGGCCGTCCGCGCGAGGCGCTCACGCACTACGAGGTCGTGCGCACGTTGCCGCGGCACACCGTGGTCGAGGTGCGGATCGTCACCGGCGTCATGCACCAGATCCGCGCGCACCTCGCCGCGCTGGGGCATCCCGTGGTCGGCGACGTCCTGTACGGCGGAGATGCGGCGGCCGTGCACGGGCTCCTGAGACACGCGCTGCACGCCCAGCGGCTGTCGTTCGACGCGCCCGATGGAGAGCGCGTCACCGCCGAGGCCCC
>DASSQI010000144.1:0-4534 GCA_035702585.1 Anaeromyxobacteraceae bacterium
TGTGCACCGACTCGTACCCCGGCCTCGCGAAGTTCGAGATCTCGTAGCGCCGGAGCCCGGCCGCGCGCAGCGCGGCCCGGAGCGCCCGCGACTGGGCGAGGACGTCATCGTCCGACGGCAGCGGCAAGCGTCCCTGGCGCCGCAGCCGCGCGAGCGGGACCTCCTCCGCGAGGACCTCGAGGTCCAGGGTCAGGGCGTACGCCGAGACGTGCGGCACGCCCATCGCCGCGACGCGCTCGGCGTCGGCGCGCACCGTCTCCACCGTCGAGCGGCGCGCGCCGTAGATGAGGTCCACCGAGACGTCGTCGAACACGGCCAGGGCGCGCGCGACCGCCTCCTCCGCCTCGCGGACGCCGTGCCGGCGCCCCAGCTTCGCCAGCACCCCGGCATCGAGCGACTGCACGCCGATGGAGACCCGGTTCACGCCGGCGTCGCGCCAGGCGGAGAGCCGGTCGCGGTCCACCGACTCGGGGTTCGCCTCCAGCGTCACCTCGGCGCTCGCAGGCATGTCGAGCCTGCGGCGGATCGCGCCGATCACCGTCGCGATCTCGGCGGGCGCCCACAGCGAGGGCGTGCCGCCGCCGATGTAGAGCGTCGCGCACGCGAGTCCGTCGAACGCGGGCGCGCGCAGCTCCAGCTCGCGCAGCACCGCGCGCGTGTAGCGGTCCTGCTCGGGCCGGGTCGTCGACACCGCGAAGTCGCAGTACGGGCAGTGGTGCATGCACCACGGGTAGTGGACGTACACGCCGAAGCTCACGGGGGTGATCTTGATCGATCCGCGGCTCTCGCGCTCGGCCGTCGAGCGAGCACGACCGCGGCGCCGATCCGCGCTACATAGCCCCCATGTCCTGGTCCCTGACCGTCGAGGTGCCGGAGGGCGACGCCGAGGAGGTCTCCGCGAGCCTGTTCGAGGCGGGCGCGAGCGGCGTCGAGGTGCGCGATTCCACCACGCTGCCGATGCCCGGGCAGCCGGCGCCAGCGCCGGGCCGTGCGCTGCTCGTCGCCTGGTTCGCGGACGAGCCCGACGCGAACGCCGCGCGCGTGGCGATCGGGGCCGGGGACGTCGCGGAGGTCGTGGAGCAGGACTGGAGCGAGACCTGGAAGGCGGGGCTCCGCGCGTTCACCGTCGGTGACGTGTTCGTGCGCCCGTCGTGGATCGAGGGAGCGGCGCCGCCCGGCGCGGTCGAGGTGGTCCTCGATCCGGGCATGGCGTTCGGCACGGGCACCCACCCCACGACCTCGCTCTGCCTCGCCGCGCTCGGCGAGGTCGTTCGCGGGCGGGCCGGCGTCCGGGTGCTCGACGTCGGGACGGGATCGGGCCTGCTCGCGATCGCCGCAGCCCGGCTCGGGGCCGCGCGCGTGGTCGCGACCGACAACGATCCGGTCGCGCTCGACGTCGCCGCCGAGAACGCGGCCCGGAACCGCGTGGCGCTCGAGCTCTCGTCCGAGCCCCCCGAGGTCCTGCGGGGCGAGTTCGACCTCGTCATCGCGAACATCCTCGCGAACACGCTCGTCGAGCTCGCGCCCGGCATCGCGGCCCGGCTCGCCGCCGGCGGCACGCTGCTCCTGTCGGGGATCCTCGCCGGACAGGAGGACGAGGTCCGCGCGGCGTACCTCGCGGAGGGGCTCGACCGGCTGGAGCCCGACGGCGATCGCTCGCAGGGCGAGTGGCGCCTCGTCGCGCTGCGGAGGCCGGCGTGAGCCGGCGGCTGCACGTACCTCGCGAGCGGATCGAGGCCGGCCGCGCACGGCTCGGCGACGACGACCTCCACTACCTCCGCGACGTGCTGCGGCTCGAGCCCGGCGCAGCGCTCGAGGTGTTCGACGGCGAGGGTGGCGCCTACGACGCGCGGCTCTCGGCGGCCGGCGAGCTGGAGCTCGGCCCGCGACGGGAGGCGCCGCGCCCGGCGGCGCGGATCGCGCTCGCGTTCGCGCTCGCCCGCGGCGAGAAGGGCGACCTCGTCGTGCAAAAGGCGACCGAGCTCGGGGCCGCGGCCCTCCACCCGTTCGAGGCCGAGAGGTCCGTCGTGCGGCTCGACCCGCAGCGCGGCGAGGAGCGGGCGCGTCGCTGGCGAAAGATCGCCGCGGAGGCCGCGCGCCAGTGCGGGCGCTCGGAGGTCCCGGAGGTGTCGGCGCCGGCGACGCTCACCGCGGCGCTTTCGGCGGCGCCAGCGGGCTGGCGCAAGGTCGTCTTCCACGAGACGGGTGGCGTGCCGCTCGCGTCGGCGCTCGATCCTGCGGCGCCCGGCCACCTCGTCGTGACGGGGCCGGAGGGCGGCCTCAGCGCGCGCGAGCTCGCCGAGTGCAGCGCGGCCGGAGCGCACGTCGCGACCATGGGGCCGAGGGTGTTGCGCGCGGAGACGGCCGCGATCGCCGCGGTCGCGCTGCTCCAGCATCGCCTCGGGGATCTCATCTGAACGGGACCGTGTTCCCGCCAGGCGCGCGATATCGAGGCGCTCCCGTTTCTTGACGCATTTCCGGTCCGGGCGACACTCGCGGGCGTGAGCTGCCCCCGGTGCGATGCGCCAGTGGACGAGGCCGCCGTCCGTTGCCACGCGTGCGGCGCGCCGCTGCAGCTTCGCGACGAGCCGCGCCCACCTCCGCTCGATCGACTCCTCGACCTCGATCGCCGGCGCACGCGCACGCCCGTCCCGGCGTCGACGCCGCCGCCGGCCGCTGCCGAGCTGGACGAAGGCGACCTCGGAGACCTCTCCTTCGACGCGCCGGCTGACGATGGTCCCTGGACGATGGCACCCGAGGTGGTCGGCCCAGTCTCCGCCGCAGGCGAGCCCGAGGTCGCGACCGCCATCGATGACCCCGACGACGCCGACGACGCTGCCGACTCGTCCGTCGAGGAGTACTGCGACGCGCCGTCGCGGGACGACGCCGTAGGCGAGCCGAGCGTGTGGACCGATCTCGGCGCGGCGCCCGGGGTGACGCTCGCCGCCCCCGCGCTGACGCTCGCCGCCCCCGCGCTGGCGCTCGCCGCCCCCGCGCTGGCGCTCGCCGCCGACGACCCGGAAGTGGATCCCGCCGACGCGGACGCCGATCCCGAGGAAGACGACGGAGCGGAGCCGCCGGTCGAGGCCGACCACGACCGCGTCCGCCGCGGCAGGCTCCTGTCGGTGGTGTCGCTCGCGCTCGCGAGCGCCGCCGCGCTCGTGGCGGTGCTCAGCTCGCGCTGATCCGGCGCGTGCGGTTGATCGATCGCGTGCGGTTGAACGATCGCGTGCGGTTGATCGATCGCGTGCGGTGGGGGCCAGCAGGGTCTAAGCTCCCCACGAATGGACAAGCCCATCGACCCCGATCCCCGCAGGGCGCTGCTCGATCGGCTCGACGCGCGCGCCGAGAGTGGCGGCGGCGAGGAGCGCGTCCGACGGCAGCACGAGTCCGGCAAGCTCACCGCGCGTGAACGCATCGCGCTGCTGCTCGACGCCGGCAGCTTCGTCGAGCTCGAGAAGTTCAGGACGCACGGCTGCACCGAGTTCGGCATGGAGCAGCAGCGCGTGCTCGGCGACGGTGTCGTCAGCGGGTACGGCCTCGTCGGCGGCCGGCAGGTGTTCGTGTTCGCGCAGGACTTCACCGTGCTCGGCGGCTCGGTCTCCGCCGCCGCCGCGGAGAAGGTCTGCAACGTGATCGATCGCGCCGTGGAGGTCGGCTGCCCGGTGGTGGGGCTCTATGACTCCGGCGGTGCGCGCATCCAGGAGGGAGTCGCCGCGCTCGCCGGATACGCGGACGTGTTCCTGCGCCACACGCTCGCGTCCGGCGCCGTGCCGCAGCTCAGCGTGGTCATGGGGCCGTGCGCCGGCGGCGCCGTGTACGGGCCCGCGATCACCGACTTCGTCTTCATGGTGAACGGGACGAGCACGATGTTCATCAACGGCCCCGACGCCATCCGGGCGGCCTCCCACGAGGAGGTGACGAAGGAGGAGCTGGGCGGCGCGCGCGTGCACGCAGAGCGCTCCGGGATCGCCCACTTCGCGCTCGATGGAGAGGAGGCGACGCTCGCGTCGGTGCGCGAGCTCCTGTCGTTCCTGCCCGCGAGCAGCTCGGGAGGCCTGCCGGTGATCCCCTGCACCGACGAGGTCGCGCGGCGCGACGAGGCGATGAAGACGGTCGTCCCCGCGGACGTGCGGACGCCGTACGACGTGCGCGAGCTGGTGAAGGGGACGGTCGACGACCGACACCTGTTCGAGGTCGCCGCTCGCTTCGCGCCGAACGTGGTGGTCGGCTTCGCGCGCGTGGACGGGCGGCCGATCGGCGTCGTCGCGAACCAGCCGGCGGTGCTCGCGGGCGCCCTCGACTCGGACGCGTCGGTCAAGGCCGCGCGGTTCGTTCGATTCTGCGACGCCTTCGGGATTCCGCTGCTCACGTTCGTGGACGTGCCGGGCTTCGTCGCCACGACGAGCGAGGAGTGGGGCGGGCTCGCGCGGAACGGGGCGAAGCTGCTGTACGCGTTCGCGGAGGCGACCGTGCCGAAGGTCACCGTCGTTACGGGCCGCGGTTACGGCGCCGCCTACGACGTCATGGCCTC
>DASSQI010000145.1:0-4838 GCA_035702585.1 Anaeromyxobacteraceae bacterium
CTGGGCTGCGCGTGCCTCGGATCGTGGAAGCTGGCGCGCTTGTCGATGGCGAGCCTCATCGCGCGCGCGGGGTGATCGCGATTGACGAAGAGCGGCTCCGGGACGTGCAGGAACCTGCCGATGAGCGCCAGCTCCGCCAGCATCACCTTGTCCTTGCCGAAGTAGCCCGCCTGGAGCTCGGTCCGGAGCAGCGCGCTCGTGCGGAGGACGCCGTACTGCTCGACGCACCAGTGCGGCTTCAGGATGACGACGCCGAACCGCTCGGACGGCCGCGCCGCGTCGAGCCCCGGATAGTGCTTCGCGAACGAGTCGCCCTCCGCCCTCGCGATGCGCGTCTGCGTGTGACACAGCACCGCGTCGGGCTCGGCCTCGAGGCGCGCGACGCACCTCTCCAGGAACTCCGGGAGGATGTAGTCGTCGTCGGATGCCCACTTGAAGTACTTCCCGGTCGCCTGCGCTGCGACCCAGTCGTGGTTGGGACCGGCGCCGATGTTCCGCGGGTGGCGGTGGTAGACGATCCGGCTGTCCTTCGCCGCGTAGCTCGCGCAGATGTCGGCCGTCGCGTCCGTCGAGGCGTTGTCGCTGATGAGCAGGGTGAGATCGCCGTACGTCTGCCCCAGGATCGACTCGATCGACTGCGGCAGGTACTTCTCCTGCGAGTTGTGGACCGGCAGGCCGACGGTGACGAGCGGATTGCGCGCGGGCATGGGGCGCCTCTCTCAGATGCCGCGCAGCTCCTCGAGTGCCGAGAGCTGCACATCGGGGTAATCGCGATCCCGTGGTGCGATGGTGGCGACCGGCTCGGGCCACGCGATGGCGAGGAGCGGATCGTCCCAGCGAACGCCGCGGGCATGATCTGGGCTGTACTCGGGAGTGATCTGGTACGCCACCTCCGTATCGTCACTGAGCGTCAAGAACCCGTGAGCGCAGCCCCGCGGGATGTAGAGCGACCGGCCGTTCTCGGGCGTGAGCTCCACACCCACCCATGCGCGGAACGTGCTCGAGTCGGGGCGGAGGTCGACGGCGACGTCGAAGAGCCGCCCGCGCGTGCAGCGGACCACCTTCGCCTCCGCGAACGGAGGCGCCTGGTAGTGCAGCCCGCGGAGCGTGCCGCGGCGGTGGTTGAACGACGCGCTGCACTGGACCACGCGGGCCTCGAGCCCGCGCTCGCGCAGCTCGGCCTCGTCCCAGGTGCGCGCGAACCAGCCGCGATCGTCGGCGTGCCGCTGCTGCTGGAGGAGCCACACCCCCGAGACGCTGGTCGGAGCGAAGTCCACGTCGACCTCAGTCGGCCGGCACCGACCTCCAGCGGAGGTCGTCGCCCAGGTTTCCCGCGCGCATGAGGTCTCGGATCTGGTCGATGCGCCGGTAGCGCGGACCCTCGAAGTCCGCGAGCTCGAGCCCGATCTCACGGAACCGCTCGTAGAGCTGCCGCGCGCCCTTGCGCGCGTCCCACTGCGGCTCGAACGCCGGCAAGGTGCGCGCGATCTTGCCGAAGTCGGCGCGGTAGTTGCGCAGGTCGGGGCCCGCGCTGTCGGCGAACGTGACCTCGCAGCCCGGCACCGTCTCCTTCACGATCTCGGCGATCTCGCGGATGCGGAAGTTCTGGTCGGTGCGGCCGACGTTGAACGCCTGCGCGTGCACCACCTCTCGCGGCGCCCCGAGGACCGCGATCACCGCGCGCGAGATGTCCTCGATGTGCACGATGGGACGCCACGGCGTGCCGTCGCTCTTCAGCATGACCTTGCCGGACGTGAACGCCCAGGCGACGAGGTTGTTCAGGACCACGTCGAACCGCAGCCGCGGCGAGACGCCGTACGCCGTCGCGCAGCGCAGGAACGTGGGGCTGAACTCGTCGTTCGCGAGCTTCGAGACGTCCTGCTCCACGCGCACCTTCGAGACGCCGTAGGGCGTCACCGGGTTGAGCGTTGAGGTCTCGTCCACCGGAGCGTCGCCCGCGGCGCCGTAGTTGCTGCACGACGAGGCGAACACGTACCGCGAGACGCCGACCGAGCGCGCGAGCTCCGCGACCCGCACCGACGCGCGGTGGTTGATGTCGTAGGTGAGCTCGGGATTCAGATCGCCGAGCGGGTCGTTCGACAGCGCCGCGAGGTGGACCACCGCGTCGAACCCGCGCAGCTCGTGCGGCTCGAGCGCGCGGACGTCCTTCACGATGGTGTGGATCGGCTCGATCCAAGGTCCGTACGTCGAGCGTCGATACAGGTCGGTGTCGAGCCCGACGACGTCGTGCCCGGCGCGGACGAGCATCGGCCCCATCACCGCACCGATGTAGCCGCGGCTTCCGGTCAGCAGAATCTTCATGCCATTCACCCCGCGGCTCGACGCTAGCACGGGCGGCGCGCGCGATCGGCCGTGCGAGCCGGCGACATCCAAAAGGGAAACCCGTATCGCCGCATCGGCGCCCGCGAAGGTTCCCGGGCGGGTGCGCGGCGGGAGAGCGCGCGCACCGGCGGCCGCGCCGGTATTAGGCTGTGGAGGCTTGCGCGCCCCAACGACCTCGACCTCGGCGGACCTCTCCCGTGAACGCGTGACCGAGCCTGCGGGTCCGCCTGCTCCGATCACCGTCGTCCACGTCATCACGGTGGCGGGGTCGCTCGACTTCTTCGTCGGGCAGTCCGCCTTCATGCGGGAGCGCGGGTTCACGCTGCACGCGATCGCGTCGCCCGAGAAGTACCTGGACGACTTCGGCCAGCGCGAGCAGGTCGAGGTCCACGCGATCCGGATGAGCAGGCGGATCACGCCAGGCGACGACCTGCGGGCGCTGTGGCAGCTCTGGCGGACGCTGCGCAGCATCCGGCCGGACGTCGTGCACTCGCACACTCCCAAGGCCGGACTGCTCGGCACGATCGCGGCGACGCTCGCCGGCACGCCTGCGCGCCTGTACACGGTGCGTGGCGTGCCGCACTTCACGGCCACCGGCCTCAGGCGGCGGCTCCTGCTCGCCGCAGAGTGGACCTCGTGCGCGCTCGCGCACCGGGTGCTCGCGGTGAGCCACTCGGTGCGAGACATCATCGTCGAGGAAGGCCTGTGCCGGCCCGACAAGGTGAAGGTCCTCGCGAGCGGCAGCGGTCAGGGCGTCGACGCGACGCGGCGGTTCAAGCCGCTCGGTGCGGCGACCCGCTCCGAGGTGCGCGCGCGCTGCGGCATCCCGCAGGACGCGCTCGTCGTCGGGTTCGTCGGGCGCCTCGTGAACGAGAAGGGCATGCGCGAGCTGGCGCAGGCCTGGTCGTCGCTGCGCGCGTCGCATCCCACCCTGCACCTGCTCCTCATGGGAAGCCTCGAGGGCGAGGACGACGCGATCCCGGCCGAGATGATCGCGGCGCTGCGTGCAGACGAGCGCGTCCACTTCGCCGAGAGCGACGTCACCGACATGCCGCCGTTCTACTCGGCGATGGACGTGGTGGCGCTCCCCACCTACCGCGAGGGCTTCTCCAACGTCGCGCTCGAGACGGCGGCGATGGCGCTGCCGATCGTCGCGGCCCGCGTGCCAGGCTGCGTCGACGCCGTCGAGGACGGGAGGACCGGCACCCTCGTGGAGCCGCGCGACCACGCTGCGCTCGCCTGGGCGCTCCGGCGCTATCTGGACGATCCGGACCTCCGCGCGCGCCACGGCGAGGCGGCGCGTCGGCGCGTGCTCGCGGAGTTCCGTCCCGAGCTGATCTGGGGCGCGATCGCCGCGGAGTACCGCGCGCTGCTCGCGCGGGTCGAGCGACGGCCCAGTTCGGCGAGCAGCGGTCGCTGACTGACGGCGCACCGCACCCGACAGGAGACGCGCCTGCGACGCCCGAGAGGGGCTGCCCGCACGAGGCAACGGCGGAGTTAGAGTCCTTCTCTGCCGGGCTGAAGTCAGGGGCCACACCACCGACGCGTCGCCCGCCGCGCGGAGGAGCACGCGACATGCGGACGCTCGATCCGTTCCTGGGTAGCCGGCGCGCGAGAGCAGTACTCATCGCCGCCCTCGCCTTCCTCGCGGTAGCCGCCGGGCTGCTCGGCCACCCGGCGACGCGCGTCGAGGCACGGCGCTGGCTGTTCGACGAGAACAGCCCGGTCGAGACCCTGACGTTCCTGTTCTTCATCTTCGCCGCGTTCAGGGGGCTCGCGCTCGCGCGCAGGTCTCGCAAGCTGGGCCTCGGCAGCCTCACGACGGCGTTCTACGTCGTCTACTCCCTCGGGATGTTCTTCGTCGGCATGGAGGAGATCGCGTGGGGCCAGTCGTTCTTCCACTGGCAGACGCCGGCGCAATGGAGCGCGATCAACGCCCAGCACGAGACCACGCTCCACAACCTCAGCGGAATGAACGACAAGCTGCCGGTGCTCCCGATCGTGTTCGGGGTGGGCGGTCTCATCGGCATCGCCGTGCGCCGCATCGCTGCGCTGAGGTGGGTCGCCGCGCCTGCGATGCTCGCGCCCTGGTTCCTGCTCATCGTCTTTCACCAGGGGCTCGACCTCGCGGGGGCCGCGTGGGTCCGCGGCAGCCTCTTCCACAAGCTCTTCGACAGGACGGACGAGATCGTCGAGATGTACCTCGCGATCACCGCGTACATGTACCTGGCCCTGAACGCGCGCCGCATCGACGCCGAGAGCTCGTCGCCGGCGGTGGACGTGGAGAGTGCGCCCCCCCACCAGAGCCACTCCGCGCGCCGGGTCGGCTGAGATAATCCGTCGGAATGGCCGGGAACGAAGATCGCCTCAAGCAAGTCTTCGCCGAGGCGCTGCGCATGGCGCCCTCCGAGATCGACGACAGCATCGCCTACGAGAAGGTCTCGTCGTGGGACTCGGTCGCCCACATGGGAATCATCGCCGCGCTCGACAGCACG
>DASSQI010000146.1:0-3309 GCA_035702585.1 Anaeromyxobacteraceae bacterium
GATGAACTGCTCGCCGGCCTCGCCGTGCAGGACGGTCCCGTCCTTCTCGATCGGGTTCACCGACCAGTTCTTCATGCTGAAGTAGTAGCCGCGCTTCACCGGGGTCCCTGCGTTCAGCTTCGTCATGGCGTCGTCTCCTCGTTTTCGCGTCGGGGGTTTGTCTCGCTCGCGACGATGACAATCTCTCGCAATACGAAGAGCTTCGCCATTGGTGCGAATACTCAATCAGCCGGCAATGATGCCCGAGGCGCCGGCCGCGGATGACGGAGGATCGCCCCGGAAAACACCCGAGTCCTTTCGGGGGATGCGGCGAGGGCGCGCAGACGCGGGCTCACCGGCCCCAGTTCCTCAAGAATTCCGTGAGAGTACGGGCGGCGACGCCGGTGCCGCCCTTCGACATGTACCCGCGGTCCTTCCCGAGGTGCGACGGGCCGGCGATGTCGAGGTGCGCCCACGGGACGTCGCCGACGAACTCCTTGAGGAACCAGGCCGCGCTGATCGCGCCGCCCCAGCGCTCTCCGGTGTTCTTCATGTCCGCGACGTCGGACTTCAGGTTCTCCTTCACGCCGTCGACCATCGGCATGCGCCAGAAGTCCTCGCCCGCGGCGCGCGCGGCGGCGAGCACGCCGTCGATCACCGCGCCGTCGGGACCGAACGCGCCGACCGTGTAGTGCCCGAGCGCCACGACGCAGGCGCCGGTGAGCGTCGCGACGTCGATCATCGCCGCCGGCTCGAGCGTGTCCGCGCCCCAGGCCAGCACGTCGCCGAGCACGAGGCGGCCTTCCGCGTCGGTGTTCGTGATCTCGACGCTCTTGCCGTTGTACGCCGTCAGGATGTCGGAGGGCTTGTACGCGCGTCCGCCGGGCATGTTCTCGCAGGCACCGACGAGCGCGTGCACCGGGAAGGGCGGCTTCAGGTCGGCGACCATTCGCATCGTCGCGAACACCGCCGCCGAGCCGGCCATGTCCGAGTTCATCGTCACCATGCTGTCGGTGGGCTTCAGCGACAGCCCGCCCGAGTCGAACGTGATCGCCTTCCCGACGAGGACGACCGGCTTCTGCCTGGCGCGCTTCGCCGGCACGTACGACATCTTCACGAGCCGCGGCTCCTCGGCCGAGCCGCGCGTCACAGCGAGGAACATCCCCATCTTCAGCGCCGCGATCTGCCGCGGTCCCCGCACCTCCACCTCGAGGCCGGCCTCGTCGGCCAGCTCCTCGGCGGCCGCGGCCAGCGCCGACGGCGTGCACGCCATCGGCGGCTCGTTCACGAGGTCGCGCGCCCACGCGACCGAGTCGGCCATGCGCTCCGCGAACGCGAGCGCGTCCTTCACCTCGCGCCGCTTCTCCGAGCCGTCGGCGAGCGCGACCGCGATCTCGAGCGGGCGCTCCTTGCGATCGTCCTTCGCCTTGTACTGGTCGAAGCGGTAGGCGCCGAGGAGGGCGCCCTCGGACGCGGCGCGCGCAGCTCCGGGCCCGTCGAGCCCGTCGGGCACGATGACGACGAGGCGCCCCGCCGCCGATCTCCGCGCGAGGCGCGCGGCGACTCCGGCGGCCATCCGCAGAGCCTCGAACCCGGGCTCCATCGCCGCTGCGCGCTCCCGCGAGCCGAGTCCGAGCAGGACCACCCGCTTCGCGCGCAGCTTGCCGAGCGTGTGGATCGCGAGGGTCGAGTCCGGCTTCGCCTTGAAGTCCTCGTCCTTCGCGGCGGACGAGAGGTGGCCGCCGAGCGCGCGGTCGAGGTCCGCGAACGTGCCGCGTGGGTTCGTGAGGTCCTGCTCGAAGACGGGGAGTGCGAGGAAGTCCGCCGCGACGTCGGCGACGGAGGCGCCGGACAGCTCGACCGAGGGCATGCGAGGGCTCCGCGTTGCGTGAGTTGGAGCAGGCCGTTTAACACGCGAGGAGCGGCGATCAACTCTGCGTGACGTGCGTCCAGGCGACGCGGGGCGGCTACCTCGCTGCGCGCCGCGACAGCTGCCGCTCGATCCGCGTCGCCGCTCCGGCCGCCTCGGCTGCGCCGCACTCGGGCGCGCGCCGCTTGAAGAGGTAGCCCTCGTCGACCTCGC
This sequence comes from Anaeromyxobacteraceae bacterium, assembly GCA_035702585.1. GTDB lineage: Bacteria > Myxococcota > Myxococcia > Myxococcales > Anaeromyxobacteraceae > DASSQI01. Next base: position 2,063 of record DASSQI010000146.1, read on the forward strand.
GGGTCGCCTTCGCGAGCGTGCGAAGCGGCTTCAGCGCGGCCCGATCGCCGATCTCGCCGAGCCGCTGCGCCGCCGCCTTCCGCAGGTCGCAATCGGGGCTCGCGAGGAGCGGCGCGTAGGCCTCCGCGGCGGGGATGCGGCCCTCGGCGCCGAGCTGACGGAGCTGCGTGAGCGCGCGCATGCGGGCGGCGCCGCTCGCCTTGCGCGCCGAGTCCACGAGCCGGTCCAGCTCGCGCTGGCGGCTCTCGCGCTCGCGGACCTGGGCCGCCGCGGCTGCCGCCGCCGACTCCTCCTGGGAGCGCCGCGCCGCCTCCTCCGCCCTGCGCTGCGCCTCCGCCTCCTGCGCGCGCTCGGCGGCCGCGGCCGCCGCGACCACCTCGTCTCGCTTCTGCTCGTTGCGCCTGTGCACCGACGTGGCCGTCGCTCCCGTCGCGAGGATCACCGCGATCGTCGCGACGACGGCGCCGGCTACCGAGATGCGCGAGCGGCGCCGCGGCGCGATGAGGAGGGGCGTCGCGCTCGAGGATGCCGCCAGCGGGACCGCGCGGCCGACGTCGAGCGCGGCGGCGATCGGTGTACGCGCGCTGACCCGCGGCGTCGGCGAGAGGCGGGGGAACGGCGACGCGGACGGCGCCGCCGCGGCGGCGCGCAGCCCGGGCGGGAGGCACGCCTCGATCGCGGCGCGCAGCTCGGCGGCGCTCTGGAAGCGCTGCTCCGGATCCTTCGCGCACGCGCGGTCGACGAGCGCCGCGACGCCGGGCCAGCGGGCGAGATCCGGCCGCGCGTCGGCGATCGGCGGCACCGGTCGCGTCGCGTGCATCATGAGCAGGCGACGCGAGTCCTCGGTGGGGAACGGGTGGTAGCCGGCGAGCATGCGCCAGGCGACGATGCCGAGGCCGTAGAGGTCGGCTCGTCCGTCCACCGCGGCGCCGGTCGCCTGCTCCGGCGACGCGTACTCCGGGGTGCCCACCACGACGCCCGCGGCCGTCTCGCTCGACCCGACCGAGTCGGTGATCTTGGCGATGCCGAAGTCGAGGAGCTTCACCCACGGCGCCGGCCCGTCGACGAGGAACACGTTCTCGGGCTTCAGGTCGCGGTGCACGACGCCGCGCGCGTGCGCCGCCTCGAGGCCCGAGCAGATCTGGGCGAGGATCGGGAGCACCTCCTCGACCGGCATCGCTCCAACGCGCATGCGCTCGAACAGGCTCTCGCCGGCGAGCAGCTCCATCACGAGGAAGAGCCAGCCG
>DASSQI010000147.1:0-18925 GCA_035702585.1 Anaeromyxobacteraceae bacterium
GAACCAGTTCACCAGGAAGATCTTGGGAGGGTTCGCGATGCGGCCCTGCATCGCGAGCCAGTGGCCGAGGTACGAGCCCATGTCGTAGCCGCAGAACGGCAGCATCGCCATCGGGTCGCGTCGCACGCCTTCCTTCAGACCCACGGCGGCGGCGGTCGTCTCCGACCCCATCGTCGCGCCGATGAAGACGCCGTGCTTCCAGTTGAACGACTGCAGGACGAGCGGGACCGTCGTGGAGCGGCGGCCGCCGAAGATGATGGCGCTGATCGGCACGCCCTTCGGATCGTCCGCGCTCGGGGAGAGCGCCGGGTTGTTCTGCATGGGCGCCGTGAAGCGGCTGTTCGGGTGAGCCGCCTTGTCGGTCGAGCCCTTCTTCCAGGGCTGGCCCTTCCAGTCGATGAGCTCGTCCGGCGGCGGCGTGTCCATGCCCTCCCACCAGACGTCGCCGTCGGCGGTGCGGGCGACGTTCGTGAAGAGCGAGTCCTTGCGGACGGACTCCATCGCGTTCGGGTTGGTCTTCCGGTTGGTCCCGGGGGCCACGCCGAAGTAGCCGTACTCCGGGTTCACCGCCCAGAGCCGCCCGTCCTCGCCGACGCGCATCCAGGCGATGTCGTCGCCGACCGTCCGGATCTTCCACCCGGGGAACGCCTTCGGCGGGATCATCATCGCGAAGTTCGTCTTCCCGCAGGCGGACGGGAACGCGGCGGCCACGTAGCGCTTCTCGCCCGCCGGGCTCTCGGCCTCGAGGATGAGCATGTGCTCGGCGAGCCAACCCTCGTTCTTCGCGAGGTAGCTCGCGATGCGCAGCGCGAGGCACTTCTTGCCGAGGAGCGCGTTGCCGCCGTAGCCGGATCCCACGGACCAGATCGTGTTGTCCTGCGGGAAGTGGCAGATGAAGCGGTGGTCGGGGCTGCAGTCGCGGACCGAGTGCAGGCCCTTGTTGAAGTCGTCACGGTCGCCGAGGCGGTCGAGCGCGACCTTCCCCATGCGAGCCATGATCCCCATGTTCAGCGCGACGTAGACGGAGTCGGTCAGCTCGATGCCGACCTTCGAGAACGGCGACGACGCGGGGCCCATCACGTAGGGCACCACGTACATCGTCCGGCCCTTCATCGCCCCCTCGAACAGCGCGCCGAGCTTCTGGTACGCGTCCTGCGGGTCCATCCAGTTGTTCGTCGGGCCCGCCTGTTCCTTCGTCGGAGTGCAGATGAAGGTGAGGTGCTCGACGCGGGCGACGTCGTTCGGATTCGAGTGGTGGTAGTGGCAGTTCGGCCACTTCTGCTGGTCGAGCGGGATGAGGACCTTCGAGGCCACCGCCTCCTTGGTGAGCCGCTCCTTCTCCTCTGCCGAGCCGTCGCACCACACGATGCGATCGGGCTTGCAGAGCTTCGCCATCTCGTCCACCCAGCGCGTCAGATGCACGTTGGACGTGGGCGCCTTGCCGGTGATCTTCTCAGCGGACATTCGTGACCCTCTTCTGGAGATTTCTGGCCGGATGGGCCGGTGCGCAGGCGCCGGGCCGGGAGGGGTCGGACTTTATCCCACTCCCCCGGACGATGCACGGCGGATTCACGAAAAGCCCGCCGGGGCTGCCACTTGGCGAGTGGAGCGCCGACCGCTAGCCCCGGCCCGCCGGTGCGCACACATTGGCCGCATGCCAGAAATCCGACGACACGGCCCCCGCCTCACGCCGCGAGGCGTCGCTTTCTCGGTGTGGGCGCCCCTCCACGAGCGTCTTTCCGTTCGCCTCGCGCACCGCGAGGTGCCGATGGAGGTGCAGGAGGGAGGATGGTTTTACGCCGAGGTCGCCGGCGAAGGCGCCGGGACGCGCTACGGCTTCGTGCTCCCGGACGGCCGCGCCCTGCCGGATCCCGCCTCGCGGCGGCAGCCGGAAGGCGTGCACGCCGCCTCGGAGGTGTTCGACGCGTCGCGTTATCGCTGGATCCACCCGTTCGACGGTATTCGGCGCGACGCGCTCGTCTTCTACGAGGTGCACGTGGGCACGTTCGCCGACCGCGGCACCTTCGCGGCGGCAGCGCAGCGGCTCCCGGACCTCGCCGATCTGGGCGTCACCTGCGTCGAGCTGCTGCCGGTCCAGCCGTTCCCCGGTCACAGGAACTGGGGGTACGACGGCGTGTTCCCGTACGCCGTGCACGAGGCGTACGGCGGTCCCGAGGAGTTGCAGCGGTTCGTCGACCGCGCGCACGGCCTCGGCCTCGCCGTGTGCCTCGACGTCGTCTACAACCACCTCGGCCCGGAGGGGAACTACCTGCCGGCGTTCGGATCCTGGTTCACGGATCGCCACCAGACGCCGTGGGGAGACGGGCTCGACCTCGACGGCGCGAGCTCGGCGGCGGTGCGCTCGTTCCTCGTCGGCGCCGCGGAGCAGTGGGTCCGCGACTTCCGCGTCGACGTGCTGCGGCTCGACGCGGTCCACGCGATCCAGGACGACAGCGCCCGGCACCTCGTCGGCGCGATCTGCGACGCCGTCGGCGCCGTCGCGCGGGAGACCGGCCGCCGGATCCACGTCGTCGCCGAGAGCGATCTCGAGGATCGCAAGGTCGTCGACCCTCCGCCGGGCGGGTGGGGTTGCTCGGCGATGTGGTCCGACGACTTCCACCACGCCCTGCACGCGATGCTGACCGGCGAGCGCGACGCGTTCCTCGTCGACTTCGGCGCTCCGGAGCACCTCGCGAGGACGCTGCGCGAGGGGTTCCGCTTCCAGGGTGAGCCGTCGGCGTATCGCAAGAAGCCGTGGGGGACGTCGACGGGCGGCCTCGTCCCCGCGCAGTTCGTCGTCGGCTCCCAGAACCACGATCAGGTCGGGAATCGCCCGCACGGCGAGCGGCTCGCGCAGCTCGCGCCGCCGGAGGCGCTCCCCGCGATCGCCGCGATCACCTGCCTCGCGCCGGGGCTGCCGCTGCTGTTCATGGGGGAGGAGTACGGGGAGCTCCGCCCGTTCCAGTACTTCACGAGCCACGGCGACCGCGCGCTGGCGAAGGCGGTCACCGAGGGGCGGCGCGCCGAGTTCATCGCGAGCGCGGGCGGGGAGGAGGTCCCGGATCCGCAGGATCCGGCGACGTTCGACCGCTCGCGCCTGTCGCACCGCCGCGACGGGTGGCACGCCGAGCTGCGCGGCGTCTACCGCGAGCTCCTCCACACCCGGGCGCGCCACGCCGAGATCATCGGATCGCGCTGGCCCGAGGTCCGCCGCGAGGGGCGCGCCTTCCAGCTCGCGTGGCCGGGGGCGCTGACCCTCGAGGTGAACCTCGGACCCGAGCCGGCGCTGGGACTCGGCGGCTGGGTGTGGTGGGTGCGGGAGGGCGCCTCCGCGCGCTGAGGCCGACGCCGTCGCCAGGATCGGGTCCAGCTTCGCGCGCGCGGCTTCGAACGCCGCCTTGTGCTCGGGCGGAAGCGAGAGCCGCTTCGTTGCGTGCACCGCGAACGGATCGAGCACGCGGCCGCCCGCGTCCTCGAGCTGGTAGTGCAGGTGCGGCGCGTAGGACCGGCCGCTGTTGCCCGACGAGGCGATCTTCTCGCCCTTCTTCACGACCCGGCCGGCGGCCATGTCCTTCGGGAGCACGTCGAGGTGGAGGAAGATCGCGCGCCGGCCGCTCGCGGCGTCGACGATCTCGAGGCAGTTGCCGTTGAACGCGAAGTTCCAGTTGCGCTTCACGACGCGGCCGTTGAACGGCGCCACGACCTCGGTGCCGACGGGCGTCTTGAAGTCGACCCCCTTGTGCTTGCGGCCGTCGCGCAGGAGCGACGTGATCTGCTCGTACTGCGCGATCGGGCTGTCCACCAGCCGCTCCTCGAGCTCGGTCCCGTCCGGCTGGTAGTAGCGAGCCCAGGTGCTCCCCGGAGGCTGGAACCGGTACGCCGCGACCTCCTTGCCGAGCTTCTGGGAGCCGTAGCGAACGGCGTGGACGATCGGCTCCTTCGACGTCGTCACGCCGAGGACGCCGGCGACGGGCGGAGCGGGCTCCCACAGGATCTCGATGCGATCGCCGCGGCGACCGTCGCGCGCGACGTTGAGGTGCCACACCAGCAGCCGGTTCACGACCTGCGTGAGCTGCTCGCCGTAGACCCGGTCCTCGGGCGCGAGCGCCCGCGAGATGCCGTCCTCCAGCGCACCGTTCACGACCGCCGCCGCGCGGCGCATGCCGACCTGGGCCGGAGCGGGCGCCGGTGCAGCCGGCGCAGCCGCCGCGGGCGCACCGGGAGCAGCCGCCGCTGGCGCAGCGGGAGCTCCCGCCGCGGCCACCGGCGCCGCGCTCGGCGCGGCCTGAGCGGCCTGGGCCGGGGCGGCGGGGCTCGCGTCGGTCGCCGACGACTTCGCAGGCTCGGCGCCGTTGCGGGCGACGGGCGCGACCCGTCCGACGCCGAAGACGCCCTCGCGGGCGGTGAAGCGGCCCGCCCAGAAGCCGGTGGCACCCCCCGCGCCGAAGATCACGGCGACGACGACGAGCTTGGTCCTGAGGGAGCCGCCGCCGCCGGAGTTGCGGCGACCGTGGCGAGGGGGATCGAGGGAAAGGCTGACCATGTGGGGACCACCCGGGCGGGAAGGAGGCGCATGATGGAACGACCGGGCGGGCCCCTTCCATTCCACAACAGGGGGATGCGCTGCAACCCGGCGGCTCCGGGGCCCGGATTCGCGCGTATCGGCGCGCGGCCCTCAGAAGGAGAAGCGGTCGACGACCCCGCGCGACCACTCGATGATCGTGGGCCAGCCGACGACCGCGTCGAACGAGCGCTCCGCGTCCGCGAGGTCGATCCGCGCTTCCACCAGGCTGGCGCTGCACGCGATCAGGCGCACCGCGCCGTGCGATCTCGCCTGGCCCAGGAGCGACGCGGCGTCTCCGTCGTCGCCCGACGCGTCGCGCAGGGCCGCCAGCGCCGGGCCGAACAGGAAGACGTCGACGCGGTCGCCCATCGCCGCGGCGGTCATCGCGCAGGCGCCGGCGAGGCGGAGCGAAGTGTCGTCCGCATGGCTGAGGAAGATGGCGACGCGACCGGGCACCACCGGGACGTATAGCACCCCGCTCCGGTCTGCTATAAACCGCGCGCCATGCCGAACGAGAAGAAGCCCGAGTCGCCGGGGCCGATCGTGATCCGCAAGGGCCAGGTCGGACCCTTGCCCGAGACGACCGAATCCGAGAGCGCGCCGCCTGGCGCGGCTGCGACGCCCGCGCGTCCGGAGCCCAAGGCCGACAACCGCCCGCTGTGGCAGCGCGTCGCCGAGCAGCGCACGAGCGGAGGTCCCCGGCCTGGGGGCGGCGGCGGTCCGCGCGGCCCGGGGTCGAGGCGAGGCGGGCCGGAGCGGGGCGAGCGCGGACCGCGGCGCGAGCGGGATCGTGGCGAGGGGCGCCGCGCGCCCGAGCGCGCCGAGGCTTCGTCGCCGCCGCTGCCGCTGGGAGAGCCGCCGCCGCTGCCCGACGTCCAGGCGCCCGACGAGGGCTCGTTCGCGGACCTCTTCGCCGAGGCCGGCGCGGCTCCGCGCCAGCGCTTCAAGGTCGGCGACAAGGTCGCGGGCAAGATCATCCAGCTCGGCAGCGACGTCGCGTTCCTCGAGCTGGGCTCGGGCGTCGCCGAGGGCATGATCGAGGTCGTCGAGCTGCAGGACGACGCCGGAAACGTGGCGGCGCGGGTCGGTGACATCGTGGACGGCGTCGTCGTCCACGCGAGCGAGCGCGGGGTCATCGTCTCGAAGGGACGCGGGGCGTCGAAGGCGCACCGGGATCGCGAGGCGCTCATCGAGGCGGCGCAGACGGGGCTGCCGGTCGAGGGCGTCGTCAAGGCCGCCAACAAGGGCGGCCTCGAGATCGAGGTCATGGGCCAGCGGGCGTTCTGCCCGATGAGCCAGATCGACGTCCGCTTCGTCGGCGATCCGGCGACGTTCGTCGGCCAGAAGCTCCAGTTCAAGGTGCAGCGCGCCGACCAGCGCGACGTCGTGCTGTCGCGGCGGGCGCTGCTGGAGGAGGAGCGCGCCGAGCGCGCGCGGCAGACGCGCGAGAAGCTCGCCGAGGGGGCCGTCTTCGACGGCGCCGTCACGAGCGTCCAGGACTACGGCGCGTTCGTCGACATCGGCGGCGTCGAGGGGCTCGTGCACGTCTCCGAGCTGTCCTGGGACCGCGTCTCGAAGCCGCAGGAGCTGCTCAAGGCCGGGGACGGCGTCCGCGTGCAGGTGCTCAGGATCGACCACGACCCGAAGAAGGGAGAGCGCATCTCCCTCTCGGTCCGCGCGCTCGTGGAGAAGCCCGCCGAGCCGGAGCGGCCCGCCGCCCCGCCGAGACCTGCGCCGCCTCCGCCGCCGCGCGTCGGAGACGTGGTGAAGGCGACGGTCGACAAGATCGAGCCGTTCGGCGTCTTCGTCCGCTTCGCGGGCGGACGCGGGCTCGTGCCGGCGTCCGAGACGGGCACGCCGCGCGGCGCCGACCTGCGCAAGGCCTTCAAGGTGGGCGACGAGGTCACCTGCCTCGTCAGCGCGATCGACGAGCAGGGCCGGTTCCGGCTGTCGAAGACCGAGGCCGAGGTGGCGCAGGAGCGCCGCGAGGCCGCCGAGTACATGCGCGCGCAGCCGCGCGCGGGCGGGAAGGGCTTCGGCACGCTCGGGGATCTGCTTCGCGACAAGCTGAAGCGCTGACGCGCGACGCTCGCCCGCCAGCGCGCGCGAGCGGCCTCCTGGGGTCGATCATGGCCGAGCCGACGCACCTGTTCAGCCCGTTGCAGCTGCGCGACGTGCGGCTGCGCAACAGGGTGTTCGTGTCGCCGATGTGCATGTACTCGTCGACCGACGGGTTCGCGAACGACTGGCACCTCGTCCACCTCGGCTCGCTCGCTGCCGGCGGCTCCGCGCTCGTCCTCACCGAGGCGACCGCGGTGCTGCCCGAGGGGCGCATCAGCCCGTGGGATCTCGGCCTGTGGGACGACCGGCACGGCGAGGTGCTGGGCCGGATCGTGCGCTTCGTCGAGGGGCAGGGCGCCGCCGCCGGCATCCAGCTCGCGCACGCGGGGCGCAAGGCGAGCACCAACCGTCCGTGGGATGGCGGCGGCCCGGTGGACGCTGCCGGCGGAGGCTGGCAGCCGGTCGCGCCGAGCGCGGTGCCGTTCGACGCGGGCCACCTCGAGCCGCGCGCGCTCACGATCGAGGAGATCGCCGCGACGGTGAAGGCGTTCGCGGCGGCGGCGCGGCGCGCGCTCGACGCGGGCTGCCAGACCGTCGAGATCCACGCCGCGCACGGCTACCTGCTGCACCAGTTCCTCTCGCCGCTCAGCAACCGCCGGGACGACCGGTACGGCGGGTCGTTCGAGAACCGCTCGCGCGTCGTCCGCGAGGTCGTCGAGGCGGTGCGGGGCGTCTGGCCCGAGCGGCTGCCGCTCCTGCTCCGGATCTCCGCCACGGACTGGACCGAGGGCGGCTGGAGCCCCGAAGAGTCGGTCGCGCTCTCGCGCGCGGTGAAGCCGCTCGGGGTGGACCTCGTGGACTGCTCCTCCGGGGGCCTCGTGCCCGCGCGGATCCCGGCCGGCCCGAGCTATCAGGTGCCGTTCGCGGAGCGGATCCGGCGTGAGGCGGGCGTCGCCACGGGCGCGGTCGGGCTCATCTCCGAGCCCGAGCAGGCGGACGGCATCGTCCGCGCCGGGCAGGCGGACGCGGTGTTCCTCGCGCGCGAGCTGCTCCGGAACCCGCGCTGGCCCCTCACGGCCGCGAAGAAGCTGGGCCATCCGCCGCCGGTCCCCAAGCAGTACCTCCGGGCGTTCTGACGCCGCGTTAGACCGCCTACCGGGCAACCCGATCGCTCGGAGGTACCGATGTCGCAACCCAGGGACTTCGCCAGCCTGTCGCTGATGGACGCGCTCGACCTCGCGATCCTCGTCGAGGACGAGGCGCGCGAGCGGTACGAGGAGTTCGCCAGGATCGTCGGCGGCCGCTACGAGGGCGACGCCGCGGACATGTTCCGCCTCATGGCGTCGTACGAGCAGAAGCACGGCGCCGAGCTCGCCGCGCGCCGGAAGCAGCTGTTCGGCGACACGCCCCGGAACCTCACGCGAGACTCGCTGTACGAGATCGAGGCGCCGGACCGCAACAAGCCGCGCGTCTTCATGTCGGCGCGGCAGGCGATGGAGGTCGCGCTCGACTCCGAGGAGAAGGCCGGCGCGTTCTTCGCCGACGCGCTGAAGCACGTCACGCACCCCGAGGTGAAGGCGCTGTTCGAGGAGCTGCGCAAGGAGGAGCTGCAGCACCAGGCCTTCGTGCGCGACCGCCTCGCAGGCCTGCCGCCCGGGCCCGACGTCGAGGAGGAAGAGGCGGACGAGCCGGGCAGCGACCCCGGCAACTAGCCGTTCTGCCCGGCGGGACCGCGCGGGAGCCCGCTTTGGACTCGTCCGACTCGAGTCAGCTCCGGTGACGCGGGAGCCTGTTCAGACGAGCTTCTTCGAAGCTCGTCCGTGCTAGGCAGTCACCCACTCTCGAAGGACCTGGTCGATGTCGACCTCGGAGAGCTGCCCCGAGTCGGCCAGCTCCTTGATGCGCTTCGTGATCGCCTTCAGCTCCTCCTCGCCGAACGTCATCCCGATCTCTCGCGCGCGGTAGCCGATCGCGTGCTTGCCGGTGAGGCGGCTGCCGAGGATCAGCTTGCGCGACAGCCCGAACGCCTCCGGCGGGATGATCTCGTAGGAGCCCGGGTTCGTCGTCATCGCCTTGAGGTGCATGCCCGCCTTGTGCGAGTAGGCGGTCTCGCCGGTGAGCAGGTTGTTGAACGGCACCTCGACGGCGCACGCGCGGGCGACGAGCCGCTCGACCTCGCGCAGCTGGCCGAGCCGGTACCGCTGCGCGATGAGCTGCGGGTCCACGCTGTACATCCGCGCGATGAAGCCGCCGAGCGGGGTGATCCCCACGCGCTCGCCGATGCCGAGGACGCTCACGTCGACGTGCGTCGCGCCCGCGACCACCGCCTCGTGCGAGTTCGCGATCGCGCAGCCGGTGTCGTTGTGGCCGTGGAAGCCGATGTCGCACTGCACGGTCCGCCGGACCTCGCGGACGAGCGTGTAGACCTGGCGCGGCGTCGCGATGCCGACCGTGTCGGCGAGGCCCACGCGGTGCACGCCGACCATCTCGGCGGCGCGGTAGACCGCGAGCAGATCCGACTCCTCGGTCCGGAAGGTGTCCTCGCACGAGAACCGGGTCTCGAGCCCCGCGCGCAGCGCGTACTCGATGGGCGGCGCCATCGCGTCGATGATCTGCTGGATGCTCTTGCCGTGAGACGACTCGCGCAGGATGCGGCTGGTCGCGAAGAGCAGGCCGATGCCGCGGACGCCGCTGTCGACCGCCGCCTTCACGTCGTCGAGCACGCAGCGGGCGTGCGTGATGACGCGCGCGCCGAGGCCGAGCTTGGCGACGGCCGCCGCGTCGCGCTGCGACTGAGGCGAGGCCGCCGGCGAGGTGACCTCGATGTACTCGACGCCGAACGTGTCGAGCGCGCGCGCGATCTCGACCTTGTCCTCGGCGCGGAACGAGGCCTTCGCGAACTGCTCGCCTTCTCTCAGGGTGCTGTCGATGAGCCGCCAGTTCTGGTTCGCCATGGTCGTTGCCTCACCAGCGGAACGTGGCTTCGGAGGCGAGGTCCAGCACGAGGCCGCCGGAGTTCGGATCCGTCCGGAATCCGTAGCGCCGCAGGTACTCGGGCTGGAAGTAGCCGGTCTCGAGCGTGCGGACGCCGCGGGCGCGGAGCCTGCGCGCGAACTCGTGCATGAGGCCGTCGGAGACGCCCTTGCCGCGGTGCTTGCGCGCGACGACCACCTTCTCCATGTGGACGCGCTCGGGTGAGAGGTAGCGGTAGAAGAGGCCTCCCTTCACGGTCTCGTTGTGATCCAGCGCGATCAGGAACTCGTGGTCCGCGTTGAAGGTCACCTGCAGCGCCGCCTCGTGGAAGATGTGCAGCAGCCGCGCGACCTCGCGCGGGCTCACCGGGCTGCGCACCCAGAAGCGGTTCCCCTCCTCGTCGGTGAGCCCGAGCACGACCTCGGTCGTGCGCCGCTCGCCGCTCGGCAGCGAGATGAGCGCCGCGTCGTCGGTCGGGCCGAGGTACCGGTACGTCATGCGCGCGAGGAAGTAGTCCTCCTCGGGCGTGGGGTGGACGGCGGCGCGGATCGCCGCGACCTGCTCCTCGAGGCTCATCCCGCCGCGGGGCAGCGCCCGGATGCGCGCCATCAGGCCCTCGAGCGCGTCCTGGAAGTTCTCGCGCGACTGCGAGAACACGGTCTGGCGGTAGAAGCGGATGCGGGTGTCCGGCCACCAGCGCTCGATCTCGGCGAGCCGGTAGGTCCCCCAGAGCTCGCCCAGCATCGTCCCGCGAGCCTCGACGGTCGCCGCCGGGTTCACGTCGATCCAGCGCCGGTAGCGGCGCGCCGCGAACCAGGCGCGCTTCGGCGTGAAGCCGTGCTCCTGCAGCTCGCCGAGGTAGCGCTCGATCTCGGCGCCGCGCGGCCCGTGGCGGGAGCGTTCGAGGACGGCGCGGGCGCGCTCGAGCCCCAGCGCCTCCACGACCGCGGCCAGGACGATCGCGCCGTTCGTCTGCGCCCGCAGCTCGGGGTGCGCCGCGAGGACGGGGGCGATGAAGGCCTGCTCGAAGCGATCCAGCAGCTCGTCGAACCCCGCCACCTCGGCGCGATCGGAGATGGACACCAGCCGCGCGCCGGTCTGGTAGTCGTGCGACGGCACGATGAACGCGCCCGGCGTCGGCTTGCGGAGCGTGACGCGCCGCCCGGAGCGATCCCAGAACGCCACGTAGGCGCGAGCGGCGTTCCAGATGAGGAAGGGCCACTGCAGCTCGAGGCGCTTCATGTCCTGCTGCCGCTCGAGCCTCGCGATCTGGCGCGCGACGTCCTCGCCGGGGATGAACTCCTCGGTGAAGATGCCGTACTCGGGGTAGTAGCCGCCGAAGTCCTCGACGAGCGGCGGCGGCGCGCCCGCCGCCATGAGCCAGCGAATCTCCTCGCGGAGCTCGGCCGGGTGGAGATCCTCCGCGACGTTGATCGCGACGTCGAACTGCTCGCGCGAGCGCGTGGACAAGGACAGCCGGTACACCGACTTGCCGTGCTGGCTCCCGAGGTGCGTCACGACGGCGCCGCCCGGCGGGATGTCGGCGAGGCCGAGCAGGACGCCGGAGCTGAACAGGAACACCGACGCGCGGACGAGCGTCGTGTCGGCGATCGCCTGCAGGAGCAGGTTCCGCGCCGGCTCGCCGACGTTCGGGTCGAAGACCACCACGTCGCGCCAGCCGTACTCGGCGCCGGTGTCGGGATCGATCGCGAGCCGCAGGTTCGGGCCGATCCAGTTCGAGAAGCCGCGCCGCAGCCGGTCGAGCTCCTCGCCGGCGCGCGCGGCGATCTCCTCGTCCGGATGCAGCGTCAGCCGCGCCAGCGGCACGCGCGTCGGCTGGTACCAGGACGGATGCGACATCGCGCACGCCGTGACGAGCCGCATCGTGCCGATGAGGAGCCGGCGGTCGGCGGCGAGGACGGGCGCGTGGAGGACGTCGTCCGAGCTGAGCGCCTGCAAGAGCGCGTTCACCTGCGGATCCGAGAGCCCGCGCTCTCCGAGCGACGCGAGATCCTCGTCGCGGAGCGCCATCGGCCCGAGCGCCTCGAGGAAGGACGACAGCGTCTGGAGCAGCCGCTCCGGCTGCTCGTTCGGGAGGAGGACGCGGAAGGCGAGCCGCCGCACCTCCTCGTCGGGCGCGTACGCGCAGCGGCGCAGCAGCGCGCGCGCGAGGCTCGCGTGCTCGGTCTGGCCGCTCGCGATCGCGCGGTGCAGGTGCGTGATCCCGCGGCGCGCCTCCGGGCGCTCCGCTCGCAGCAGCTCGCCCGCGCAGTGGATGGAGTGGAACGTGACGTCGGAGCTCTCGACGACGTCGAGCAGGTCCGGCTCTCGCGAGGGCGAAGGCGCCACCCACAGCCGCGGATCGATCGTGATCGCGCTCTCGCCCTTGCGCCGGCGCGCGACGAGCGACAGGAACGCCTCCTCGTCGAGGAACGCGCGGAGCGCGTCGTTGCCGAGCCACAGCGCCGGCCGCGCGAGCAGCGCGCCGAGGTCGAACACGGCGCCGTCGAGCTGGTACGCCAGGTCGCCGATGCGCAGCGCGCCGGGCGCGGCCGGATCGGTGCCCACCACCAGCGTGCGCGCGCCCGCGGCGAGCAGGTTCCCGCGCAGCGTCACCTCGTGCTGCAGCACGCCCATCTCGCGCAGCACCCAGTTCGGGATGCGCAGGTACATGCCGTCGACGGGGAACGCGAGCGCCTTCTGCTCGTACATCTTCTCGATGAGGTCCTTCCAGTTCCGGACCACCACCTCGCGCTTGAACGTGAGCTTGTGCGTGAGCTCGCCGTGCTCGTCGTCCAGCGCGCGCGGCAGGATCTCGAACGCGACCACGCGCTCGAACGGCGCGAGGAAACGGTTGGCGCTCGCGACGAGCGACGACAGGAGCTCGCGCAGCTCCGCCGGCGTCCTCTCTCGCAGCGCCGGCTGCGCCTCGTAGTTCGGCCAGACGAGCAGCGTGTTGTACTCGCGGTGATCGCCGACGAGGAACGCCTGCGCGACGGCGTCGAAGTCCCGGTACAGGTTCTCGACGCGCTGCGGGGCGATCGTCTGCCCCATGCGGTTCTTGTAGATCTCCTTCTTGCGGCCGGTGATCCGGAAGTGGCCGTCCTCGATCGACACGAGGTCACCGGTGTGGAACCAGCCCTCCTCGTCGAGCGACGGCTCGGCGCCGGCCCCGTAGTACCCGGGGCTCACGTACGGGCCGCGGACGAGCAGCTCGCCGTCGTCGGCGCGCCGGCAGGTGATGCCCGGCAGCGGAACGCCGATCGAGCCGTCCACGTAGCCGCCCGGCGGCGTCATCGTGATGCCGCCGGTGCCCTCGGTCATGCCGTAGCCGGAGCACAGCTCGACGCCCGCGCGATGGAACGCGCGGAAGACGATCGGGTCCAGGTACCCCGCGGCGCTGATCCCGTACCGCAGCCGGCCGCCGGTCATGGCGCGCAGGTGCGCCGCGGTCTCGTCCGGATCGTCCGACGCCGCCTCGCGCACCGAGGCGTCGTGCAGCTCGAACCACTTCTTCGGGACGCTGATGAAGACCGTCGGCCGCACGTCCTTGAAGTCGGCGATGAGCGACGGCGTGGCCGTCGAGCGCGTGAACACGTACGTCGCGCCCCACCACAAGGACCCGAGCAGCTCCAGGTACCGTCCGAACGTGTGGTACAGCGGCAGGTACGCGAGGAAGACGTCGCCCTCGCCGATCTCGGGCAGCGCGAAGCCGCGGCAGAGCCGCTTCGAGACGATGTTGAGCTGCGTGAACTCGATGCCCTTGGGCATCCCGGTCGTGCCCGAGGTGTACATCACCGTGGCGAGATCGCCGCTCTTCACCGCGGCCGCGCGCTCCGCCCGGACCGCGTCGTCGAACGCGCCGCCCTGTCCGACCATCTGCTCGAGCGAGAGGAGCCCGTGCCGGGCCGCGCACGTCTTCGAGAAGACGACCACCTCGCGCAGCTCCGGCAGGCTCTGGAGCGCCGGCAGCACCTTCGCGACCTGCTCCTCGTCGGACGCGAGCAGCACGCGGGCGCCCGAGTGGCGCAGCATGTACACGACCTGCTCGGCCACCGCGTTCGCCGGGAGCGGGAAGTCGAGGATGCCGTTCGAGAGGCAGGCGAGATCGCAGAGCGCGGCCTCGAGCGAGTTCTCGGCGAGGATCGCGACGCGCGGCTCGGTGTCCTCGCGATCGCACAGCGCGAGGATGCCGCGCGCGATCGCGCGGGCGCGCCGCGCGACCTCCGCCACCGGCAGCTCCGCGGTGTCGCTCCCGAGGACCCGCAGCGCGATGGTCTTCGGATCGGTCTCCTCGCGCGAGCGGAGCACCTCGCCGACCGTGTAGTCGGCGCGGTCGATGACCGGGATCAGCACGTCGAGCCACGCGTCCACCTGGCTCGCGGGCAGGGCGCGCGTGAACGAGCGTCGCCGCACGCCGTCGAGGAGCGTGAAGAGCACCTCCCGCGCCGCCGACCGGTTCGCCGGCTCCTCGCAACGCCGCAGCAGCACCTGCACCAGCTCGCGGACGTCCCCCAGATCGGCAGGCTCCACTCCTGCGAGCGCCTCCCTCGTCGCGTCGAGGACGGGGAGGGTGATGGGCGTCGGGGCCGACCACCGGTCGGTGATCAGCGGGAACGCGGGCCGGGACGTGGGCGCAGGCATCATGCTCCGTTCCTCATCGTCGGTTCGCCTTCTGTTCGCAAGAGAAGCGGCGACGCAGCTTCGACCGGACTTCCCTGGGCGCGGGACACTGCGGGCCGAACGAAAAACGCCGGAGGACCGTTGGTCCTCCGGCGCGAATGCGTCCGGCTAGTGGCCGCCGAAGGAGACTACTCCTCCTTCAGCTTGCGGCCGCCGGCCTTGGCCCACTCCTCGAGCATCGGCGTGGTGACCGACTTCGGACGCTCGATGGCGTAGCCGAGGCCGCGGTCCCACGTGATGTTCGCGAGCACGCCGAGCGCGCGGCCCACGCCGAAGAGCACGGTGTAGAAGTCGTACTCGGTGAGGCCGTAGTACCACTGGATGACGCCCGACTGCGCGTCGACGTTCGGCCACGGGTTCTTGGTCTTGCCGTGCTTCGTGAGGACGCCCGGCGCGACCTTGTAGATCATGTTGACGAGCTTGAAGATCGGGTAGTCCGGCAGGTGCTTCTGGCAGAACTCCATCTGCGCCGTGTAGCGCGGATCGGTCTTGCGGAGCACCGCGTGGCCGTAGCCCGGGACAACCTGGCCGCTGTTGAGCGTATCCCAGAGGAACTTCTCCATCTCCTCTTCGTTCGGGAGCTTGCCGCCCAGCTTCTTCATCACGTTCTGGATCCAGCTCAGCACTTCCTGGTTGGCCAGGCCGTGGAGCGGGCCCGCGAGGCCGTTGATGCCGGCCGACAGCGAGTAGTACGCGTCGGAGAGCGCCGAGGCGACGAGGTGCGTCGTGTGCGCCGACACGTTCCCCGACTCGTGATCCGAGTGGAGGATGAAGTACATGCGGGCGACGTCGTCGTACGGGCGGCCGATGCCCATCATGTGCGCGAAGTTGCCGCCCCAGTCGAGCTCGGGGTTCGGCGCGATGTGCGTGTCCGCCTTGTACTTCATGCGGTAGATGTACGCGGCGATCTGCGGCAGCTTCGCCAGCAGGTTCATGGAATCCTCGTACATCGGATCCCACATATCGACCTTCTTGAGGGAGCCCTCGCCGTAGCGCTTGGCGAAGACCGACTCACGCTGCATCGCGACGATCGCCGCCGAGAACATCGTCATCGGGTGCGAGTCGCGCGGGAGCGCGCGGAGCACGTCGAAGACGTAGGCGGGGACCTGCGCGCGCTGGCGCCAGTCCTCCTTGACCTCGAGCGCCTGCGCCATCGTCGGGATCTCGCCCGTGAGCAGGAAGTAGAAGAAGCCCTCGACGAACGGCTGCTCGGCGCCCGGTACCTTCGGCAGGGCCGCGAACGTCTCGGGGATCGTCTTGCCGCGGAAGCGGATGCCCTCGATCGGGTCGAGGTACGAGATGTCGGTGACCAGGCTGCGCACGTCGCGCGCGCCGCCGATGCACTGCTCGATGTTCACCGAGTCGATGACGACCTTGCCGAACTCCTTGTTGAGCTTCTGCGTCCGGGGCCGGTGGGCCTCGATCTTCTCGAGCAGCTTCGACTTGAGCGTCGTCATTCGAGTGGGTTCGTTCGCCATTGGGTTATCCCCCGTGCGACGGATAGGAAGGTGTTTAGGCGTTCAGCGGCGGCGGCATCGTACATGCGCCCGAGGACGCGGCGCAATGTCGCTGTAACACGGATCCGCGCAAAGCGATCACCCGGTCGCGTCACTCTTTCGACCGACCGCGAGCGGGCGTGATCCGGATCAGCGAAAACGCCGTGACGCCCATCAGCCGGCCGCCTCGGAATCGCTGCGGCTGAGTGCGATTCCGACATCGCGCGGCATAACGTCGCACCGTGGTCGCGCTCGCTCGCCGCCCTGCTTCGCCGCCTTGCGCGCAGGGGCGCGATGCCCGATTCCCGGCGGCGCGGAATACGAGTGCACGCCGCCACAGTGACATGTCTCAGGCCGACGCGGCGATCGGGCGGACAGGTCAGCGGCGGCCGGCGTGGAGCGCCGCGGCGATCTGGGCCGCGAGGTTCGGTGACGCGGCCTGCGCGGCACCGTCCAGCTTCGTCGGCGCGGTCGGCGACGGCGAGGGGTCCCCCAGGACCGAGGACTCCCCCGCTTCTGCAGCCTCCCCGAGCTTGCGAGGAGTCTTCGCCGCGGATTCGGCGCGGCAGGTCTTGCACCACGGCTGGTTGCGGATCGCGCCGTCGGCCATCTTGCGCAGACCGAACTGCGAGAGCGGCCGCATCTTGTGGCACTTCAGGCACGCGAGCGTGATGAACACCTCGTTGCCATCGGCGTCGAAGACCGACGAGCGGCGCCGCCTGGGCTTCTCCGGCTTCGACGCTGGCGGGCTCACCGGCGCGAGGCGCGAGGGCGCAACGGGCTCCGCCGCGACCCGAGCCTGCGGCGCAGACGTCTTCTCCTCGCGCACCGCGCGAGCCCACATCACCTTCACCGCCATCGAACGGTTCCTCCAGGAGACGAAGCACGCGCCGAGCGACGGGCGTGCTTCGCGACCCTAACGGCCCGGTCTGACAGCGCGCGAGCTACGGTCGCTGCGCGATCTGCCGCAGCACGTACGGGAGGATGCCGCCGTGCCGGTAGTACTCGACCTCGATGGGCGTATCGATCCGGAGCGTGAGGGGCACGCGCTGCTCGCGCTCGCCTCGCTTCACGACCAGCGTCACCGCCTGCCGCGGGGTGATGCCGCCCTCCAGGCCGACGAGGTCGAACGTCTCGCTGCCGTCGAGCCCGAGCGACTCGGCCGACGTGCCGTCCGCGAACTGGCACGGCAGCACGCCCATCCCGACGAGGTTCGAGCGGTGGATGCGCTCGAACGAGCGCGCGACGACGGCCCGGATGCCGAGGAGCCGCGTCCCCTTCGCGGCCCAGTCGCGCGAGCTTCCGGTCCCGTACTCGTGGCCGGCGAGGACGACGAGCGGCACGCCTTCGTTCGCGTATCTCGCCGCGGCGTCGTGGATCGACATGCGCTCGCCGCTCGGCTGGTGGACGGTCACGCCGCCCTCGACGCCGGGCACCATGAGGTTCTTGATGCGGACGTTCGCGAACGTCCCGCGCACCATCACCTCGTGGTTTCCGCGGCGCGCGCCGTAGCTGTTGAAGTCCGTGACGCCGACCCCCTGCGCCTGCAGGTATGCGCCCGCCGGGGACGACGGCTTGATCGCGCCCGCCGGGCTGATGTGATCCGTCGTCACCGAATCGGCGAAGATCGCGAGTGGGCGGGCGCCCTGGATGGTCATGGGCCCCCCGTCCGCGAGCGTGGCCGAGAACGGGATGAAGTACGGCGGCTCGCGGATGTACGTCGACTCGGGATTCCACGCGTACGTGTCGCCCGGCGGCGCGTGCATCGCCTCCCACGCCGGGTTGTTCCCGGCGATGTCGCCGTAGTTCTTGCGGTACGACTCCGGCTCGCTGGCGGCGCCGACGAGCGCCTGGACCTCCTCGTGCGACGGCCAGAGGTCGCGCAGGTAGACGTCGCGCCCTTGCGAGTCCTTGCCGAGGGGCTCCTTCACGAGGTCGATCGCGACGTTCCCGGCGATCGCGAACGCGACCACCAGCGGCGGGCTCGCGAGGAAGTTCGCCTTCACCGCCTGGTGGATGCGCGCCTCGAAGTTACGGTTCCCCGACAGCACCGCCGCGGCGACGACGTCGTTGTTGGTGATGACCTCCTCGATGCGGCCGTCGAGCGGGCCGGAGTTCCCGATACAGGTCGTGCAGCCGTAGCCGACCGTGTTGAAGCCGAGCTGGTCGAGGTACTGCTGCAGCCCGGTCTTCTCGAGGTACGACGTGACCACGCGCGAGCCGGGCGCGAGCGACGTCTTCACCGTCGGCTTCACGCGCAGGCCGCGCTCCACCGCCTTCTTCGCGAGGAGGCCCGCCGCGATCATGACGTTCGGGTTCGAGGTGTTCGTGCAGCTCGTGATCGCGGCGATGACGACGTCGCCGTGCCCGAGCACCACGTCGCGCGTCTGCAGCGGCGCGCGGCTCGACTCGCCGTTCACCGCGTTCGGCGTCGGCCGGTTCGACATCATCTCGATCTCGGTGAGCGGGTTCGTGTTCCGCGCCGTCGAGCCGGTGTCGAGCCCCACCGGCGCGGTGCTCGGTGCCTGGGCGCCACCGCCCGGCCTCGTGGGCGCGCCGTTGCCGTACGACGTGGCTACCCAGCGCTTCTGCAGCTCGCCCGGCGGCCGTCCGAACCCGGTCGCCTCGGTGGAGTAGAGCAGCTCCGTGAACTTCTGCTTCAGCTGGGTGAGCGGGATGCGGTCCTGCGGGCGCCTCGGACCCGCGACGCACGGCTCGACGGTCGAGAGGTCGAGGTCGATGACCGTCGTGTAGTCGCACTGCCCCTCGTGCGGAATGCCGAAGAGCTGCTGCGCCTCGTAGTAGCGGCGGATGCGCTGCACCAGCGCGGCGCTCCGGCCCGTGTTCTCGAAGTACCTGAGCGTCTGCTCGTCCGTCGGGAAGAAGCCGATCGTCGCCCCGTACTCCGGGGCCATGTTGCCGATCGTGGCGCGGGTCGTCGCGGGCAGCGTGCGCGCGCCCTCGCCGTGGAACTCGACGAACTTGCCGACGACCTTCGCGCGCCGGAGCAGCTCGGTGATGGCGAGGACGAGATCGGTCGCGGTGACGCCCGGCCGCAGCGCGCCGGACAGGTGGACGCCGACGACGTCGGGAGTGAGGAAGTAGCAGGGCTGCCCGAGCATCGCCGCCTCGGCCTCGATGCCGCCGA
>DASSQI010000148.1:0-6488 GCA_035702585.1 Anaeromyxobacteraceae bacterium
CAGTAGAGGACGTCCGACTCGATGGCGACCACGAGCATCGGGTGCGGGATGGACCGGAGCACGTCGTCGAAGTCGCCGCGCCCGCGCGACACGTCGTGCGTGTCCATCGCGCGCGTCAGCGCGACGTAGGTCGCGGCGTCGAACCGCTCCACGAGCTGCTGACCCTGGTACCGGAGGTAGCTCTCCACCGCGAACAGGTCCGCGGCCTGCGCGCGCCGCCCGAACCGCTGCTCGAAGCTCGGCATGCTGCGGTAGGTGATCATCGCCGCCATGCGCGCCGCGGCGAGGCCCGCCGCAGGAGGCTCCGCCGGATCGTAGAGCCCGTCGCACCAGCGCGGGTCGGCGTAGATCGTCTGTCGCTGCGCCTCGGAGATCCCGATGCACCACGCCGAGTGGCGCGCGGAGCAGGCGATCGGGACGATCGCCTCGACGATCTCCGGGTACATGAACCCCCACTCGAGCGTCTGCATCCCACCGAGCGAGCCGCCGACGACGAGGCGGATGCGCTTCACGCCGAGCCGACGCGCCAGCTCCGCCTGGACGCGGACCATGTCGCGCACGGTGATGAGCGGGAACTTGGCGCGCCAGGGCATGCCGGTGCCGGGCTCGAGCGCCGTGGGCCCCGTGGTGCCGTAGCAGCTGCCGAGGATGTTCGAGCAGAGGACGTAGTCCTTCTCGAGATCGAGCGCGCGGCCCGGCCCGAACATCCGGCCCCACCACCGATCGGCGTCGGCGTTCCCCGTCAGCGCGTGGCAGACGATGACCGCGTTGTCGCCCGCCGGCGAGAGCCTGCCCCACTCGCGGTACGCGACCGATACCGGCAGCGTGCCCCCGAGCTCGAGCTGGACGACGCCGATGTCGAGGTGCTTCGTCTCGGGTGCCGAGAAGGCGGCGCGTACGGCGGCCGCGGGATCGGGACGGTGTGCGGCCATGTGGCCGGGAAGCTAACGTCGCGGCAGACGAAGCGTCAAGCTATCCGCTAAAGCGGACGTACTCTCCGCGCCGACCCCGGGGCACCGGCGACTCCCGCCACGCCAGGCATCCCGCGCCACGAATCTCGCGGCAACTCGATGGCGCCACCGCGGTGACGAGCTGGCCCTGCTCTTGCTGAGGGCTCCTCCGACTCGTCGGGAGGCTGCTCAATGAACGCTGCCGCACTCATCGCTCCGATATCTGCTCCCGCCACCGCGCTCGTCCACGCCGCGTCGTCGCCGATCGTCGAGCTCGCGCGCGCCTGCACGCGCATCGCCGCGAGCGACGCGACCGTCCTCATCACGGGCGAGACCGGCGTCGGCAAGGAGGTGTTCGCGCGGCTGGTCCACGAGCGCAGCGCGCGCGCCGGGAAGCCGATCGTCGCCGTGAACTGCGGTGCCATCCCCGAGGCGCTGCTCGAGAGCGAGCTGTTCGGGCACGTGAAGGGCGCCTTCACCGGCGCGCTCGCGCCGCGCCGTGGCCGCATCGCCGCGGCCTGCGGCGGCACGCTCTTCCTCGACGAGATCGGCGAGCTGCCGCTGCAGCTCCAGGTGAAGCTGCTGCGCGTCCTGCAGGAGCGTTCGTACGAGCCGGTCGGCGCGACCGAGCCGGTGCCGGCCGACTTCAGGCTCGTCGTCGCGACGAACCGCGACCTCGCGGCCGAGGTCGAGGCGGGCCGCTTCCGGCGCGATCTCTACTACCGGCTGCTGGTCTGCCCGGTCGAGGTGCCGCCGCTCCGCGCGCGGAGCGGCGACGTCGCGGAGCTGTTCGCGCACTTCTGGTCGTCGCGCGGCGAGACGCGCGGCGTCGCGCCCGCGGCGATGCACGCGCTCGAGAGTTACGCCTGGCCCGGCAACGTGCGCGAGCTCGAGAACCT
Organism: Anaeromyxobacteraceae bacterium; assembly: GCA_035702585.1. Classification (GTDB taxonomy): domain Bacteria; phylum Myxococcota; class Myxococcia; order Myxococcales; family Anaeromyxobacteraceae; genus DASSQI01. Next base: position 1,850 of record DASSQI010000148.1, read on the forward strand.
CGTCGAGCGGCTGTCGGTGTGCTGCGAGTCCTCGGTCATCCGCGTGGCGGATCTGCCGCCGCACGTCCGCGGCGCCGCGGTCGATCCGATCGCGCCGGCGCCCGTCGCGCCCGAGCTGCCCGTCTCGGAGGTCCGTCCCATGCTGCGGTCGGCGCCACCGGCGCCCGAGCCCATCGCGATCGACGAGGCGCACCCGGTCGACCTCCCGGACATGCTCCGGCGGATCGAGGAGGCGTACATCGACGCCGCGCTCGCGCGCACCGGCGGCAACAAGAAGGCCGCCGCGGATCTGCTGGGGCTGCAGCGCACGACGCTGGTCGAGAAGCTGCGCCGCCGAGGGCGAGAGGCCGCCGCGGCGTAGGGGACGGATCGCGGAACGCGATCGCGGCTCAGCACATGCAACGTGGTGCCCCCGTGACGCGCATCGCCGCCATCCTGACGCTGACCCTCGCCGCTGCGACCGCGCGCGGAGAGCCGCTCTCCGCCTTCGAGCTGTTCCCGCTGCCGCCGGTGAAGGGCGCCGTCACGCTCTCGGCGGAGCCGTTCGAGCGATCGATCACCGTCCATTCTCCGGACGGCACGCCTGCGATCGCGCGCGCGCTGCGGGCGCTGTCGCGATCGCTCTGTCCGGAGGTGGCCGAGTTCTCGGGACGGACCGTGCTGACCTGTCGCTCGACGCGCGTCGTCGGCAGGCTCGTGCCGCGCGGCGCGCTGGTCGCGCTCGAGGTGCGGGAGCTGCAGGGCCTGCCCGCGACCGGCGACGCGGCGATCCCCCTCCTCTTCCACGACCCGGCGTCGCTCGGGCTCGGCGCCTGCCCGGGCGCGAACCACGCCGCTCGCGGCGAGTGCCAGCTCCGTGACGGGCGGCAGGATCTCGCGCTCGGGTCCTTCCTGACGGCGAGCCGCTCGCCGATCCCCGCCGAGCGCGCGCACGCGCTGCTGCGCCTCGGCGATCTCGCGCTCGGGTCCGGAGACGTGGACGCCGCGCGCGAGCGATGGGCCGGCATCGACGGCGAGCCCTGGCGGCGGATGGCCGACGCTCGACGCTGCGAGCTCTCCGTCGAGTGCCTCGCGAGGAAGGGCGACGCGGTCTTCGAGCGGGAGGGGATGCCGGCCTCGGTCGCGCGCGAGCTGACGCTCCGCTCGGCGCGGGCGCGCGCCTTCCGCGGCGAGGTCCTCGCCGCGGCGTGGGCCCTGGCGGACCAGTTCGCGGGGCCCGGCGCCTGCGGCGGGGAGGTCCCGGTGTGCAGGCGGATCGTGCTCTCGGCGCTGCGCTCCGCCGGCGAACGCGATTCGTCCGAGGCGCTCGCGATCTTCGCCGCCGCAGTGAGGCCGGGCCGCGGGCCGCTGCAGCTCGAGCTCGCGTCGGCGGCGGCGGCCGTCGCCGAGCGCGAGGGGGCGCCCGCGTTCGCGGCCGCGCTGCTGTCCGGCGCGTCGTCCGCGGTGGCCGACGCCGCGGTCGCCGAGCACCTGCTCCGCACCGCGGAGCTGTACGTGAGGGCGGGCGACGCGGTCCGCGCCCGCGTCGTCGTGGACTTCCTCCGGTCCCGCCGCGACACCGCCGCGGTCGTAGGACCGCGCTGGGCGCGCCTGCAGCGCGACGTCGCAGCGTTGCGTGCGCGGAAACCGAAGCCCTCGCCCCCGGCGCCGGAGACCCCGGAGCTCGTCGCGGCGGCGCGCTCACTCGACCGCGCACGCGCCGCGCGGGCACGCATCTCGCAGAGCGAGTCAGGGCGATGAGGATCTTCGACGGAACACTCGACGTGCTGCAGCGGTCGCTCGACGCGCGCCTCCTGCGACACAACGTCCTCGCGGGCAACCTCGCCAACGCGGACACGCCCGGATTCGTTGCGAAGGACGTGGACGTGAAGGCGGCGATGGCCGTCGGGCCGGAGCGCGCGGCCGGCGACGCGGAGGGTCGGGCTGGTGACATTCCCTTGTCGGTCGCGGGCACCGCGAGCGCCACGGGACCGTCGCCGATCGTCGAGGCGGGCAGCCGCGACGCCGGGCTCGACGGCAACGGCGTGGACGTGGAGCGCACGCTCGCCGCCGTCGCCGAGAACGCGATCCAGTACGGCGCCGCCGCGCGCGCCGTGCAGAAGAAGCTCGCAATCCTGCGCTACGCCGCGAACGACGGCGCCGGCGCCTGACCGGGGTGACGTGATGTCGATGGACTTCCTCTCAGCGCTCCGCGTCAGCGGGTCCGGCCTCTCGGCCGAGCGCGTCCGCGTGAACCTCGCCTCGTCGAACCTCGCGAACGCCGAGTCGACGCGCGGGCCCGACGGCAAGCCCTACCGGCGCCTCGATCCCGTCATGGAGGCCGTCTCCTTCGACCCGCTCGCGGGCAGCGACGGCTCGCCGATGGGCGTGAAGGTCGCGCGCGTGCAGGCGGACGAGGGCCCCGGCCGGCGCGTCTTCAGCCCGAACCACCCCGACGCCGACGAGCGCGGGTTCGTCACGTTCCCCGACGTGAACCCGGTGCACGAGGTCGTGAACCTCATCTCCGCGTCGCGCGGCTACGAGGCGAACGCGAGCGCGATCGAGACGCTCAAGACGATGGCGCAGCGCGCCCTCGACATCGCGAGGTGATGAATGGCGCTGAACGGCATCGGCGGCGCGGCCCCCGTCTCCATCGATCGTGAGCTGCCCGGCGCCTCGCGCGCGGGCGCCGCCGGCGGCGCGAGCTTCGCCGACGCGCTCGGAGACGCGATCCAGCGCGTGGACGCGCTGCAGACCGAGGCGGACCGCCAGGCGGGAGAGGTCGCGAGCGGCGGCGGCAACCTGCACGAGACCGCGCTCGCGCTCGAGAAGGCGGACGTCGCGCTGCGGGTCGCTTCCAAGGTCCGGAACAAGCTCGTCGAGGCGTACCAGGAAGTCATGAGGATGCCGGTGTGATCGTGCGCCGAACCGCGCGAGGCCCTGAATGGATCCGCTGACGAGACAGCTGCACGCCCTGCCCTCCCGCCTCGGCGCGCTGCCGCTGGCGGTGAAGGTCGTGCTCGCCGCCGCGCTGCTGGCGCTCGTCGCCGCGGGCTCGCTGTTCTCCGCCTCCTCGGCGGAGTCGTACCAGTACGCGTTCACGAACCTCACGGCCGAGGACTCGGCCGAGGCGGCCGGCCAGCTCAAGGCCGCGGGCGTGCCGTTCCGGCTCGAGGCCGCAGGCTCGGCACTCGCGGTGCCGGCGAACAAGGTCCACGACGCGCGGCTGCTGCTCGCCGCGGCCGGCCTCCCGCGCGGCGGCGGCGTCGGCTTCGAGCTGTTCGACAAGGGCGACCTCGGCGTCTCCGAGTTCACGCAGCGCGTGAACCTCCGCCGCGCGACCGAGGGCGAGCTCGCGCGCACCATCTCGCGCCTCGGCCCCGTGCGCGCCGCGCGCGTGCACGTCACGCTGCCCGAGAAGACGCTGTTCAAGGAGGACGCTCGCAAGGCGTCGGCGGCCGTGGTCGTGACGCTGCAGCCGGGCCGCTTGCTCGGAGAGCGCGAGATCTCCGGCATCCGCCACCTCGTCTCCTCCGCCGTCCCGGGCCTCTCCGCGTCCGACGTCACGCTCGTGGACGGCCGCGGCGCGGTGCTGTCGGAGAGCGCGCAGTGGGCGGAGTCGGGCCAGTACCAGCGCAAGCTCGAGCGCGATCTCGAGCAGCGCGTCGTCGAGCTGCTCGAGCAGGCCGTCGGCGCGGGCGGGGTCGTCGTCCGCGTCGCCGCGAGCGTGGACGCCTCCGAGGTCACCGAGAGCGCCGAGCGCGTCGATCCCGACACCTCGGCGCTGCGCAGCGAGCGGACCGTGACCCAGAGCAGCTCGCAGGACGCGAGCGCGACTGCGGGAGTCGCCGGCGCGGCCGCGAACCAGCCGCTCGCTCCCGTCCCCGCGGCGCCCGGATCGGTGAACCGCGGCTCCTCGAGCATGACCGACGAGGTCAGGAACTACGACGTCTCGCGCACGCAGACCACGACGGTCACGCGCGCGCCCCGCCTGAAGCGGCTGTCCGTCGCGGTGCTCGTGGACGGCGTCGACGGCAAGCCGCGGCCCGAGGCCGAGGTCCGCCGCCTCGGCGATCTCGCGAAGGCGGCGGTCGGCTTCGACGCGACGCGCGGCGACGAGCTCGACATCTCCAGCTCGCCGTTCACGCGCAGCGACGAGGGCGCCGAGCCCGCCGCGCAGGCGCCTTCCGCGGCCCGGCCCGCCTGGCTGTGGCCGGCAGCCGGCGGGGCCGGTGCGCTCGTCCTCGCGCTGCTCGCGCTGCTCCTGCTGCGCCGCCGCGCGCCCGCCCAGGCGAGCGCGATGTCGGTGGTGCTCACGCCGGGCGCGACGGTCGCGCAGCTCGAGGCGGCGGCGAGCAGGGCCGCCGGAGCGCTCCCGCCGGCGCCCGACGCGGCGCGCGCCGCCGACGAATCGAAGGACCCGCTCGTGAGGGCGCGTCAGCGCGCGCGGACCCTCGCCACCGACGACCCGAACCGCACCGCCAAGATCATCAAGCACTGGATGCGCGAGACCGAGACCCATGGCTCCTGACCAGGCCCTGAACGCCTCGCCTTCCACGAGCGCCGGCGGCCGCCGCTCCGCGGAGCCCACGGCCGGCGTGTCACGCGCGGCGGCGCTGCTCCTCGCGCTCGGGCCCGACGCCGCCGCGGCGGTGTTCGC
>DASSQI010000149.1:0-6587 GCA_035702585.1 Anaeromyxobacteraceae bacterium
CGCGCACCGGTCGCAGTTCCCGCCCTGGCAGATCGCGAGGTCCGGGAGCACGAGCTCCCGGCCCGGCGAGAGGATGAGCGCGCGCTGCACGAAGTTCTCCAGCTCGCGCACGTTGCCGGGCCACGGCTGCGACTCGAGCGCCTGCCACGTGGCCTCGCTCACCGCCGGCGGCTTGCGGTGCATGGCCGACGCGTGCTTCTCGAGGAACCAGCGCGCGAGCGGGCGGACGTCCTCGCGCCGATCGCGGAGCCGCGGGAGCTGGATCGGGAACACCGCGAGCCGGTAGTAGAGGTCGGCGCGGAACGTCCCGGCCGCCACCATCTCCTCGAGGTTCTTGTTCGTCGCGGCGACCACGCGGACGTCCACCTTCCGCGTCTCGGTCGATCCGACGAGCTGCAGCTCCTTCTCCTGCAGCACGCGCAGCAGCCGCACCTGCACGGCGGGCGACGCGTCGCCGACCTCGTCGAGGAAGATCGTCCCGCCCTCGGCCTGCTCGAAGCGGCCCGGCTTGCGGCGCAGCGCGCCGGTGAACGCGCCCTTCTCGTGGCCGAAGAGCTCGCTCTCCACGAGGTTCTCGGGCATCGCGGCCAGGTTCACGGCGACGAACGGCGCGCCGAAGCGCGGCGACAGGTCGTGCACCATCCGCGCGAGGCCCTCCTTGCCGGTCCCGGTCTCGCCGCGGACGAGCACCGTCGAGAGCGACGGCGCGACGAGGCGGACGCGCTCGAGCACCATCCTCATCGCCGGGCTCTCGGCGACGTAGCGGGTCTCGCGCTTCACCTGGCGCAGCTCGGCCTTGAGGAGGGCGTTCTCGCGGTCGAGGAGCGAGTTCAGGCGACGGACCTCCTCGACCATGAGGCTGTTGTGGAGCGCGATCGCGACGAGGTCCGCCACCTGCCGGGCGACCTGGAAGCAGCAGTCGAGCAGCCCTTCCGAAGGGGGGTGCGCGATGTCGAGCGCCCCGAGCGTCTGGTCCTCGAAGAGCAGCGGGAACGAGACCAGCGAGCCGTAGCCGAGCGCGGCGAGCTGCGCCTCCTCGCGGAACTTCCCGGAGGTGGCGGAGATCGGATCGACGACGATCGGAGCGCGGCCTCCGATGGCGGCGCCGGCTGCGGACCCCGTCGCCGCGAACCAGGTCCCCTGGTCGGTCTGCGCGTGACGCGGATCGCTCACGAGCGCGACCTGCAGCTCGCCGGGGCGATCCTGGAACAGCCGGTGAATGGCGACGCGGGTCTCGCCGAAGCGCCGGTTCAGGAGACGACCGGTCCGCTCCATGACGCTGTGGATGTCGACCGTCGAGAGGATCGTCGAGATGGTCTCCTCGACGATCTGCACGTGCGGATCGTGGTGCGCCGGGGCGGCGCGGTCGTCGAGGACGGGCAGGCGAAGCGGCATTCGTGGTCTCCGGCAGTCGATCGGTTCTAGGCCCACCGACGGGTCGTTGCCACCGAAATCGCGGTGCAGCCGTACAACCGCGGCTGGGTGTCGCTCCTTCCGAGGGTGACCCGAACCGGAGTCCGAATCCAGTGATGTCGCTGGCTTGTCGCGCGCCCTCCCGGTTGGCATTCCGCCTGCTCAAGGGGCGGCTGCGGCTACGACGCCGACCCAACCCACGGCCCCCGAAACGAGGAGAGACATGGACGCCATCGAGACCCTGATGAACGAGCACCGCCTGATCGAGCGAGTGTGCGATGCGCTCACCGGCTTCGCCGACACCGCCGCCCGCCGCGCCGGCGAGGACAAGGAGGAGCTCGGCCGGTTCGTGACGTTCATCTCCCGGTTCGCCGACGGCTGGCACCACGGCAAGGAGGAGGACATCCTCTTCGCCGCGATGGCGGACGCCGGCTTCTCGCGCCAGGCCGGCCCCGTCGCCGTGATGCTGATGGAGCACGACCGCGGCCGCGCGTACGTCGCCGAGCTGCGTCGCCTCTCGGAGCAGTCCGCGCAGTGGAGCGAGGACGACCGCCGCGCCCTGCTGGAGGCGGCGCACGGCTACTCGTCGCTGCTCCACAACCACATCCACAAGGAGGACGCGATCCTCTACCCGATGGCCGAGCAGCACCTGCCGGCCGAGGCGCTGGACCGCGTCAACTCCGACTGCACCGCCTACGAGGCGAGCAGGACGGGCGACGGCGAGCACGAGCGGCTGCACGCCATCGCGGACGACCTCGTGAAGCGCCACGGGGCGGGGACGCCTGGTCCCCGCTCCATCGGCTGCTGCGGCTGATCCCTCTCGAAGCGCCTCGACACCCGGAGACCACACCAAGATGAAGAACCATCGGCAGAGAGCGATCCTCCTCTTCACCGTCGTCGTCGGCTTCACGCTGCTCCTGTTCGGCGGCGCGAAGATCAACGAGAACAAGCCGCCGATCCCCGCTCGCGTCGTCGACGCCGCCGGGAACGTCGTGTTCACCGGCGACGACATCATCGCGGGCCAGAAGCTGTACCTCGCCCGCGGCGGCCAGCACGTCGGCTCGGTCTGGGGCCACGGCTCGTACCTCGCGACGGACTGGTCCGCCGACGCGCTCCACCGGACGGCGCTCACCGCCGCCGGCCTCGCGCGCGGCCTCGATCCGCAGGCCGCGGGCGCGTTCACGCAGGCCGATCTCGACGCGCTCGACGCCGGCGAGCGGGCTCGCGTCAGCGCCCTCGTGAAGCAGGAGCTGAAGCAGAACCGGTACGACCCGGGCTCGGACACGCTCACGCTCTCGCCGGGCCAGCTCGCGTCGATCCCCGCGCTCGAGGCGCACTACGAGACCACGTTCACCAAGGGTGACGACCTGCAGTCGATCCCGGCGAACTGGCTCCACTCGAAGGAGGAGGTGCGCCGCGTCAACGCGTTCTTCTTCTGGACCGCGTGGGCCGCGGTCACGAACCGCCCCGGCGACACGCACAGCTACACGGCCAACTTCCCGTACGACCCGCTCGCCGGCAACGAGGCGCTGCCGTCCGCGCTCATCTGGTCGATCGTGTCGGTCATCCTGCTCATCCTCGGCACCGGCGCCGCCATCTACCTGTGGATGCGGAACAAGGAGGGCGACGACGAGGAGGTGAACTTCGTCCCGTTCACCGAGCCGCAGCCCACGAAGAGCCAGCGCGCGACGCTGCCGTACTTCCTCGTCGCGATCATCCTCTTCGTCCTGCAGCTCGCGCTCGGCTCCGTGACCGCGCACTTCGCGGTCGAGGGCAACAGGTTCTACGGCTTCGATCTCTCGCAGCTCCTGCCGTACGCGGCGACGCGCACGTGGCACCTCCAGCTCGCGGTCTTCTGGATCGCGACCTGCTGGCTCGCGACGGGTCTCTTCATCGGCCCGGCCGTCGGCGGCAAGGAGCCGAAGCACCAGAAGGCGCTCGTCGTCACGCTGTTCGCCGCGCTCGTCGCGGTGGTCGTCGGCTCGCTCTTCGGCACCTGGGCCGGCGTCCGCGGCAAGCTCGACAACTGGCTCGTCGGCACGCAGGGCTACGAGTACATCGAGCTCGGCCGCGTGTGGCAGGTCGCCCTCATCGGCGGCATGATCCTGTGGCTCGTCCTCGTCGCGCGCGCCATCAAGCCGGCGCTGAAGACCGAGGGCGATCGCGGCGGCCTCACGCACCTCCTGCTCTACGCGTCGGTCTCGATCCCGCTCTTCTACTCGATGGGCCTCTTCTACACGCCGGGCACGCACATGTCGGTCGCCGACTACTGGCGCTGGTGGGTCGTGCACCTCTGGGTGGAGAACTTCTTCGAGGTGTTCGCCACGGTGGCGCTCGCGTTCGTGCTCGGCAGGATGGGCGCGGTGAAGCCCGCCGCCGCGCTGAAGGCCGTCTACTTCTCGATCATCCTGTACCTGGGCGCGGGCATCGTCGGCACGTTCCACCACCTGTACTTCTCCGGCAGCCCGCTCTTCATCACGGCGCTCGGGGCGACCTTCTCGGCGCTCGAGATCGTCCCGCTCACGCTGCTCGGCTTCGAGGTGTACTCGACGCTCAAGCTCGCGAAGGACCGCGGGGCCGCTCCGCACCGCTGGCCGCTCTACTTCTTCGTCGCGGTCGCGTTCTGGAACATGGTCGGCGCGGGCGTCTTCGGGTTCCTCATCAACCCGCCGATCGTCCTGTACTACGCGCAGGGCATCAACACGACGCCCATCCACTCGCACGGCGCGCTGTTCGGCGTGTACGGGTTCCTCGCCATCGCGCTCATGCTCTTCAGCATGCGGAACATCGTGCGCCAGGCGGCGTGGAGCGACGGCCTGCTCAAGATCTCGTTCTGGGGCCTCAACGTCGGGCTCGCAGGGATGATGGTGATGTCGCTCATCCCGTCCGGCTTCTACCAGTTCCTGCAGGCCATCCGTCACGGCCTCTGGTACGCGCGCAGCCCCGCGGTCACGCACTCCGAGTTCATCCAGACCGTGACCTGGCTCCGCGCGATCCCGGACACCGTGTTCGGTCTCGGCGCCCTCGCGCTGCTCGCGTTCGTCGTCCGCGCGATCGTGGTCGACGTGAAGCTGCGCCGGGCCGAGTCGGTCGAGCCCGCGGCCGAGCCGGCGAGGCGCAAGGCGGCGTAAGCGAAGAGCAGCAGCGGCAGCAGCGCTCCCGGGGGGCCGGGAGCATCGAAGGCCGTCGGGGGTCCTCCTCCCCCCGGCGGCCCTCGCCTTTGGGGAGCACGGCATCGCTCCCCCTCGGCTCAACTCGCTCGAGGAGCCCGTCTTCCCGTCCTGGGCCCCATTCGGGTACCGTGGGGCGGATGCGCGACCTTCGCGACAGGCGGCTCTTCGGATCGGTCCGGGCGCGGCTCGCGCTCATCGTCTTCGCGTGCGTGGCGCCGCTCGTGCTGATCGCGGGGCACGCGCTGAAGGTCTCCCGCGACCTGCGGATCGAGGCGGAGCGCACCGCCAACCTCGAGCTGTCGCGCGCCGTCGGCGCGAGCTTCAGCAACTACATCCTCGACGTGGTCCACACGCTCGGCAGCCTGGGAGAGGGCCTCCTCCGCAGCGGCTACTCGCCCGAGGGCGCCGCCGCGCTGCTGCACGAGGCGCGGGAAGACTTCCCGGCCGCCCGAGAGCTCTCGTGGGTGGACGGGAGCGGGGTCGTCTACGCGTCGACCGAACCGCGGCTCGTCGGCAGGTCGGTGGCGGACCGGCCGTACTTCGTGCAGCTCCGGGACGGGCGGCGGTTCGCGGTGAGCAACCTCGTCCGCAGCATCGTGGACGGGCAACCGGTCTTTCTCGTCGCCCGCGCGCTGCGCGACGAGCACGGCCGGGCGCGCGCGGTGATGGTCGCGGGGATCGACCCCGACGCGCTGGGGCAGATCGTCGTCCCGCGCGGGCGCCAGCAGGGCGGGGCGTTCATCCTCGTCGACGCGGCGGGGCGGCTCGTCGCGCGCCAGCCGCACGCGAACTTTCGCTGGGATGATCGCGCCGTCGTCGGCGGCATCGATCTCGTCGACCGCGCGCTCCGCGGCGAGGAGACGATCGGCACGGTCCGCTCGATGGTCGGCGGCGGCGAGCTGATCGCCGCGCACGTGCCGATCGCTCCGTACGGCTGGGTCGCCGGCGCGAGCCGGCCGCGCGCCGAGGTGGACGGCCCTGCGTTCGAGCAGCTCGCCCGGTCCAGCGCCCTCGCGCTGCTCGCGATCGCGGCCGCGCTCGGTGTTTCCATCGCCGTCGCGCGGCAGGTGACCCGCGGGCTGCGTCGCCTCGAGGAGCACGCCGACGCGCTCGGGCGCGGACAGCATCCGGCGGCCGACGTCGGTGGCCCGACCGAGCTCTGCCGGCTCGGCGCCGCGTTCACGCAGATGTCGGACCGCATCGAGCAGGCGCGCGCCGCGGCGGAGCGCGCGACGAGGGCGCGCGACGAGGTCCTCTCGCTCGTCTCCCACGATCTGCGCAGCCCGCTCGCCGCGATCCAGGGCGGCGCGTCGTGGCTGCGCCGCGTCGTGCCGGCGGGCACCGCCAGGCCCGAGCTCGTCGACGAGATGCTCGGCCGCGTCGACAGCGCCTCGCGGCGCATGAGCCGGCTCATCGCCGACCTCGTGGACCTCGCGCGCCTGCAGGAGGGGCGGCTCGCGATGGAGCCGGGGCCGCACGCCCCGGCGGCGCTGGTGCGCGACTCCGTCGAGATGGTGCGAACGGCCGCGGAGGAGAAGGGGCTCACGGTCGCGTGGAGCGCGAGCGCCGCGCTGCCGGACGTGCTCTGCGATCGCGATCGCGTCGGTCAGGTGCTCACGAACCTCCTCACCAACGCGGTGAGCGCCACGACGTCGGGCGCGATCCGCGTCGTCGCCGAGGCCGTCGGCGGCGAGGTGCGCTTCGAGGTGGCGGACACCGGGCCGGGGATCCCCGCCGCCGAGCTGGACGCGATCTTCGATCGGTTCCGGCGCGGCACCTCGGCCCGCTACGAGGGCACCGGCCTCGGGCTCGCCATCGCGCGCGGGCTGGTGGAGGCGAACGGCGGGAGGATCACGGTGGAGAGCGAGGTCGGCGAGGGCACGCGCTTCCACTTCACGCTGCCGCTCGCGGATCGGACCGCGCTGCCGCTCGCCGATCAGACCTCGAGCCCGACGGCGCGCATGAGCGCGAGCGCGTTCGACCGCGCGACGACTCCCGGAC
>DASSQI010000150.1:0-2147 GCA_035702585.1 Anaeromyxobacteraceae bacterium
CCGCCGATGGCGTCCGCGATCGCGGCGATGGCCTCCCGGTGGCGCGCCAGCGCCCGGCGCTTGCCGTCCAGGATGTCGACCTGGGCCTCCATGAGCGCGGCGCGACGGGTGAGCGTCAGGACCTGCGCGTAGGCCTCCGCGGGATCCTTCGCCTCGGCCAGCCGCTCGGCAGCCTGGACGCGCTTCTGCTCGTGACGCCCGGCCTCGGTCCGCGCCTGGCCCACGAGCATGTCGATCTCGGTCAGCTCGCGGTCGAGCGTCGCGATGTCGGTCGCGAGTCGTGCGGAGAGGGCCTCCCCGGAGGCGGCGGGCTGGTCCGCGGGCGTGGTCATGGTCCGGTCGTCTCCGCCGGGAGCGTGGCCGACCTCAGTCCTCCGGCATCCGGATCCAGCCCTGGCGCATCGCGTACACCACGGCCTGGGTCCGGTCGTTCACGGAGAGCTTCCGCAGGATCGAGCTCATGTGGTTCTTGACCGTCTGCTCGCTGATGGACAGCGCGTAGGCGACCTGCTTGTTCGTCATGCCCTGCGCGATGTTGTCGAGGATCTCGACCTCGCGCGGGGAGAGCGGCGCGAAGATCGGCGCGGCCTCCTGGCCGTAGACCGCCAGCTCGCGGAACTCCTTGAGCACGCGCGACGCGACGGCCGGCTTGCTGAACACCTTGTCGTTGATGAGGAACTCGCCGCTCGCCACGCGGCGGATGATCATCACGAGGTCCTCGGGCGCGATGTCCTTGAGGATGAAGGCGGCGGCGCCGGCCTTGATGGCCTCGAACAGCGCGTCCTCGTCCTCGTCCGTGGAGAGCACGACGATCGCGGATGCGGGCAGCTCGCGCTTGACGCGCTGTGTGGTCTCGATGCCGCCCGGCGCGGGCAGGGAGAGGTCCATGAGGATGACGTCGGGGTTGGTCGCGAACGCGGCGTCCAGCGCGGTCCGGGCGTCGTCCGCCTCGGCGACGACCTCGAAGTCGGGCTCACGCTCGAGGATCTGGCGGATCCCGACGCGGAACAGCGCGTGGTCGTCCACGATGAGGATCCGCATCCGCTCGAACGACTGGTTCCGGCGGTCGTTACCCCCGCGGCGTCGCTCCGGGCCGTTGTAGTCCGTCATCCGTTCTCCTTTCGCGGCACCGGGATCGCCAGCCGGACCACCGTGCCCGCCTCCGGCCGTGAACGCACCTCAAACTGCGCGCCGACCAGCTCGGCCCGCTCCCGCATGAACTGGAGGCCGAAGTTGCGACGGCCACGGGCCGCCACCGCTCCGGTGTCGAAGCCACGACCGTCGTCGCGGACCTCCAGCACCCATTCTCCGTCCTCGAGCGTCGTGGCGATCACGACATTCGCAGCACCGGCGTGCTTGCGGACATTCTGCAGCGCTTCCTGCACCACGCGCAGCACCACCGTCTGGGCCGCCTCACCGAGCTCGTCGGCGGGTGCCGAGAGCTCGGTCGTGATGTGCAACCCAGAGAGTGCAGCCTGCATGGTCACCGTGTCCACGATCGATCCGTCCAGCCCCAGCTCCACGAGCACGGGCGGCCGCAGCGAGCCGATGAACGAGCGCACGTCGCCGAGCTCGCGCCGGAGGAGCTCCCGCAGGAACCGGAGCTCCGAGCGGGCCATCCCCGGGTCTGACTCGAAGACGCGGTCGATGAACTCCACCTGGAAGATCGCGTTGGAGAGCGCCTGCGCGGGTCCGTCGTGGACCTCCTGGGCCAGGCGGGCGCGCTCGGCCTCCTGGGCCTCGACGATCCGCATTCGGAGCTCCGACGGGATCGAGGGCAGCTCTTCGCTGCCGATGAGCGACGCGTCGCCGCGCTCCACGAACAGCCACGTCCCCTCGATGTTGCGGATCGCGAGCTCCAGGCGGGACAGCTCCGTCTCGTGGAGCGAGAGGTCGCCGCGGGTGCGGTCCGCGTCGCCGCGCAGCATGCGCAGCCGGAGGTCCGCGGCCCCCACCTCGGCCGCATTGGCCGCCCCGGGATCGCCCGTCGTCGTGGGCGGCGGCGCCGCGCCGTTCGTCGATGGGACGCCGGGGTCGCCGTCACCGGCGGTGCGCTCGAACGCGGCGAGGTCGTCGCGGAGCGCCTCCCAGCGGGCGAGCTCCTCCAGGTAGGCGGCCCGATAGCGGTCACGGATCCTGCGCAGCGT
>DASSQI010000151.1:0-15065 GCA_035702585.1 Anaeromyxobacteraceae bacterium
AGCCAGCTCTTCCTGCAGCGCTGCGCGGCCAGCGGTGCCGCCGAGCGCACCATCCTCTACCTCAACGAGACGGCCGATCCGCCCATCGAGCGGCTGATGGCGCCGCGCGTCGCGCTCGCCGCCGCCGAGCACCTCGCCTTCGACGCCGGCCTGCACGTGCTGCTGGTGATGGCCGACGTGACCCACTACGCCGAGGCGCTGCGCGAGATCTCCACCGCCCGCGAGGAGATCCCCGGCCGGCGCGGCTACCCGGGCTACATGTACACGGACCTCGCGAGCATCTTCGAGCGGGCCGGTCGCATCGCGGGCAAGGCCGGGTCGGTCACGCAGCTGCCGATCCTGACGATGCCGGACGACGACCTCACCCACCCGATCCCGGACCTCACCGGCTACATCACCGAGGGGCAGCTCGTGCTGTCTCGCGAGCTCGACCGGAAGGGCGTCTTCCCGCCCATCGACGTGCTGCCCTCGCTCGCGCGCCTCATGAACCTCGGCATCGGCGAGGGGCGCACGCGCGCCGACCACCGCGGGCTCGCCGACCAGCTCTACGCGTTCTACGCGCGCGGGCGCGACGTGCGCCGCATGGCGGCGATCGTCGGCGAGGCGAACCTGGGCGATCAGGAGAAGCGGTTCCTCGCGTTCGCGGATCGCTTCGAGCGCGAGATGATCCACCAGGGCTCCGCGGCGCGCACGTTCGAGGAGACGCTCGCGCTGGGGTGGACGCTGCTGGGCGACTTCCCCGCGAGCGCGCTCACGCGCATCAAGCCGAAGTTCATCGCGGAGCACCACCGCGCGACGCCGCCCGCGCCGCCGGCGCCGGAGCAGGAGGCCGAGCCCGGGGAGCTCATGGCCGGCGCGGCGTCGGCGGTCTCGGAGCGGGCGCTCGCGGCCGTCGAGGCGGCGAAGGTCGCGACAGAGGAGGCGGACGAGGAGGTCGTCCCCGAGAAGCTGGACGCCGTCGAGGAGATGCACGAGGAGGCCGTCGAGGCGCCGCGACGAGGCGTGGAGGTCGCCGGTGCGAACCCGCTCCGGCAGCGGGCCGCGAAGACCGGCGGGGACCACGAGGCGGCGCCGGCACCACCAGTCGAGAGCCCGGAGGCGGCGCGCGCTGGGCGCGCCGCCAGAGAGGGAGCGTCATGGAGCGAGAACCCACCACGCGCTCGGGGCTCCTGCGGGTCCGCTCGCGGCTCGGCACCGCCGGCCGCGGGGCGCGGCTGCTGCGCAGCAAGCGCGAGGTGCTCGCGAGCGAGTTCTTCTCGCTCATGCGCGAGGTGCTGGAGGGCCGCGCGAAGCTCGACGACGCGCTGCTCGCGGCGACGAAGGCGCTGACGCTGGCGCGCGCGCTGGAAGGGGAGGGCGCGCTCGAGTCGCTCGCGGCGGCGGGCAAGCGCGAGGTCCCGGTGGACGTCGACGCGCGCCGGGTGTGGGGCGTGCCGGTCTACCGCATCGAGGCGCCGCGCCTGCGGCGCGACGCGGAGGCGCGCGGCGCATCGCCGACGACCTTCGGCCCCGCGGCCGCCGACGCGGCCCGCCGCCACGAGGACGTCCTGGACGTGCTCCTCGGCATCGCCTCGCGGGAGCTGCACCTCTCGCGCCTCGGCGAGGAGATCCAGGACACCTCGCGACGCATCAACG
Organism: Anaeromyxobacteraceae bacterium; assembly: GCA_035702585.1. Lineage (GTDB taxonomy): Bacteria > Myxococcota > Myxococcia > Myxococcales > Anaeromyxobacteraceae > DASSQI01. The sequence goes on from DASSQI010000151.1 coordinate 1,636, forward strand.
CGCTCGAGCAGGTGCTCGTGCCGCGCCTCGACGCCGAGGCGAGCCGCATCGCGCTCGGGCTCGAGGAGCGCGCCCGCGAGGAGTCGGTGCGCGTGAAGCGCTTCCGCACGGCGCGGGACCGCAGGGCGAAGCAGCGGAGGTGAGCGCACGGGAATGGGCCGGGACCGTTACCGATGTCTCCGGCCTGACCGTCACCGATGTCTCCGGTCTGACCGTTACCGATGTGTCCGGCCTGACCGTCACCGATGTCTCCGGCCGTTACCGATGTCTCCGGCCTGGACCGCCGCTCAAAGCCGCAGCTGGCTGAGCGAGCGGTCTGATGGGTGACGGCGATCAAGAGCCGGTTCAACCGGTTGAACCTGTGTTTGACGTGCGTCAGGTGAAATTTCACCCGGGTGAAAGTCGCACGGCGCAGCGGCTGCCCGCCGCGGCGCTCGTGCGCGCGAGGCTCGAGACCGGGCGCACGCACCAGATTGCGGTAGCACGCGTCGGGCCGTCACGGCAGTCGGTGCTGCCGCCTCCCGCGCGGTGGAGCCTCTTCAGAAGGCTGTTCGCCGGCAGCACCGGCGCCATCACGAACAGCCTCCCGCGCGTGCCATCACGAACAGCCTTCCGCGCGTGCCACCACGAACAGCCTTCAGTGTCGAGCGCGCCCGGCGGCTTCGGAGTAGAACCGTCCGCTCCCCTTCGAGGGTCGCTGTGTCGGCCCCGCGTGACTCGAATGAGCAGACCTTCCGAGACAGCAGCGCGCGGCCGGTCCGTCCACCGCTCCACCTGTCCGTACGACTGCCCGGACGCGTGCGGGCTCGTCGTCGAGGTCGAGGACGGCAAGGCCGTGGCGGTGCGCGGCGACCCGGAGCACCCGTGGTCGCGCGGGACGCTCTGCCCGAAGATGGTCCACTACGAGCGGACGGTGCACTCGCCGCGGCGGCTCGTGTCGCCGCTCGTCCGCACCGGGCCGAAGGGCGCGGGCGAGTTCCGCCGCGCGTCGTGGGATGAAGCGATCACGGCGATCGCCGGGCGGTTCCGGTCGATCGTCGCGGAGCACGGGGCGGAGGCGATCCTCCCGTACTCGTACGCCGGCACGATGGGCATGGTGCAGCGCAACGCCGGCCACGCGTTGTTCCACGCGCTCGGCGCGTCGCGGCTCGACCGCACCATCTGCACGCCAGCCCAGGACGCCGGGTTCAGCGCGGTGATGGGCGACACCCTCCAGCTCGATCCCGAGGAGGCGGTCGACAGCGACCTCGTCGTCCTGTGGGGCATCGACGCGATCGCGACGCACATCCACTTCGTCCCGCGCCTGAAGGCCGCGCGCGCGAAGGGCGCCCGCGTGGTGGTCGTCGAGACCTACCGCTCGCCGACGGCCGCTCTCGCGGACGACCTCGTCCTCGTGCGACCGGGAACCGACGGCGCCCTCGCGCTCGGGCTCATGCACGTCCTCGCGAGGGACGGCCTCGTGGACGGGGCGTTCGTGGACGCGCACGTGCAGGGATGGGGCGAGCTCGCGGAGCGGATCCTGCCGGAGTGGACGCCGGCGCGTGCCGCCGAGGTGACCGGCGTCGCGGCTGAGGACCTCGAGCGCTTCGCGCACGCGTTCGGCCGGGCGCGCGCGCCGTTCATCCGCCACGGCGGCGGTCCGACCCGCTACGGCAACGGCGCCATGAGCGCGCGGCTCGTGGCGTGCCTACCCGCGGTGGTCGGTGCGTGGGCGAGGCGCGGCGGCGGCATGCTCTGCTCGACGAGCTCGAGCCAGGCGTTCGACACCGGGATCGTCCAGCGGCCCGACCTCGAGCCGCGTGCGTGCCGCACGATCAACATGAACCAGCTCGGGACGGCGCTCACGACGCTCGACGCGCCTCCGGTGAAGGCCCTCTTCGTCTACTGCTCGAACCCGGCGGCGGTCGCCCCCGACCAGAACGCGGTGCTCCGGGGGCTCTCGCGCGAGGACCTGTTCACGGTCGTGCACGAGCGCTTCCTCACCGACACCGCGCGCTTCGCCGACGTGGTGCTGCCCGCGACCTCGTCGCTGGAGCACGGCGACCTCTACCGCGCCTACGGCTCGTACTGCGTGCAGCGGACGCGCCCGGTCGTGGACCCGGTCGGCGAGTCGCTCCCGAACTGGGAGGTCTTCGCGCGGCTGGCGCGCGCGATGGGCGTCGCCGAGGCGTTCTACGGCCAGAGCTCGGAGGCGGTCGTGGACGCGCTGCTCGCGAAGCCGAGCGCGCTGCGGGAAGCCGTCGACCCGTCGGCGCTCGCCGAGGGCCGGCCCTGCCAGCTGTCGCTGCCGCCGGGCGCGAAGCTCCGGTTCCGGACCCCGTCGGGCCGCATCGAGATCCTGAACCCTCGCCAGGCGCACCCCTTGCCGCGCTGGATCCCGCCGCACTCGGAGCGAGGCGCCTTGCCGTTCCGGCTCATCACCGCGCCGGCGGTGCACGCGCTGAACTCCTCGTTCCACGAGCGGGACGAGCTCAGGGAACGGATCGGCCCGATGCCGCTCCGCATGCACCCGGACGACGCCGCCGCCCGGAGCCTCCGGGCGGGCGAGCGGGTGGTCGCCTGGAACGAGCTCGGGGAGGCGACCTTCACCCTCGACGTCACCGAGGACGCGCCCCTGGGCATGGTCGTCGCTCCCGGCGTGTTCTGGCTGGAGCACGTCCCGGGCGCACGAAACGTGAACGCGCTCACGAGCCAGAAGCTCACGGACGAGGGCCGCGGCAGCACGTTCTACGACAACAGGGTGGATGTGCGTCCCGCGCCTCCGCCTGCTGACACCGCCCGCTGAGTTGTTGTATTCAAGGGGCCGCGACGGACTCGCCCGCAAGGGTGCACGCCCGCCCCCGTTTCTTCTACACTGCGGCGCTTCGACGCGGTCCCCTGGTGGGAGGCCGTGCGGGGCACTCAAACCAGGAGGCCATCGTGAACGACGCATATCTCGCCCACGCGGAAGAGCGGAAGGCGCTCGGAATTCCCCCCAAGCCGCTCGACCCGCAGCAGACCCGCGAGGTGTGCCGGCAGCTCGAGGCGCCGCCGGCCGGCCAGGGTGAGACGCTCCTCGCGCTCCTGCGCGACCGCGTCTCGCCCGGCGTGGACCCCGCCGCCGAGGTGAAGGCCGAGTTCCTCGCGAAGATCGTCACCGGCGAGAAGACCTCGCCGATGCTGAACAAGGTCGAGGCGATCCGGCTGCTCGGGACGATGATGGGCGGCTACAACGTCCCGCCGCTCGTCGCCGCGCTCTCGGTCCCCGAGCTCGCGGACGAGGCCGCCAAGGCGCTCGGGACGATGACGTACGTCTACGACGCGTTCGACGAGGTCGTCGCGCTCTCGGCGAAGAACGCCGCGGCGAAGCGCGTGGTCGAGGCGTGGGCGCGCGGCGACTGGTTCACCCAGCGCCCCGGCGTCCCCGAGACCACGAAGGTGAAGGTCTTCAAGGTCGACGGCGAGATCAACACCGACGACTTCTCTCCCGCCGGCGATGCGTCGACGCGCCCCGACATCCCGCTGCACGCCCTCGCGATGGGCAAGACGCGGTTCCCGGAGGGCCTGAAGACCATCCGCAAGTTCCGCGACGAGGGCTTCCAGGTCGCGTTCGTCGGCGACGTGGTCGGCACCGGCTCGTCCCGCAAGAGCGCCTGCAACAGCGTGCTCTGGCACATCGGTGAGGAGATCCCCTTCGTCCCGAACAAGAAGCGCGGCGGCGTGATCCTCGGCGGCGTCATCGCCCCGATCTTCTTCAACACCGCGCAGGACTCGGGCACGCTCCCGATCCGCTGCGACGTCACGAAGCTGAAGACCGGCGACGTCGTCGTGGTCGACACGAAGAAGGGCGAGGTCCGCAGCGAGTCGGGTGAGGTGCTCTCGACCTTCAAGCTCGCCCCGGCGACGATCGCGGACGAGTACAGGGCCGGCGGCCGCATCCCGCTCATCATCGGGCGCTCGGTCACGGAGCGGGCGCGCAAGGCGCTCGGCATGCCCGAGACCGACATGTTCACGATGCCGGTGAACCCGGTCGCGAAGGCGGGCCAGGGCTACACGCTGGCGCAGAAGATGGTCGGCAAGGCGTGCGGCGTCGCGGGCGTCCTCCCCGGCACCGCGTGCGAGCCGAAGATGACGACCGTCGGCTCGCAGGACACGACGGGCCCGATGACGGCCGACGAGCTGAAGGAGCTCGCCTGCCTCAAGTTCCAGGCCCCGATGTTCATGCAGTCGTTCTGCCACACGGCGGCGTACCCGAAGCCTGCCGACGTGAAGATGCACAAGACGCTGCCGCAGTTCGTCATCGAGCGCGGCGGCGTGCCGCTGCGCCCCGGCGACGGCGTCATCCACTCCTGGCTGAACCGCCTCCTCGTGCCCGACACCGTCGGCACCGGCGGCGACAGCCACACGCGCTTCCCCATCGGCATCTCGTTCCCGGCGGGCTCCGGCCTCGTCGCGTTCGCGGGCGCGCTCGGCTTCATGCCGCTCGACATGCCCGAGAGCGTGCTCGTCCGGTTCAAGGGCAAGCTGAACCCCGGCATCACGCTCCGTGACGTCGTGAACGCGATCCCCTACTGGGCGATCCAGCAGGGCCTGCTCACGGTCCCGAAGAAGAACAAGAAGAACGTCTTCAACGGCCGCATCCTCGAGATGGAAGGCCTGCCGGACCTCACCGTCGAGCAGGCGTTCGAGCTGACCGACGCCGCGGCGGAGCGCAGCGCTGCCGCCGGCTGCATCCAGCTCTCCGAGAAGAGCGTCGCCACCTACCTCCGCTCCAACGTCGCGCTCATGAAGAAGATGATCGCCGACGGCTACCAGGACGCGAAGACGCTGCAGCGCCGGATCGACGACGTCGAGGCGTGGCTCGCGAACCCGAAGCTGCTCACGGCCGACAAGAACGCGGAGTACGCGGCGGTCATCGAGATCGACCTGGCGCAGATCACCGAGCCGATCCTCGCCTGCCCGAACGATCCCGACGACGTGAAGAAGCTCTCGGACGTCGCGAACACGAAGATCGACGACGTGTTCCTCGGCTCCTGCATGACGAACATCGGCCACTTCCGCGCGGCCGGTGAGGTGTGGCGCGGCCGCCCGACGCCGTCCACGGTCCGCACGTACCTGTGCCCGCCCACGCGCATGGATCAGGAGCAGCTGAAGGACGAGGCGTACTTCTCGGCCTTCAACCAGATCGGCGCCCGCATCGAGATCGCCGGCTGCTCGCTGTGCATGGGCAACCAGGCCCGCGTCCCCGAAGGCGTGAACGTCTTCTCGACGTCGACGCGCAACTTCGACGACCGCATCGGCAACGGCGCGAAGGTGTTCCTCGGGTCCGCCGAGCTCGGCGCGGTGACCGCGTCCATCGGCCGGCTGCCGACGGTCGCCGAGTACCTCGAGGCGTACAAGACCAAGATCGAGCCGAAGCGCGAGCAGGTCTACCGCTACCTGCAGTTCGACGAACTTCCCGCGTACGGCGGCGCGAAGAAGGTTGCTTAACAACTCGGACGGCTGTACGTCGCGGCGGCGCAGCTGCTGCTGGCGAACAGCGTTCTGAACAGGCATCGACGGCGCGGAGGTCGGGCAACCGGCTTCCGCGCCGTTGTTGTTTCGGCATGTGAACGCTGCGGACGTGGGTGATGGAATCGAGCCCGCGGTGCCTGTTCAGGAGACTGTGCTCCGGGGCGCCGCGCGGCCAACGCGCACAGTCTCCCGTGATTGATGTTCCGAAGACTTGTCGCCGTTAAGGCACTGCGCCATGTCCGACAAGTCTCCGGTGATAGAGATCCTCGAGGACCTGACCGCCGTCTCCCGCTGCGACGAGGGCTTCCTGCGCCTGAAGCGGTTCCGCGCGCGCAATCGCCGGCCCGACGGGAGCACTTCGCGCGAGTACCCGATCGACATCATCGATCGCCCCACGCTCGACGCCGTCGCGGTGTGCGCGTGGGGCGAGCGCGACGGGGAGCGCTGGGTCCTGACGCGCGCCGGCCTGCGGCCGGCGGCGCTCTTCCGCAGGGGCAAGCAGACCGTCCTGCCCGAGCCCGAGTACCACCTCGTCGAGGAGATCGTGGCGGGCGTGCTGGAGCCGGGAGAGCACGGGCTCGAAGCGATGCAGCGGCGCGGCGCCGCCGAGCTGGAGGAGGAGGCGGGGATCACCGCTGCCCCGGACCGCTTCGAGCTGCTCGGCGGATCGTTCTTCATGCTCCCGGGCATCGCGTCCGAGAAGATCTACGTCCTCGCCGTGCGGGTCGACGTGCCGGAGGACCCCGGCCCGTTCGACGCTCCCGCGCACGGCGACGGCTCGCCGCTCGAGGAGGGCGCGGTGCTTCGCTGGAGGAAGCTCACCGAGGCGATCGCAGCGTGCGAGCGCGGCGAGATCGAGGACGCGAAGAGCGAACTGTCATTCCGCAGACTTCTCGGCAGGGTCGCACGGACGTAACGGCGAGAAGTCTGCGGAACAGGCACCCGGGGCTCGATTTCTCAACACCGGAAGGAGCCTTGCGGACTCGGTAGACGAAATCGAGCCCGAGGTCCCTGTTCAGGAGACTGTGCTCGTGGCGCCCCGGCGGACGGGGCGCACAGTCTCCCGTGCTGGGAAATGACGACGCGGAAGCCGGTTGCCCGACTTCCGCGCCGTTGAGGCCTGTTCCGTGGACTTCTCTCCGCTTCAACCCACTGCCACGTTCGAGAAGTCCACGGTGTTGTCTGTTCCGTGGACTTCTCGCCGATTCAACGCCGGGTCACGGCCGAGAAGTCCACGGTGTGCGGTCTACGGCGTGCGATGCACGTCCCTGACGCTCGCGAGCTTGCCCTCGGTGTGGCACTCGCGGCAGCGCTCGGTGAGCCCCGCCGTGAACGCGTCCGCGTGCTCCTTTGCGCGCGCCGTGTCGTGGCAGGAGAGGCAGGCGGAGCGCATCGCGGGGTTCTGGTTCTCGGTCGCCGCGTGGCTCGGCGTCCCCGTGTGCATGATCGTCGACGTCTCGTTCGAGATCGTCGGCGCGGAGTCCGCCGGGACCGACTCGAGCAGGAACGAGTCGCCCTCGTGACACGACGAGCACCGCATCCGGCCGAGCGGCGGGACGCGGACCTCGTCGAAGTAGTTGATCGAGTTCCGGAACCCGAAGATCACGAACGGGCGCGTGAGCTCGAGGCTCTCGCCGGTGTGGATCTTGTGGATCATGTTCTTGAGCTGGATGCTGCGCTCCTCGACGTTGTCGGGCGTCTTCGCGAGGTCCACGGTGACGACGCCGTTCGCGTCCACCTTCGGACGTCCCGCCGTGGCGCCGGTGAGCGCCGGCGTACCCCAGTCGGTCGCGTCGTACGTGTGACAGAACACGCAGTACTTCGTGTCGTTGCGCTGCCCGCCGTGGAGGCTGAGTACGCCGTGGCAGGCGTTGCAGCGATCGATCGTGACGACGGTCCGGCGCTCCTCGACCGCGCCGCCCGCGACCGCCACGTAGCGGACCGGGTTGTTCGGCTTGTCGTAGAAGTTCGCCGTCGCGGCGAGGGTGCCCTTCGCGCGCTCGCTCGCGGTCAGCGCCGCGTTGACGCGCCGCCCCTCGAGGCTGATCGCCCACGTGCCCGACGCGCCCGCCGGGATCGCCTTCCCACCAGCGAACGGCCCGGACGTGCGGTCGGTGAACGCGAGCTGGTAACGGCCCGGAGTGCCGGCGACCGGAGTCGCGTTCACGGTCTTCGCCGCGCCGGAGCCGCTGATGACCGGGACGCTCAGGAAGTTCTGCACGTACGAGTACTCGTGCGTCGGACCGCTCATCGTGAGGCTCATCGTGTCGAGCACGGTGAGGTCCGTGATCGGACCGTTCTTGTCGGCGACGTCGAACGTGACCGTCGGGTCCTGGCCCGCGACGGCGTTCGCCACGTCCACGATCGTGAACGTGAGCGGGTTGTAGTCCGCCGAATGGTGCGGCTCGACGTGCGCGACCGAGATGCGGGCGTTCACGAACGGGCTGCCGTCGCCGTGGCACACGACGCAGGTGGCGCTCGGGATGCTCCCGACGAACGGGAAGCCGGGCACCGGCGGGTGCGGCTCGTAGTACGCGGTGCCGCTCGGTCCGACCGGCGGCGTCGCCGAGTCGAACCAGATGTGCACGTGGCAACCGCGGCACGTCCGCTTCGACGGGACGGCGAGGATCTGGCCGGCGTCCGGGGCCTCGGGGCGGTGGCACACCGCGCAGTTGCGGATGTCCTGCGGGAGGTTCACGCCGGCGAGCGCGAACCGCTCGACGCCGTTCTCGACGAGGATCTGCGGGTGGCCCGGCGTGTTCGGGCGAGGCACGCCGCCGAACACGAAGTCGGTGTTCTGGAAGCCGACGACGCTGTAGGTCGCCTGCGGGTCGGCGAGGATCGCGGTGCGGGCGTCACCGCTGGCCGCCTGCGCCGCGGCGATCGCGGTCGCGACCGTCGGCAGGTCGTTGCCGCGGTGGATGCGGTGCACGAGGCGGCCGAGGTCGAGCGGGTTCGGGCGCGTCGTGTCGGCCGGATCGCGCGTCTCGGGGTCGTACAGCTGGAACGTGTGGCAGGTGGTGCAGATCTGGACGCCGCGCCGGAAGTCGCCGTGGGCGCGGACCTCCGCGTGGCACGTATTGCAGCCCTCGTTCGCCACGACCTCGCGCTTCTGCGGGGTGCCGCCCGCGGGCACGAAGTCGAAGACGACGTTCGGCGCGTCGGCGTCGAACTGGCCGTCGCCGGTCGCGACGCGGGAGAAGACGCCGACCCGGTACGTCGCCGAGGCGGCGTAACCCTCCGGAAGCTGCGTCGCGTAGACGTACCGGAAGCGTCCGTCGCCGAGCCGTGTCACGGTGCCGTTCGACTCGAAGTTCGGCTGCTTCTCCGTGACGCCGTCCACCGTGACGTCGGCGCCCGTGCGCACCAGCGCGACGTACGCCGGGACGCCCTCGGGATCGGCGCCGAGCCGTGCCAGCGTCCAGCGGTTCTCGACGCCGGTGTCGTCGCGCGCCTCGCCCTTGCCGTTGGCCAGGCGATAGGTCACCTCGACGCGGCGGTCGGCGTTCACGGACGCTTGCTCGACCACGAGCTGAAGGCCCCTGCTGCCCGTGTCGCGTGCGGTCGGCGTGCGTTCCTTGCCGCAGCCCGACGCCGCGAGCGCGAGCGCCATCGCGGTGATCGGCCCGAGATTTCGCCAGTTGACGTTCATCTTCCCTCCGAGGTTCTGGCTCTTGGGGGCGCAGCTTACCCCGGCCGCGCGGGCAGCGAGCACGCATCGTGGGGCGGTGGACCGCGCACACCGTCGAGCGCCTGTCGCAGGCTCGCGCTCGACGCGCCGCGCCGCCGTCCCGAAGACGCGACAGAATGACCTGGATCAGGTCCGGCGCTCGCGACATTCCCTCGCGCGAGGTTTTCGTTGCGGGGGTGAACCGGACCAATCAAATGGCCCCGCATGAGGAAGACCAGCGCCGCCCGTACCCGTGGAGGAGCGGCTCGCGCCGCCGCGACGCGTACCGAGCGGGACACGATGGGCGAGGTGCGCGTCCCGGCCGGCGCGCTCTACGGAGCCCAGACCGCGCGCGCCGTCGACAACTTCCCGATCTCCGGGTTGCGGGCACACCCCGCGTTCGTCGACGCGACGGTGCGCATCAAGCTCGCCGCGGCGCGGGTCAACGCGAAGCTCGGGCTCCTGCCGCGCAAGGTGGCGCGCGCGATCGAGCAGGCCGCGCGCGAGGTGCTCGACGGCCAGTGGCGCGACCAGTTCGTCGTCGACGTGTACCAGGCGGGGGCCGGCACCTCGCACAACATGAACGTGAACGAGGTGCTCGCGAACCGTGCCTGCGAGCTGCTCGGAGGCGCCCGCGGCGACAGGAGCCTCGTCGATCCGAACGATCACGTGAACATGGCCCAGTCGACGAACGACGTGGTGCCGACCGCGATGCGCCTCGCCGCCCTCGACCTCGCGCCCGCGACCGCCGAGGCGGTGCAGACGCTCGCCGATACGTTCGAGGAGAAGGCGCGGGGGTGGGAGCCGGTCGTGAAGTCGGGCCGGACTCACCTCATGGACGCGACGCCGATCCGGCTCGGCCAGGAGGCGTCCGGGTGGTCCACGGCGCTGCGGAACGCCGCGTTCCGGGTCCGCGCGGCGCTGCCCGAGCTCGCCGCGGTCGGCATCGGCGGCACCGCGGTCGGAACGGGGCTCAACGCGCACCCGCGGTACGCAGGGCTCATGGTGCAGGAGCTGTCCCGCATCACCGGCAACCCGCTCGTCGTGGCGCCGAACCCCTTCTACGCGATGCAGTCGCTCGCGCCGTTCGCCGCGCTCTCCGCCGCGCTGCGCGTCACCGCGGTCGAGCTGCTGCGCATCGGCGGCGACATCCGGCTCCTCGGCTCGGGCCCGAACACCGGCCTCGGGGAGCTGAGGCTGCCTCCGGTGCAGCCCGGCTCGTCGATCATGCCGGGCAAGGTGAACCCGTCGATGGCGGAGATGCTCGCGATGGTGTCGTACCAGGTGGTCGGCCTCGACACGACCATCTCGGCGGCCGCCTGGGGCGGCCAGCTCGAGCTGAACGTGATGATGCCGGTCGTCGCCTGGGATCTGTGCCACGCGCTCGAGATCGTCGCGAACGGCGTCCGGTCGTTCGACGAGCGCTGCGCGCGCGGCCTCGAGGCGGACGAGGAGCGGTGCCGCTACTTCGCCGACCGCACGGTCAGCCTCGCCACCGCGCTCGCGCCGAAGGTGGGCTACGCGGCGGCCGCGGACATCGTGAAGGAGTCGGTGCGCAGCGGTCGCTCGATCGTGGACGTCGCCACCGAGCGCGGCGCCCTCGACGGCCGCGAGGCGCGTCGCGTGCTCGATCCGGCGCGGCTCACGAAGCCGGGCAGGGCCGAGTAGCAGCAGCGCTACTTCCAGACGCCGATCGTCCCGCCCTTGTGGCCCGGCTCGCGGAGGACGAGCTTCTCGCTCTTCCACGCGCGGGCGGCGGCGGGCCCGACCCACCAGCCCTTGGGATCGCTCCGGCGCCAGCTCTTCTTGAACGCCTGGTGGATCTCGTCGAACACGACGTGGAGCCGCCGCGGCTTGCCGACGGGGCCGGTCGCGGTCTCGTGCACGTCGAGCTCCGCCCAGAGCCGCCCCCCGACCAGCTCTCCGGCCTCGTTCCGCACCGATCGCTCGTAGTGGAAGACCGGGGAGGGGAGCTCCTCGATCTTCAGCATTCCCTTGTCGGGCCCCTTCTTCACCGGGTGCACGATGACGGGGCCGAGCTCCTCGAACGCGAGGTAGTAGGCGTCGAGCGCGAGCTCGGGCACGAGCGCGTCGGTCACGCGCGGCGCCACCCAGTCCGGCGGGACGAGCTCGGGATAGAGGGTGACGCCGTGTCGCTCGAGCAGCCGGAACAGGGCGCGCTCGTCGTCGGGGAACATGAAATAGCGGAGCTGGGCGGCCACGGGCGCTCACCTACCACGCCTCGCGGGCGCGTGCAGCCGGCTTCAGGGGCAGCGAGATACGGCGCGAGATCAGGGTTCGGTCAGGACGTGCGCGGCGCTCCCTCCGTACGTTCTCGCTCGTGACGCCGACGTGCGCACGAGGAGGACGGACATGCACCTGCACCCGACGAGCACGACGAGCGCGAGCGAGTTCCTCGACCACCCCATCCGCGCCCGCATCAACGCGTGGTTCTTCCGCGTGATGGAGGGCTACCTCCACCGGAAGTACCGGCACTTGAAGCGCGAGCTCTTCGGAGGGCTGCCGCGCACGATCCTCGAGATCGGGGCCGGGAGCGGCACGAACTTTCGCTACCTCGAGCCGGGAACGCACGTGATCGCGATAGAGCCCAACGTGCACATGCACGCGAGCCTGAGAGCTGCGGCGGCCCGGCACCGCGTCACGGTGGACGTCCGCGGCGCGGTCGCGGAGCGCCTGCCGGTGCCGGACGCGAGCGTCGACGCGGTGATCTCGAGCCTCGTGCTCTGCACCGTGACGGATCCCGAGCGCGCGCTCGCGGAGGTCCGGCGCGTGCTCCGAGCCGACGGCCGCTTCTGGTGCGTCGAGCACGTCGCGGCGCCGCTCGGGAGCGGGATCGCGCGCGTGCAGCGGATCGTGAAGCGGCCGTGGCGCTGGCTGTTCGAGGGCTGCGACACGCAACGTGACATCGCCGGGCTCCTGCGGGAGGCCGGGTTCGCCGCCGTCGAGATCGCGCCGTTCACGCTGCGCACGGCCTTCCTGCCGGTCCGGCCGCAGATCGCGGCGGTCGCGGTCAGGTGAGCGCCGCGCCGGGCCGGGAGGTGGCCCGCGCGAGCAGCGACACGAGCTCACGCTCGAGGATGGGGCGGCCACTGAACAGGAACGCGTGGTCCTCGGCGGGGACCTCGACGAGCCGTGCACCCGGGATCGCGGCGGCGAGCGCGCGCCCGTTCCCGACGCGCACGACACGGTCGCCGGTCGCGTGCAGCACGACGCACGGCGTCCGCACGCGCGGCAGCAGCGGACGGACGTCGATCCCGACGTTCATCTCCAGGAGGTCGAGCGCCGCGCCAGGGCTCGCGCCCTCCTGCTCGGCGCGCGCCGCCCAGGCGCGGAGCTGCGGGGTGAGGTGGCGGGCGGGAACCAGCGCTTGCATCGTCGCGCCGGAGCCCCAGCCGCGCTCGATGTAACCGCGAAGCCTCGCGACCTCGGCCTCGCTCCAGCCGGCAGGGTGATCCGGCGCGGCGGCCATGCGGGCAAAGGCGCCGACGAGGGCGAGGCCGCGGACGCGCAGCGGGCGCGCCACGGCGAAGGTGAGCGCCAGCGGACCTCCCTCGGAGAACCCGACCAGCACCGCTCCGGGGGACCGCACCGCGTCGAGAACCGCCTCGAGGTCCTCCACCCGCTGCGGCAGCTGCGGCAGCGCCTTCACGCGGTCGCTGGCGCCGGTTCCGCGCTTGTCGAACAGGACCACCCGCGCGCGGGCGGAGAGCGCGCGGACGACGTCGGAGACCCCCCACAGCTCGAGCGCCGCGCGCATGCCGAGCGACCACCCGAGCACCACCACGACGTCGATGGGACCGCGCCCGACGGTGCGGTACGCCACGTGGACGTCGCCCGAGCGGACGTACGTCGGGGGCGCCTCCGGTGGCGCGTCGGCCGATTCCGCGTCGGCCTTCGCGAGCTCGCCGACGAACCGGTATCCCTGCCGCGCGTGGGTGCGCAGCAGCCCGCGATCCGCCGGGCGGAGAGCGCGGCGCGCGAGGCTCACCGCGCGCTGGAGCGACGCGTCGGTGACGACCGCATCGGGCCAGAGCTCGCGCAGGAGCTCGTCCTTGAGGACCACGCGATGGCGGTTCCGGACGAGATAGGCGAGCACCGCGAAGACCTGCGGCTGGAGCGGCCGCGGCTCTCCGGCGACGCGCAGCTCGCGGCGAGCCAGGTCGAGCTCGTACGCTCCGAACCTCCAGCGCATGCCCGCCATGTAGCTCCCGGGCCGGGCGGTCGCATGCGCGGGGGCTCGCGAGCA
>DASSQI010000152.1:0-7487 GCA_035702585.1 Anaeromyxobacteraceae bacterium
GTCCCCGCTGCCCGTGACCACCACCTGGATCGGCGCCGGGGGCTTCCCGAGTGCTGCGCGGAGCCGAGCGTAAGCCGGGGATAGCTCTGGACAGACATGGGCCGCGGTCCAGACGTGGTCGCCCTCGGCGCGGAGGTTTCCGGCGCCGATCACCACCGCGTCGGCGATCGCGCGCAGGAGCCCCATCACCGCGCGGTCCTGAGGGTTCCCGCGGCTGATGTCGGCGCCGGTCCCCCGCGGAGGATCGATGGCGACGACCCCGTCGACGCTCGCCACGAAGTTCGCGAAGACGTGCGGCCGCTCGGACCGCGGCCGCATCCGCAGCGGCCCGTACAGCGAGAGCAGCTCGGGCGGAAGCGGGAGAGCCTCGCCGGTCACCTCGTCGAACAGGGTCGTGAGCGGTTCCATGATCACGCTCGGCCTACCCCGGCGATCGCGCACGTGCTCGAGTTCCGCGCCCGGGCGGCGGCCGACGACCACACCCTCCTGTAACCATGGGCACGGCACTGCATCCATTAGTGCGTGCTTCACGGAGGGAGGACCGATGACCGCGCTCGCTGGCGTGAACGGTCGGGATGCTCGCGGCGCCGGCCCGGCGGGCCGGTGATGGAGCGGATCGGGGATCACGCCGCCATCGGCGACGGCCGGACCGTCGCGCTCGTGTCGCGCGGCGGCACGATCGACTGGCTCTGCTGGCCGCGGTTCGACAGCCCGTCCGTCTTCGCCGCGCTCGTCGACGACGAGGCCGGGCGCTGGACGGTCGCCCCCGCGGGCCCGTTCAGGACCGAGCGACGCTACCTCCCCGGCACGAACGTGCTCGAGACGCGCTTCATCGCCGCGTCCGGAGAGCTCGTCGTGACCGATCTCATGCCCATCGCGTCGGACGAGGAGCGGCGCCGCCTGCTCGGCCCCGATCACGAGATCCTGCGCATCGCCACCTGCCGGAGCGGTGAGGTGGAGCTCGAGGCCGTGTTCGAGCCGCGCCCCGGCTACGGCCGCGAGCGGCCGCGGCTGCGCGACGCCGGAAAGCTCGGCATCCGCGCCGAGACCCGCGGTGGGCTGCTGACGCTTCGCGCCGACTTCGAGCTGAGGATCGACGGCGGCCGCGCCGTCGGGAGGGTCCGACTCCGCGAGGGGGATGCGCGGCACCTCTCCCTCACGTTCGCCGACGCGTGGCCGGCGATCCTGCCGCCGCTCGGGGCGTCGGAGGATGCGCTCGCGCGGACTGCCGGCTGGTGGCGGCGCTGGTCGGACCAGATACGTTACGACGGTCCCGCGCGCGAGGCGGTGGTCCGGAGCGCCCTCGCGCTGCGGCTCCTGGTCTACGCGCCCTCGGGCGCCGTCGTCGCCGCGCCGACGACGTCCTTGCCGGAGCGCACCGGCGGCGCTCTCAACTGGGACTACCGCTTCTGCTGGCTGCGCGACGCTGCGCTGACGATGCGGGCGCTCGTCGCGCTCGGCCTGCGAGACGAGGCCGACGCGTTCGTGAGCTGGCTGCTGCACACGACGCGCCTCACCCGGCCCGAGCTGCGCGTGCTGTACGACGTGTACGGGAACGCGCCGATGGCAGAGCGCACGCTCGACCACCTGTCGGGATACCGCGGGTCGCGGCCGGTGCGGATCGGCAACGGCGCCGCCGACCAGTTCCAGCTCGACGTCTACGGCGAGGTCGTGGACGCCGTGGCGCACTTCGTCCGGAGCGGCGGGACCCTCGACGAGGAGACGCAGCAGGTGCTGTGCGACTTCGGCGAGTACGTGTGCCGGCACTGGCAGCTGCCGGACGAGGGGATCTGGGAGCCCCGCTCCGGGAGAGGGCACAACACGCACTCGCGCGTCCTCTGCTGGACCGCGCTCGATCGGCTGCTGATGCTGCACGAAAAGGGGCACGTCCGCCGCGCTCCGGTGGAGCTCTTCGAGCAGAACCGTGCGGCGATCCGGCGCGAGGTCGAGGAGCGCGGGTGGAACGCGGAGCTCGGGAGCTACGTCTCGCGCCTGGGCGGATCGGAGCTCGACGCGGCGCTGCTGCTCATGGGCTGGTACGGGTTCGAGGACCCGCGGTCGGAGCGGATGCGGGCCACCTGCCGCCGCATCCGTGAGCGGCTCGGGGCGCGCGACGCGCTCCTGTACCGGTACCGCAGCGGTGACTCGCCGGGTGAAGGGGCGTTCGGGATCTGCAGCTTCTGGGGCGCGGAGCTGCTCGCGCTCGGCGCGGGCACGGTGGACGAGGCGCGCGATGCGTTCGAGCGGCTCTGCGGCTTCTCGAACGACGTCGGGCTGTTCGGCGAAGAGATCGATCCCGACACCGGCGAGGCGCTCGGGAACTTCCCCCAGGCGTTCACGCACGTCGGGCTCGTGAACGCGGCGCTGTCGCTCGAGCAGCGGCTGCGAGGTGAGAAGCCGCTCGAGCACGAGGTGCCGTCGCGCGGGGAGGAGCCGGTCGCGGGGGTGGTCACATGAACGTCGGAAGCTGGCTGCTCTGGGGGTTCGTCGCGACGGTGGTCCTCACGACGCTCATGGCCGCGACGCAGGGGCTCCGGTTCACGCGCATGAGCCTGCCCTACATGCTCGGCACGATGTTCACGCCCAGCCGCGACCGCGCGAAGCTGGTCGGGTTCGGCGTCCACGTCGTGAACGGCTGGATCTTCTCGCTCCTGTACGTCCTCGCGTTCGAGGCATGGGGCCGCGCGGGCGTCCTGCTGGGCGTGGCGATCGGCCTGGTACACGCAGCCTTCGTGCTCACCGCCGGGATGCGGTTCCTGCCGGGCCTGCACCCGCGGATGGCGAGCGAGGACCAGGGGCCGACCGTCACGCGGCAGCTCGAGCCGCCGGGCTTCCTGGCGCTGAACTACGGCGTCCGGACGCCCGTCTCGGTGGTGACGGCGCACGCCGTGTTCGGCGCGATCCTCGGCGCGTTCTACGCCGTCGTACGGGGCTGAGCGCCGATCGCCGCGAGCACCGCGTGCACGACGCGATCGCAGCGCGGGCCGAGGAACGTGAACGCCTGCGGCGCCGCTTGCCCGACCTCCTCCGCCAGGATCTCGCGCAGGGCGAGCCGCGCGCGGTGTAGCCGCACCTTCACGTTCTCCTCGGAGAGGTCGAGCACCTCGGCGGTCTCGGCGGTGGAGAGCTGCTCGACCTCCCGCAGCATGAACACGACCCGGTGATCGTCCCGCAGCCGGGAGATCGCCCGCTCCAGCAGCTCGGCGGCTTCCCGCCGCGAGGCTCCGTGCTCCGGACCTTCGTCTCGCGCGCCACGGGTCATCTCGTCCACCTCCGCCGAGAGCTCCACGGTCGCGATGCGCTGCCGTCGGACCAACCCGAGCGCGACGTTCATCGCGATGCGGGTGATCCACGTGCCGAACGACGACGCGCCCTCGAACGTCGCGAGCGCCCGGTACGCTTGCAGGTAGGTCTGCTGCATCGCGTCCTCCACGTCGGCGGAGTCGCGGCGCAGCACCGCGCGGATCGCGCGGTAGACGCGCTGGTTGTGACGGCGCATCAGGATCTCGAACGACGCGGCGTCACCGGCGACGACGCGGCGGACCACGTCCTCGTCGGAGACGCCGCTCGGCTGGAACCCTTCCGGTACACCCGCGCTCAGTGTCATGGGCCTCTCCTCCCGGTTCGATGCGCGAGGCGACACGAGGTTACGGAGATCCGCCTGGGCCCGCGCGAGAGGGTCATGGTCGACGCGAGCGCCCCGCGCCAGTGGTAACCGCCGGCGCGCCGGCGCATCCAATCGGCAAACACGCTGAATGGAGGTAGCCATGCAAGACAAGCACGTCGTCTCGAGTTACTGGGCGCTTCGCGTCGCGCTGGGCGTCGTCCCGATAGTCGCCGGGCTCGACAAGTTCACGAACCTGCTCGCGGACTGGGAGGGCTACATCAGCCCCCTGGCGCGCGCCGTGCTGCCCGTGAGCGGGACCACGTTCATGCACGTCGCCGGGATCGTCGAGATCGTCGTGGGCGCCGGGATCCTCCTCGGACGGGCGAGGGTGTTCGGCTGGGTGGCGATGGGGTGGCTCGTCGCGATCGCGCTGAACCTCGTCTCCAGCGGCCGGTTCCTCGACGTCGCGGCGCGTGACGTGGTGATGGCCGTCGCGGCGTTCGCGCTCGCGCGGCTCGCGGTCCTCGTCGAGACCGTGCGGGTCACCGCGGCCCAGCCGGCGCGCTCGTCCGCGGCCGCCCACGCTTGATCGGGAGCCCGAAGATGAGCGCGTCCACGTGCCTCGCGACTCACGGCCCCACCACGCTCGACGAGCTCGTCGAGCGTGACCGAGCCCACCGGTGCAGCGGCTACGGCGCGCATCGCGTCTGCGTGACCGCCGACGCGGTGGCCGACCTGCCGACGCGCCACGGGCAGTTCCGGATCGTCGCGTTCCGCGACGGCGCAGGCGGCAAGGAGCACATCGCGATCGTGCGTGGCGACGTGATCGGAGCGGTCGACGTCCCGACGCGAGTCCACTCCGAGTGCCTGACCGGCGACGTCATGGCGTCGCTGCGCTGCGACTGCCGGGAGCAGCTCGAGGCCGCGCTGCGCGATCTGGGCTCGCGCGACCGCGGGCTGCTCCTGTACCTCCGGCAAGAAGGGCGCGGGATCGGGCTCGTCAACAAGGTGAGGGCCTACGCGCTGCAGGACGGCGGGCTCGACACGGTCGACGCGAACCTCGCCCTCGGATTCCGCGACGACGAGCGCGACTACGGCATCGCCGCCCACATTCTGGTCACGCTCGGCGTACGGTCCATCCGCCTCATGACGAACAACCCCGACAAGATCGCCCAGCTCGAGCAGCACGGGATCCGCATCGCCGCTCGCGTGCCGCACGTCGTGCGGCCGAACGAGCACAATCGGTTCTATCTCGCGACGAAGGCGGCGCGGTGCGGCCATCGCCTCGACCCGATCAGCTGAACTTGGAGGACCTCGACCCGCTCAGGGCACCTCCTCGCGAGCACGGTCCGGAAGTTGGGCCCACCAACGATTCCGCCACGGGAGCCTGCCGGGGTCGTCTGGCGGCGCCAGCATCCTGAGCCCAGATTGGTCGTGTGGGGGCGATCAAGCAGGTCGTGGACGAGCCCGGAGCGCGCTCCCCCCAGGACTATGCGCGCCGCGTCCTCGGCCTCGCGGTCCTGTACCCGCTCGTCACGCTCGCGTCACTCGCCGGCGAGGCGCTCCTCGTCTGGCGTGTGAAGGCGCTCGTGACGCTCACCCAGAGATCGAACGTCGAGACGCTCACGCTCGCGTTCTTCGCGGTGTACTTCGCCTACGTCGGCTTCCTCGGCGCGCGCGGGGTGAAGGGCGGGCTCACGATCCTGACCTGGCGCCTGCGCGCGCGCCTGCGCGGCCACGAGAGGAACGAGCGATCGAAGCACGCCAGCCTCGGCCCGGGCAGCGGAGACGGACCGATCGTCGCGCTGAACGTCGTCGTGGAGCGGGCGGGCCTCGAGGGACGCCCGTTCGCTCTTCGGATCGGGGACGACTTCGGCACGGTGGGAGCGATCGAGGTGGACGGCGCGCGCATCCGGGACGCGCCCGAGCGGCGCGACGGGTCGAGCAACCTGCTGGCCTACTTCGCGCACCAGGTCGGCGCGGTCGCCGGCGAACGCCAGGGGAGGGAAGTCGACGTGGTCGCGTGGGGGAGGCTCGACGACGAGGGGACGCACCAGTTCCTCGCGCTCGTCGACTTCGGACGCAACCTCGGCGCGGCGCTCGAGAAGCCGGGGCTGTGGCCCCGCGTGGTGCTCGACGACGCAGAGTGCGCGGAGCTCGAGCGCCGGCTCTCCGCCGTCTGCCCCGCGCTGCGCGAGGAGGCGCTGCTGCCGCAGTGGGAGTACGAGGCGGAGCACAAGCTGCCGATCGTCCCCGAGCCGCTCGGGCTCGCGAGCCTCGGCCGGACCGAGAGGCGCGCCGACCCGCTGCCGACGCTCTCTTCGCTGACGCTCGTCGTGCTCGTCGTCGTGGCGATCCTCGTCACGGTCCTCGCGGCGCCGCCGTGGATTCCGGGGAAGTGACGGTGCGTGTCTTCGGCCTCGCGGTCGCCGTCCTCGCCCTCCTCCTGCCCGTGTATCTCCGCGGCTGCGCCGGGCCGCGCCCGAGGGTCGTCGCGACCGCCCTGGAGACGTCGCCGGCGGGCGTCTTCCCGCGCGCTCGGGTGAAGAACGACGGCGGCCCGGGTCAGATCGAGGTGCGCTTCCGCATCCTCGAGGTGGCGTCGGGGCGGACGATCGCGGCAGACGGCGAAGCGCAGATCGAACGCGGCGAGGAGATCGAGGTGCGGGCGCAGAATGCCCTCCCGCCCGGCGAGTACGAGGTCGAGGCCGAGGCGGAGTACCCGCCGAACTGACCGCGGATCAGCGCAGCTCCGCGAAGTCGTCCTGCCAGTACTCCTGCGGCGCGCGGAGCCCCGCCGCGCGCTGCGCGGCTTCGGAGGATCGGAGCGTCACGCGCCGGATCTTCCCGGAGATGGTCTTCGGCAGCTCGCTGAACTCGAGGCGCCGGACGCGACGGTACGGCGCGAGCCTGCCGTGCAGGAACTGGAAGAGGTCGAGCGCGAGCTCGGGTCCGGGAGCCGCTCCCGGCCGGAGCACGATGAACGCCTTCGGCACGACTCCTCGCACCGCGTCCGGGCTCGGGACGACCGCAGCCTCGGCGACGGCGCCGTGCTCGAGGAGCGCACTCTCGAGCTCGAACGGACTGATGCGATAGTCCGAGCTCTTGAAGAGATCGTCGACGCGGCCGACGTACGTGAGGTGGCCGTCCGAGTCGCGCGTCGCGATGTCGCCCGTCCGGTAGAAGCCGTCGCGCGTGACGCGCGCGGTGAGCTCGGGGTCGTCCTCGTAGCCGCGCATGACGCCGGCGGGAGCGGGCGCGAGCGCCACCGCGATCTCGCCCTCGTCGGCTTCGCGTCCGTCGCCGTCGAGGAGCGCGATGCGGAACCCGGGGAGCGGCCGCCCCATCGAGCCGGGCTTGACGGGCTGGCCGGGCGCGTTCCCGATCTGCGCGGTCGTCTCGGTCTGCCCGTATCCGTCGCGGATCGTGATGCCCCACGCGCGCGCGACGCGCTCGATGATCTCGCGGTTCAGCGGCTCTCCCGCGCTGATCGCCTCGCGCAGCGCGACGCGGTGCCTCGCGAGGTCCTCGAGGACGAGGAGTCGCCACACCGTCGGGGGCGCGCAGAACGTCGTCACTCGATGGCTCGCCATCACGGCGAGCGTCGCGTCCGCGTGGAACCGCGCGTAGTCGTGCACGAACGCGGTCGCGCCCGCGGTGAACGGGACGAAGAAGCTCGACCACGCGTGCTTCCCCCAGCCCGGGGAGCTGACGTTCATGTGGACGTCGCCCTCGCGCGCACCGACCCAGTACAGCGTCGAGAGATGGCCCGCCGAGTAGCTGTGCTGCGTGTGCGCGACGAGCTTGGGCCGCGCCGTCGTACCGGACGTGAAGTAGAGCAGCACCGGGTCCGTGCCGCGGGTCTCGACCGGACGGCCCA
>DASSQI010000153.1:0-5105 GCA_035702585.1 Anaeromyxobacteraceae bacterium
GTTCCTGCGCTGGAAGGGCCTGGAGCGCCCCGCCGTGATCGTGACCGACCTGCCCGCGAGCGCCGAGCCGACGCAGCTCGGGCTGCGCGTCTACGTGGCGCTGACGCGCGCGCTCGTGTGTGCCCGGTTCGCCGGGACGAAGGAGCAGCTCGCCCGCGTGTCCGGCGCCTGATTCGCTCCAGGCAGTCCGGTAGACTCCTCCCTGCGGTTTGTGGAGGCGCGAAGGCCGCCTGCGGCGACCCTCGCACCCCGACAGATCCCCCGTCAGGTTGCACCCGCGTAACGCATGCAGCGAGCGCTCGCCCGCGACATCCCCTCGGGGCGCACGGAGGGACGACAGCGATGGTCCGACAGGACATTCTCGAGAAGTTCCCGGAAATCTTCGGCACCCAGCGGGTGAACGGCCGCGAGCTCGACGTCGATCGGACGATCGCGGCGCTCACGCGCGAGCTCGACCCCGAGATCGCAGCAGCGCTGAAGGCCCGCCGCGCGATCCTCGCCTCACCCGAACCGGTCACGAAGAAGTACGCGTGGCCGAGCTGGGACGAGCAGTTCGACGATCCGGTGACCGGCAGACCGTGGACGTATCGCCAGATCGTCCAGGGCCTCGTCGACAACTTCCTCGGCCGCGAGACGCCGCACCGCTGGCGCCTGAACGACGAGGTGCCGATCCCCGAGCACGTCCACCCGTCGCGGAACCCCGGCCTCGAGCTCACCGGGCCGTGGCACCCGCTCGACATGGCGTTCAACGCGCTCAACAGCCCCGCCGCGATGAACATGCCGGACTTCGAGGACGCGGCGCCGCCCCACTTCCGTCCGGACGGGACGCCTTCGACGGAGCCCGTCGGCGTCTTCGCGGCGATGCAGAACGCGCGCGAGATCTTCGAGGGCCGCTGGAACGGCAAGCCTTACGAGGTGGTGAAGAAGGGCAAGACCCGCGCGTACCGGATCACGACGCCGACCGAGAAGTGGCCGACGCGGCTCGCGCGCCCGCCGAGCCTCCACATCCGCTACGACCACGTGACCGTCGACGGCAAGCCGGCGCCTGGCCTCGTCGTCATCACCACGCTGTGGGCGTTCAACAACTACGACGCGCTGAAGCGCACGGGCAGCGGCGTCTATTTCTACATCCCGAAGCTCCAGACTCCGCGCGAGGCGCTCATCGTCGAGAAGCTGCTGTCGCGACTCGAGGAGCTCGTCGGCGTCGCCGCCGGCACGTTCAAGGTGAAGATGCTCTACGAGGAGGGCAACGCCGGCCGGTACCTGCCCGCCATCGTCTGGGTGCTCCGGCGCCGGCTGCTCGGCACGAACGTCGGCCGCTGGGACTACCTCGGCAGCCTCATCGAGATGTGGAAGGACGATCCGAAGGGCGTCTTCCCCGACCCGCAGTCGATCGGGATGGCGACGCCGAACATGATCGCGTACCAGCGCTACAACGCGCTGCTCATGCTCATGGCCGGCCTGAAGGACGGCGAGTTCAGCCAGGCGGCGCCGATCGGCGGGATGGCCGCCGTCATGATCTACCAGGGCGGCGATCCGTACGGGCGATCTCGCTACAACCCGCTCGCGCTCCGCGCGATGGTGATCGACAAGGTCCGCGAGCGCATCCTCGGCCTCATGTTCGTGCCGGACGCGGAGCTCCCCTCCGGCGAGCACCCGACGCTCGACGACATCCTCGCCGGTCGCGTGAAGGGTCGGCTGTACGACGCCTACCGCCAGAGCTGGGTCGCGAGCCCCGAGCCGGAGTACGTGGCCGCCGGCAACACGCCGCTGCAAGCCTCGGTGGGCGAGCTGCAGGCGCTCATCGACGCCCCGCTGCAGACCGCGGACGTCATGGGCAGGCAGCTGCCGACCGTGACGAGCGGCCTCACCGAGCAGGAGCGAACGCTGCTGCAGTCGCGCGGGCTCCTCGACGCCAACGGCAGGATCACGCCCTGGGTCCTCGGGAGGGCGGCGATGGACGCGCCGGAGAAGCTCCTCTCGCGCGAGCGCTGGGACGCGATCTACGGCGTGCCCAAGGGCGACGTCACGATCGAGCACGTCCAGCACTCGTTCTACATGGCGGGGAACTACGGCTTCCAGATCCTGAACGGCAACTTCGCCGCCGCGATCGACGACTACGAGCTGAAGCTCCGGTTCATGAACGACCTCGCGACGTACCGGATCTACGTCTCGTGGCTCTGGACGCTCGTGCACCACCAGGCGCCGATCACGAGGGACGGCCACCTGCAGCGGCAGACGCTCACCGCCGACGGCGTCGTCATCGGACAGCAGGCGGAGCCGATCAAGGCGGGCGACCGCTTCACGCGCGAGCTGTTCCAGAAGGTCTGGGACTATCACGACGAGTGGACGAACGCGTTCTTCGCGGAGCTCGACCGCCGCGGCGATCCCGGCCGCTTCGACCGGTCCAAGGCGCCCGTCATCATGGAGCTGCTGAAGCGGCAGCTGCGCTCGGATCGCTACGTCCAGCACAGCGCCCGCGTGCTCTTCGTGGTCGGACAGGCCAGCGCAGAGGAGCGCGGGGACATCCTCGACGCGATCTTCGATCTGCCGCGCGAGGAGATCGTCCGGCGCGTGGACGCGGGCAAGATGCAGCGGAGCGCGCTCGCGGCGCACGACTACGTGCTCGACGTGTTCGACTGAGGACCGCGATGGACGGCGCCGACCTCGACGCGCTCCGTCGCGCGAAGGCGATCCTCGAGAACCCGGGCCTCGCGATCCGGATCGCCGACAGGGTCGGCGCGCCGATCGACGCGCTCGTCCAGCGACTCCCTTCGACCGCGCAGACCGCGATCGCGACCGGGACGAAGAAGGCCCTCTCGAAGTCGCTCGACTACGCGCTGCGGACGCTGGATCCGGCGGACCGCGCCGCGCCGTCGAACTGGCTGCACCGCGGCGCCGTCGTGGCGAGCGGCGCCGCCGGCGGTGCGCTCGGTCTGCCCGGGCTCGTCCTCGAGCTGCCGTTCTCGCTGACGATGATGCTCCGCTCGATAGCGGACCACGCCCGCGCGCAGGGCGAGGACCTCTCCCAGATCGCCTCGAGACTCGAGTGCCTCACCGTGTTCGCGTACGGCTCCCCGTCGCCGGGAGACGACGCCGCCGACTCGGCCTACTTCGCGGCGCGCGCGGTGCTCGCGAGGTCCGTGAGCCAGGCCGCGGAGTTCGTCGCCGGGCGGGGCATCGCCGGCACCGTCGGCGAGAAGAGCGCGCCGGCGCTCGCGCAGCTCATCGCGCGCGTCGCCCAGCGCCTCGGCGTCGCCGTCACCGACAAGGCCGCCGCGCAGCTCGTGCCGATCGCAGGCGCCGCCGGCGGTGCCGCGATCAACGCGCTCTTCATGAACCACTACCAGGACGTCGCCTGGGCCCACTTCACCGTGAGGCGGCTCGAGCGGGCGCACGGGCTCGACGCGGTCCGCCTCGCGTACGAGCGCGCCTGAGCGCCCGGACCGCGCGCGCGGCAGCCGGGACGCGCGTGCAATCGAGCGGCGTGGCGAGGCCTGCCGCGGTCCCCGTCACCGCTTTCGGTCCGCGCCGCCGGTCTCGTCCTCCGCGTTCTCGCCTTCGGGCTTGCCGGCGCGGTGCGCCGCCGGCGCGATGTCCTCGTCGATCGCGTGCCGCCGCAGCACCACGAGCGATCCGACGAGCGCGACGATGAGCACCGTGAGGATGCCCAGCTCCAGCATGACCTCCTTGAAGACGAGATCCTCGGGCTTCGTCTCCGCGCCGAGCTCGGCGCTGATCACGAGGATCCGCCGCACCGCCGCGATGAGCGCGACGAGGATGAACGGCTCGGGCCTGAGCACGTGCTCCCCGAAGGACACCTGCACCGTGTACAGCAGCTCCACGATCATGAGCGTGAGCAGCGTGCGGTCGAGGAGCGAGACGATGAACTCGACGTCCGCGCGGAGGACCGCCTGCGTCAGCGCGATCCCGGTCCGGACGAGCAGCACGATCGCCGTGAGCCCCAAGAGCACACCGAGCCCGACGTAGACGAGGTCCTGGACGCGGGCGAAGACCGTCGAGACGGCGGCGCGCATGCGGGGCTGCGGCACTCTTCGCTCCATCGGTCGCTCCGGGGTGAACGCCGATCTGCGCCCCGACGCTCCCGACGCCGGTCACGTTCAGGGGCTGCCCCGCAATTGATCGGCCGTTCGGACTCGATGGTGGGCTGCCGCGCGATCCGACGCTGCCCTGTCCGCGGTCGGCCGCAGCCCTGTCCGCGGTCGGCCGCAGCCCTGTCCGCGTTCGGCCGCAGCCCTGTCCGCGGTCGGCCGCAGCCGCTCGCCCGCCTCAGCTCCGCGCGATCGGCTTGTACCGGATGCGCTTCGGCTTCGCGCCCTCCTCGCCGAGGCGGCGGCGCTTGTCGGCCTCGTACTCCTGGTAGTTGCCGGTGAAGAACGTCCAGCGCGACTCGCCCTCGGCCGCGAGGATGTGCGTCGCGATCCTGTCGAGGAACCAGCGGTCGTGCGAGATG
Source organism: Anaeromyxobacteraceae bacterium (assembly GCA_035702585.1). Classification (GTDB taxonomy): domain Bacteria; phylum Myxococcota; class Myxococcia; order Myxococcales; family Anaeromyxobacteraceae; genus DASSQI01. The sequence goes on from DASSQI010000153.1 coordinate 4,475, forward strand.
ACGAGCACGCTGCCGGCGTACTCGAGGAGCGCGTCCTCGAGCGCCCGCAGCGTCTCGACGTCGAGGTCGTTCGACGGCTCGTCGAGGAGCAGCACGTTCGCGCCGGTCATGAGCGTCTTCGCGAGGTGGAGCCGCCCGCGCTCGCCGCCCGACAGCGTCCCGACGTTCTTCTGCTGGTCGGCGCCCTTGAAGTTGAAGCGGCCGATGTACGCGCGGCTCGGCATCTCGAAGCGTCCCACCTGGATCGTGTCGCGCCCGCCGGAGATCTCGTCGAAGACGGTCTTCCCGCTCGAGAGGTTCTCCCGGCTCTGATCGACGAACGCCATCTTCACGGACGGACCGACGACGACCGACCCCGCGTCCGGCTTCTCCGCGCCGGTGATCATCTTGAAGAGCGTCGACTTGCCGGCGCCGTTCGGTCCGATGATGCCGACGATCGCGCCCGGCGGGACGATGAACGACAGGTCGTCCATGAGGAGCCGATCGCCGAAGCCCTTCGAGACGCCCTTGAACTCGATCACCTTCTGGCCGCGCCGCTCGGCCACCGGGATGAAGATCTCCTGGGTCTCGTTGCGCTTCTGGTACTCGACGCTCGACAGCTCCTCGAAGCGGGAGAGGCGCGCCTTGCTCT
>DASSQI010000154.1:0-15619 GCA_035702585.1 Anaeromyxobacteraceae bacterium
GTCGGCGCGAGATAGCGCTCCGCGCCCGGCGTGTGCTCGAACCTGTGGTGCAGCTCCACCGGCTTCTCGGAGGCCCTGCGCGCGCGCATGTTGAGGAGCTCGACACCGAGCGAGAACGCCATCGCGAAGTAGACGTAGCCCTTCGGCACGTGGTGCCCCATGCCCTCCGCGACGAGCATCACGCCGATGAGGAGGAGGAACGCGAGCGCGAGCATCTTCATCGTCGGGTGGCGGTTCACGAAGTTCCCGACCGACTCCGCGAACACGAGCATCACGCCGATCGCCACGACGACGGCGGCGATCATGATCGAGAGCTGGTTCGCCATGCCGACCGCGGTGATGACCGAGTCGAGCGAGAACACGATGTCGAGCAGCCCGATCTGCACGACCACCGACGTGAACGAGGCGCGACCGGCCACGGCGACGCCCTTCTCCTCGTGCTCCACCTCGAGCTTGTCGTGGATCTCGTGCGTGCTCTTCGCGATGAGGAAGAGCCCGCCGCCCACCAGGATGAGATCGCGACCGGAGAACCCGGCGCCGAAGACCGAGAAGAGCTCCTTCGTGAGGCCCATCACCCACGTGATGGCGAACAGCAGCGCCACGCGAGTGAGGAGCGCGAACGCGAGGCCCAGCTTGCGCGCGCGCCCCTGCTGCTCCTCCGGCAGCCGCCCGGCGAGGATCGTGAGGAAGACGATGTTGTCGATGCCGAGGACGATCTCCATCGCCGCCAGCGTGACGAGGCTCACCCAGCCCTGCACCGTCGTGAACGCGTCGAGCATGGCCGCTTCTTGCCCCGGAACGATCCGGCTGTCGAGTGCATCGCCGTCCCGCGACGCGAGCGGACCGGCGCGCTACGCAGCGAGCGCGTAGCGGTAGAGCGTCCCGTCGTCGCTGCGCCGGACCTCGCCGCGCGCCTCGAGGACCTCCACGTTCGCGACGGTCTCGGACATCACGAGGAACAGGTCCTTCACGCGGACCGCCGGGAACAGCACGCGCGCGATCTCGTACCCGCTGAGCGGCCCGGCCGCGAGCGCCTCCAGGATCCGGCTCTGCCGCTTCCGGTAGAACCCGAGGAGCCCGTCGATGACCCCGCGATGCCCGGTGAACGCCGGTCCGTGGCCGGGCAGCACGAGGTCGAGGTCGAGCGCGCGCACCTTCGAGATCGACCGGATGTACGCGACGAGCGGCCTGAACGTCCCCTCCTGGCCGTCGGCGCCGAGCTCGATGATCGGGTTCGGAGAGATCTTCTCCAGCAGGTGATCCGCCGCGAACAGGAGCCGGCGCTCCGCGTCGTGCAGGCACACGAGGCCGGGTGTGTGCCCCGGCATGTGGAGCACCTCCGCGGAGAGCCGCCGGAAGCGGAGCACCTCTCCTCCCGCGAGCGGCCGCAGCTCCGGGATGCGGCGCGCGAGCTTGAAGCCTCCGCTCACCTCGGCGCTCATCGCCGCGATCTCCTGCGCCGGGACGCCCAGCTTGAGGAAGTAGGCTGCGTAGTGCGGCAGCCGATCGCGGAAGCGCCACCCGCTCTCCGACATCTTGGGGATGTCGTCCGGGTGCGCGTAGATCGGGACGGGGCGGCCGGCGCGCTCGAGCACCGTCCGCGCCGCCCCGTAGTGATCGACGTGGCCGTGCGAGACCACGATCCGCGTCACGTCCTCGAACCGCCAGCCCGCGTCGCCGAGCCCCTTCGCCAGCGCCGCCTCGCCCTCGGGAGAGCCGAGGCCCGAGTCGTACAGCGCGACGCCGTCTTCGTCCTCGATCGCGTAGACGTTCACCGGGCCGCCGGCCTGCGGGAACGGCACCGGCACCGGGATGCGCGTGACTCCGAGCGCCGCGAGGTCCGCCTCGGTCGTGATCGCTCCGGCCACCTAGCGCGACGCCTTGATGAGCTGGCGCAGCTCGGGCAGCGCCTTGAAGAGATCGGCGACGAGCCCGTAGTCGGCGAGCTGGAAGATCGGCGCCTCGGGATCCTTGTTCACGGCGACGATGACCTTCGAGCCCTTCATGCCCGCGAGGTGCTGGATGGCGCCGGAGATCCCGACCGCGATGTAGAGCTCGGGCGCGACCACCTTCCCGGTCTGCCCCACCTGCCAGTCGTTCGGCACCCAGCCGGCGTCCACGGCCGCGCGCGAGGCGCCGACCGCGGCACCGAGCTCGTCGGCGAGCGCCTCCACCTCCTTGAAGTCGCCCTTCGTCCCCCGACCGCCCGAGACGACGACGCGCGCCTCGGTGAGCTCCGGCCGGGCGCTCTTCACCTCCTTGAAGTCGACGAACCGCGTCTTCAGGTCCGCGGCGTCGACGCTCACCGCGACCGGCGCGACGGCCCCCGCGGCGCCCTGCTTCGCCGCGGGGGCGAAGTCGGTCGCGCGCACCGTGAACACCTTCACCGGGCTCGCGATGTCCACGTCGGCGACGACGTTGCCGGCCCACATCGGTCGCCGGAACAGCACCTGCGCGCCGTCGCCGGCGAACGCGACGACGTCGGTCGCCATGCCCGCCTCGAGCCGGCAGGCGACCCGCGGCAGCAGGTCCTTGCCCATCGCGGTCGCAGCGGCGCCGACGTACGTCGCGCCGACCTCCTTCGCCAGCGCGGCGACGATCGGCGCGTACGACTCGGCGAGGTAGTGCTCGAGCGCGGGCGCGTCGGCGGCGTGCACCTCGGCGCCGTACGCCGCGAGGTCCTGCGCGGCGGCGTCCACTCCCTTCCCCAGCACGGCGACGTGCAGCTTCCCGCCCGAGCGGCGCGCCAGCTCCTGGCCGGCGCCGATCGCGTTCTGCGTCGCCTTCTTCACCACGCCGCCGAGCTGCTCCGCGACGATGAGGACGTTGGCCATGGTCGTGTTCTCCGTGGTCGAGAGCCGGGCTAGAGGACCTTCGCCTCTTCGTGGAGCTTCTTGAACAGCTCGGGGACGTCCTGCACCTTCACGCCGCCCTTGCGCTTCGGCGGCTCGAGGAGCCGCTTCACGATCACCTTCGGCGCGAGGTCGACGCCCAGCTGCGCGGCGGGGATCTCCTTCAGCTCCTTCTTCTTCGCCTTCATGATCCCCGGCAGCGACGCGAAGCGCGGCTTGTTGAGGCGCAGGTCCACCGTCACGACCGCGGGGAGCGAGACCTCGAGCGTCTCGACGCCGCCGTCCACCTCCCGGACGACCTGCATCGCCTTGCCGTCGGCGGAGAGCACGAGGCCCGGCTGCTTCTTCGCCTCGGCCTCGCTCTCGAGGCTCTCGACCTTCGACGCGAACGTCGCCTGACCCCACCCGAGCCGCTCTGCGAGGTACTGGCCGGTCTGGTTCTGGTCGTCGTCGATCGACTGCTTTCCGAGCAGCACGAGGTCGGGCTTCTCCTGCTCGACGAGCTTCGCCAGGATCGCCGACGCGACGACGGGGTCCATCGGGCCGTCGTGCTTCACGAGCACTCCCCGGTCGCCGCCCATCGCCAGCGCCGCGCGGATCTCGGTCGTCGACTTGTCGCCGCCGATCGACGCGACCACCACCTCGCCGCCGTGCTTCTCCTTGAGCCGGAGCGCCTCCTCGACCGCGATCTCGTCGAAGGGGTTCATCTTGTAGTTGACGCCCTCGGTCACGATCCCCGTCCCGTCGGGCTTCACCTTGATCTTCGACTCGGGATCTTCGACGCGCTTCGCTGTGACGAGGATCTTGACCGGCATCGGGCGCTCCTTTGACTCTGGAATCAACTTCGGTCGGGGACTGATATTGCGCACCGCGGCAGGCACTCGCAACGGCAAGTGACCGGGTACCCGCCGGGAGTTCCTCACGCGCTCGCCGCAGCCCGGCGAACGCGCGCACTGCTGGAAGATCAGGCGTACTGCTTGAGCGGCTCGGCGCCTTCCAGGACCGCGTGGGCGCCCTGCGCCAGCGCGAGGAGCTCGTCCTGGTCGCGGTAGAGGAACACGGGCGCGATCCACTCCACGCGACGGCAGATCTCGGCGAGGATCAGCCCGGCGCGCTCGAGCGAGCCGGTGACGAGCACCGCGTCGACGTCGCCCTCGAGCACCGTAGCGAGCCCGCCGACGACCTTCGCGATCTGGTTCGCGGCTCCGTGCAGCACCGACGAAGCGCGGCCGTCCCCCGCCTCGGCGCGCGCGAGCGCCGCCTCGAGCTCGACGTCCGCCGAAGGCGACTCGAACGCGTGGTGCACGTCGCCGATGCGCGCGCCGTTCTCGATGCACACCGACACGCCGGTGGCGATGTGGACGACCACGAGCCGCAGCGTCTCGAGCGGTCGATCGACGGCGCGCGCGTGCCGGCGGGCCGCCGCCTTCATCGCGAGAAGGGCGCGCTCGCCGGCGCCGCCGCGGGCACCGACGCACTCGTCCCGGCTCACCGGGTCGATCGCGAACGCCGGGCAGCGCCACTCCTCGCCGATGGCGTGCGCCACCACCGCCGCGAGCTTCTCGCTTCCGCCCGCGCGCTGTCGCTCGACCTCCCTGAGCAGCGCCGCGTCGATGCGATACGTCCCGGCCTGCATCGGCCTGCCGGCGTCCGCGTGCACGGCGACGGCTGCCAGCGCACCCGGAGCCATGCCCGAGGCCTGGAGGAACGCGCGGACGGACCGTACGCGCTGCTCCCGCTCGACCTCGACGCTCGCCGGACCGCCCGCGTCCTGCGCCGGGTGCAGGATCGCCTCGGCGCGAATGGGCTCGCACCCGCGGAAGAGCGCGGCCGCGGTCCTCGTCGGCGCGAACGAGAACGCCAGCACGATCGGCGGAAGCGCGCGCGGTGCCGTTCGGCCTGAGCCCGCCGCTCCAGGCCCCTCGCCTGCGTCGTCCCGGTCGTCTGGCCCGTCGAGCCGCACAGTTGCCCGCCCAGAGCGCGAGGTCCCCCGGCACCCCCGCCGGACGGAGAAAGGCCGCGCGCCCCCCCGATTTGCAGCGTACAGATCGCGATCGAAGTGCGACAGCGCCTCACCTGGCGTGTTTCGTCGCACCCGAACGGCGCGGTCAGGAGATTGCGTCGCGAGCGCCGCCCGGTAGGGTGCGAATGCGCTGCGTGCGCCGCACGTCGCCATTCCGGAGGCCAACGATGCCACGACGCACACTGCTCCTCGCCCTCGCGCTCCTCGCGGCGTGCGCTTCGCACCACAAGGCTGGCGATCGCGCCGGGGCGGTCGGCGACTGGAAGACCGCTGAAAGGGAGTATGCGCAGGCGCTCCGCGACGACCCTGGCTCGGCCGAGATCAAGGCGAAGTACCAGTCGGCCCGGGACCAGGCCCTGGCCGGTGCCGTCGGCCGGGCTCGCGCGTGCGCGGCGGGCGAGGACTGGGAGTGCGCCTTCGCCGAGGCCGACTATGCCGCCGCGCTCGACTCCACGAACGCGGAGCTCGCCGTCTTCCGGCGCGACGCGGGCCGATCGCTCGGGACCGTGCGGGTGCGGAAGGCGGAGGACGCGAGCCGTCGACGCGAGTACGGCGCGGGGCTCACGCTGCTCGCGCAGGCGCGCGCGGTGACGGACGACGCGAAGGTCGCCGCCGAGGCGCGGCGGCTCCAGCCCGCGCTCGTTCGCGGCGCGGTCGAATCCGCGGAGAAGCTGCAGGGCGCGGGCGAGTTCCCGCAGGCCATCGAGCTGCTCGCGCTCGCCGCCGACGCCGACGGCAGCGTGCGGCCGCGCCTCGAGGCCGTTCGCGCCGAGTACGGTCGCAGGCTCGACGCGGAGTACGAGCGCCGGGCCGCGGAAGGCGACGCGCTGCTCGCGCAGGGCCGCTACGGCGACGCACAGGCCGCGTTCGAGGCGGCGCTGCAGGCCCGCAGCGGGGGGCGCGCCGCGCCGCTGGCGCGCTACTGCGCCGAGATGCGCGCCGGTCAGGCCGCGGCCCAGTCACGCCAGTGGGACCGCGCCGCGAAGGCGTACCAGGCCGCCGCGAGGCTCGGCGTCGCCGACGGCGGCCAGGCCGCGCAGGACCTCGAGCGCGTCCAGATGCGCCCCTACGCGATCCGGCTCCGCTCGGTGCTGGTGCGTCCCTCGCGCCCCGACGGGCGGCCCTGGGTCGGCGAGCGCAGCCGCGTCTTCGACGCCGTCATGATCGCGGGCCAGTCGATCTCGGCCACCGGCGTCGGAGCCGGCGAAGGGCGCGCGCTCAAGATGGCCCTCGACGTCGCGAACGCCGTCCCCGCCGAGAACCGCCCGACGCTCGTCGCGCGGGTGGATGCCCCCGGAGTACCGGGGCTCGCCACGCCGCCGCGTCGGGCGCTGCACGCGACGCTCGACGCGACCGTCACCGTGCTCGCGAACCACTACGACGAGCGTCCGCTGTCGATCCGCGTCGTCCACGACGCCGGCGGCGTCGCCCAGGACGTCGGCACGGTCGCGGTGCCGCTCGGCGAGCTCGTCTCGCGGCGCAGCGTGATCCTCTCGGACCGTTCGATCCTGCGGCTCGAGCTCGACGCAGTCCCGACCGACGCCGCGGCAGGCACGTCGTCCGGCTTCGGTCCCGGTCAGGCGGTGACGAGCGCCGCGCCGCCGCGCCGGCGGTAGCAGCGGGCTTCGCGGCAGTCCGCTCCAGCGCTCGACGGGAGCGCGCGCGCCGTTATAAAGGCGCCCGTGCGGAACGACCGGAGTGGCGACGCCGGGCCGCGTCCCGGCCCATCGGCGGCGGAGCGCCATCGCCGCGGTCACGCGAAACGCGCTCCTCACGATCGCGGGCGGGTTCGCGCTGCTGTGGCTCGCGCAGCTCCGGTGAGGTGAAGGATGGAGCTCTTCCTCGATCGCTCGAACCCGCTGCACTGGATCGCGGTGATCGTCCTGCTCGTGTCCGGCGTGGCCGCCGCGTGGATCGGGCTGCGCGACGGCTTCGTGCGCCGCCACATGCCGACGAACACCGGGCTCCTCACGGGCCGCCGCGCGATGGTCGCGGGCGCGCTCTACGTCGCGACGGGCCTCGCGGGCGTGGCCGGAGCATTCGCCTTCGTCCTGCGCGGGCGCTGACCCGCGGGCGTGAGCCTGCCCGCGTTCGCCCATGAAAAAAGGCGGAGGCGCTTTCGCGCCTCCGCCCGTGTCACTTCTGCTTCAGGTGCTGCGAGTTACTTCGCGGCGTCCATGAGACCCTGGCGGCCGCCCTCGATCGCCGAGGGAGTCCAGCCGAACTGAGTCACGTGGACGTTGGTGGCGCCCGAGGCGTGGCAGCTCGTGCAGCTCGCGGTGGCCGCGCCCATGAGGACGTCGTCCGCCTGGTTGCCCCAGGGCGCCGCGCCTGCATCGACGGTGACGCCCATCTGCGCCGTCTGGTCCGGGATCTTGGTCTCGGTCCCGGGCAGGTGGCAGGCCTGGCAGTCGTTCAGCGCGCGCGGGTAGTGGACGACGATCTCGTTGTGCGTGCGGGTCGTCGCGGGGTTCGAGTTCGCGACGGTGAACGAGCCCGCGCCCGGCCAGAACGACGGCAGCCCGTCGATCGCGGCCTGGCTGCCGAACGCGTAGATGCCGTTCGAGCGGTAGTAGACGAGCGGACGGTTCGTCTCACCCGCCGAGTGGATCGCGTGGATCATGTAGCGGAGGTCGTACGTCTGGCCGTTGCGGCCGTCGTACGAGTTCGCGGCGGTGATGCCCATGCCGACGCGGTTGTTGGCCTCGTTCGCGGCCGGGTTGTGGCACGTGACGCAGAGCTCGACGTTGTCGACGCGGTTGCCGCCGTGCTGGTACAGCGAGCCCGGGTGGCAGGCGAGGCACTTGTCGTTGCTCACGATCTGGCGGCGCTTCAGCGTGCTGGAAGGCGCGGCGCCGTCAGCGACCATGAACTCGCGCGTCGGCGACGGCGAGCGGACCTGGATGACCCGGTTGTACGAGCCGTTCACGTACTTGATCTGCGGCTTGCCCTGGAGGGCGACGACGCCCTTGGTCGCCGTCGTGGTGGCGGCGGTGATCGTCGAGGTGGCGACGTTCGCGGAGCAGGTCGTGTTGGTCGTGGTGAGGTTCTCGCTCACCGGCTGGCCGGGGCTCGTGCCGACGCCCGCGTTCACCCAGTCGTTGCCCTGGGCGTACGCCTGCAGGAAGGCCATGTTGCTGGCCGACTGGCCCGTCGCGCTGTTCGCGGTGAGGCCGATGAAGACCGGGCCGGCCGCGAGGTCGCTGTTGCACGGGTCGACGGCAACCGCGGGGGAAACGGCATCCGGCTTGACCGTCGCGCTCCACTTGACGATGAGCTTCTTGTTCGCCGCGTCGACCGTGACCGAGCCGATCGTCATCGCGATCTTCTTGCCCTCGACGATCGACTGATCCTTGCCGCCGTAGAGGAGGCCGTTGCGCTCGGTGTACGCCTGGCCGCCGTGCGCGCCGCTGACGTTGGCGAACGCGATGCCGCCGACCTTGTGGCACATCGTGCAGTCCGTCGTGGCGTTGTAGGTGCCGTGGAAGTCCATCGCGGCGCCGGCCTTCGTCTTCGGGAAGGCCTCGAAGCTGTCGTGGCAGGACATGCACGTCGAGAACGAGACCGGCTTCTCCATGACCGCCGCGAGGCGCGCGTCGGTGTCGTGGCAGATCGAGCAGTTGTTCATGTAGCTCGGGAAGCCGATGGAGAACGGAGACGAGACCTGCGCAACGCCGTTGACGAGCTTGAGGCTGTCATTGCGCGCGTAGACACCCTCGGGCTTCGTGACGGTGTAGGGCGCCGCAGGCGTGCCGAGGTTCGCGGTGATGTTGCGCGCCGGCATGTTGTGCGAGTTGTGGATGCCGTGGACGTAGCTCGTCAGGCGGTCGCCAGCGGCGCCGCGCGACTGCGAGGTGACGACCGTGTGGCACACGACGCAGGCGGAGACGCCCTGCGGGTTGGCGCCGTGGTGGGAGCCCGAGGCGAACACGTTCGTGCCGTGGCAGTTCATGCACGCCTGATTGCCGACGAGGTCACGCGCGAGGACGACCTCGCCGCCGACGACGTAGCCCGCGGCGGCGGTGGCCGACAGGCCGGAGGGGTTCGTCATCCGGATGAGGTAGGTGTCGGCCGCCGACGCGGTCGCCGCGGCGCCCGTCACCGTGACGGTGTAGACACCGGCGGACACCGACGTCAGCGTCGTCGTGATCGACGTGCGCTCGAACTTGTTCTTCACCGGGTAGCTCACGCCACTGATGGTGGTCGTGTCGGCGAAGTTCGCGTTGTACGCGTGCTTGTAGCCCGACGAGAGGGTGAAGTCGTTCGCGGGGAGGCCGTCCACCTTCACGGTGAACTTGACGACGACGTCGGCGCCGACGATCTCGGCGGTCGGGCCGGTGGCCGCCGTGGGGCCGCTGATCTCGACCTTGCCGCTCAACGCGTGGGCCGCGGCGACCTCGCCGATCTTGCCCGAAGCGTGGCACAGCACGCAGGTCTCGACCTGCGCCTGGGAAACGACCGGCGCGGCAGCGCCGTCATCGCCGGCCGGGCCCTGAGGACCCTGCGGACCCTGCGGACCCTGAACACCGTCCTCACCTGCGGGACCCTGCGGGCCCTGCGCGCCAGTCGCGCCATCAGAACCGCTACAGGCGCTGGCGGTGATCGCCAGAACGGCGAACAACCGTACCAGAGAGTTTCTAGTCATTTATGCGACTCCAACTTTGGGAGGGGATTGCAGCTGCGTGAATTCGGCAGCGCCGTCGGCACTCTGCGAGGGGCGTGCCGGACGGGTAAATCGGTCGCACCCGCGCGGATTATGCGCGGCGGATTGCCGCACCGACGTGGGTGAAAACTCTCACGGAGCCGCCCCCTGCAAATTCGCGCTGTTAACAGCGCTGGCCATGAACCACCGCGTCATTTACCTGGCGCGGCCGCGCCCGAGAAACGCAGCAACTGCGCCGTGTTGCGAGTTGGTCCGGATTCTGGGTGGGGCAGGTGCCCCATGACGTGGGTGACGTCGCCCAATGTTGGGGGTCGACTCGCCCCCGTCGCGGCATCGCGTCGCGCCAGCCAACGCACCCATGGGTCGCACGCAACCCGGTTGCGCGGTGCGCAGCGCCTCGTTCCGCGCGCACCAGCGGGCGTGTCCCCGGCGTGCGTAGCTCGGCGCGTGGCGCCCGTCCAACAATCGACCTCATCCATGGACCTCGGAGGCCGCGCGGAGGACGGGGGAGAGCCGGTCCGACAGGCGACCGTCGCGCCTGACGCGCGCGGCGTCCGTCAGCATGCGCCCCGCCCAGTGGTAGACGTTGAGCTCCGCCACGGATGCGCGCATCGCGCGCATCCGCTCGGCCTGCTCCTCGGCGCGCATTCGAACCGCTGCCGCGAGCGCGCCGCTCGACTCCTCGAGATCGTACGGGTTCACCACGAGCGCCTCCCGCAGCTCGCGCGCGGCGCCGGTGAAGCGGCTCAGCACGAGGACGCCGCGGTGGTCGTCGCGAGCGGCGACGAACTCCTTCGCGACGAGGTTCATGCCGTCGTCGAGGCTGCTCACGTAGCAGACGTCGGCGGCGCGCAGGAAACGGAAGACCACCTCCGCGGCGTGGTTCGCGCGCAGGAGCACCACGGGCCGGTACGTCCCCGACGCGTACCGCTCGTTGATTCGCGCCGCGAGGGCCTCCACGTTCGCTTCGAGCGCGCGGTAGCTCTCGATGAGGCTGCGGCTCGGCGCCGCGAGCTGGACGAACGTGAAGCGCCCGCGCAGGCGCGGGAAGCGCTCCAGGAGCCGCTCCACGGCTTGCAGGCGCTCCACGATGCCCTTCGTGTAGTCGAGGCGGTCCACGCCGACGCCGAGGAGCGCATCGCGTGCAAGGCCCAGCTCGGCCCACACCGACCGCCGGCAATCCGCCGCAGGAGCGACGCGCCGCGCGACCTCGCTCGGCCACTCGACGGAAATGGGATAGCTGCGCACCAGCGTCTCGCGGCCGCCCAGGACGACGGCCTGCCGCTCGCGGTCGATCCGCGCCTCGAGGAACCGCTCCACCGACTCGAGGAAGTTGTTGCAGTGCAGCTGCGTGTGGAACCCGAGGACCGTGCTGCCGAGCATCCCGGTGAGCAGCTCCTTCGCGAACGGGCACGTCCCGAAGCGCTCCGCGTTCGGCCAGGGGATGTGCCAGAAGGTGATCACGGTCGCCCTGGGCAGCCGGTCGCGGATGAGGCTCGGCGCGAGCGCGAAGTGGTAGTCCTGCACGAGGACGATCGGGTCGCTGCCCTCGACCTCCCGTGACGCGACCTCCGCGAAGCGCGCGTTCACCGACGCGTAGTGCTGCCAGTCCGCGGCGCGGAACGTCGGGCGGACGTGAGCCGCGTGGCAGAGCGGCCAGAGGCCCTCGTTCGAGAATCCGTAGTAGTAGCCCTGCTCCTCTTCGGGCGAGAGCCACACCCGCCGCAGGACGTACGCATCCTCTCCGGGCGGCACGCTCACGCGGTCGTCACGGTCCACCGCGTCGCGGTCGGCACTCCCGCTGCCGTGCGCGATCCAGGTGCCGGAGCACGCCCGCATCACTGGCTCGAGCGCGGTGACGAGTCCGCTCGCGGGCCGCACGACCTTCACGCCGCCGTCCGCGGTGCGCTCGTGGAGGTACGGCTCTCGGTTCGAGAGCACCACGACGCCCTCGCCGTGGAGCGATCGTTCCAGCGTCGCCTGCAGCCGCTCCGCCGTCCACGGGCCGCTGGACGCCCGTGACTCGTCGCTCGCGAGCTCGGCGACGAGGCGGTGGACGTCCGCGAGGAGCGGCTGGAACGGTCCGCGGGTGGAGCGCTCGGGGCGAGCGCCGCGACTCATGAAGAGGACGCGGCGAAGCTCGTGGGTCCACGAGCGCCACGAGAAGCGCTGCATGAGATACGTGAGCAGCGCCGCGAGCGCCGCGACGATCCCGAACATGCCCGCGGTGAGCCGACCGACGGCGCGGTCGCGGTGCGCGGCGTAGGTCATGTCGTGGACGAGGACGACGCGGCCCAGGAGGTCGCCGTCATCCATCACCGGGACGATGCTCACCCGGACCGCGCGTCCGTCGCGGACGGCGGAGAAGTGAGCGTCGCGCGTCGTCGCGACCGACGCCCCGAGCACCTCGCACTCGAGCCCGCCCGGGAACGTGCGGGTCCGCGCCAGCGTCGCGCCGCTGGGAGCGCACGCAGCCGCGCCCGCGATGTGCTCGTCGCGGCTCATCGCGTCGAGCAGGGCGCCCAGGCGGCGGCGATCAGCCGAGGCGAGGTGGGCCGCGAACGCGTCCCGAGCGCCAGCGACGGCGAGCCGCGAACGGGTCGCGACATCCCGCTCGAACCAGGCGCGCGTCATCGAATTCAGCAGGAAAGTCGCGGCCCAGGCCAGAACCGCCAGGACGCCAAGCAGCGGGAGGAGCAGTCTGACGGGGGCTCGCATACCATGGTCATGGTACGCGTACACCGATCGGGCGCAATGGTGCGAGCGACACCCACTCGGCGCTACCGCCGCAGTCACTTCACGGCGCGATGGCGACGTGGAGTCGCACGCGAATCGTTCCGTCGGTGCGCCAGACCGGAACGTCGATGACGCTCCCCGACGGCGTCATCGGCGGGATGTCGATCCAGATCTGCGACTCGCGCTCGACGACTCCGCGACCGTCGCACTCGATGCACGGGAGGAGCCAGTCGCGGCCCGTCTGCCCGCACGCGGCGCACGGGACCGCGATCGGAACGCCGGCGCGAAGGACCCCTCCGCGAGCGGCCTCCTGCGCAGTCAGGACGAGGTCGAAGTCGACAGCCCGTCCCCCGCGGGCGCGGCCGGGAGCGGCACCGAAGCGGACCGTCGCCGCGCGGATGTCCTCGCCTCGTCGAGCGGGTGGCGAGCGCCCAGGCGCGGGGTACCTCGGCGGTAGCGCCGAGCGCTGCAGTCGATCGTCGTACTCGCGGCGCAACGCCGGATCCGACAGCACGCGATACGCCTCGGCGATGTCCTGGAAGGCACGCGTCTCTTGCTCACCCGAGACGTCAGGGTGGTGCCTCTTCGCGAGGTCGCGGTACGCGTCCCTGATGCCGTCTGCGCTCTCGTCGGGCGCGACGCCCAGGACGACGTAGTGGCTGCGGTGATCCGCCATGACACTCACGCCTGCGCCGCGGCCGAGGGACGACCCGGCGCGACCGAGCAGCCGGGAACAGCCGGCGCGCGCATCGAGGCCCCGGCGCTCCGGTTCCGTTCAAGCGATAATGCTCAATCGAGCGACGTCAATCCACCGGACGGCGGATTGCCCTTCGCGGGCGCTCCGATCCCGCACGACCGCGCCGTGCGGAGCGGGCGGGCAGCTCCGCGCGGGTGACCCGCTTGACACGCTCGCGCGAGTGTTTTCGTTCTCCCTGCGAGCCGTGTCGCGGCGCGGGAAGCGCCGTCGGGCGCCGCGGGGGACGCCCGCCCGCCAGGTACCGGGCCGTCAATGTCACGGCAAGCCTGCGCCGCAATGAGCGGCAGGACGGAAGACGGAACGACGAAGAAAGGAGGAAGCCATGGCCAATCTGATTCGACGACAGAGCTCCGGGTCGATGGATCCGTCGCGCGCCTTCGATCCTTTCGAGGTGATGCGTGACCTCATCGGGTGGGATCCCTTCGCCGAGCTCGGCACCGGGCGCGGAGTAGCCGGATTCGTGCCCTCGTTCGACGTCAAGGAGACGAAGGACGCTTACGTGTTCACCGCGGACCTCCCCGGCGTCAGGGAGAGCGATCTCGAGCTCTCGCTCACCGGGAGCCGGCTGACGATCTCCGGCAGGCGCGAGGAGGAGAAGAAGGAGGAGGACGACCGCTGGTACGCGTACGAGCGCAGGTATGGCTCGTTCTCGCGGGCGTTCACGCTGCCCGACGGCATCGACGGCGACCACGTGCAGGCCGACCTCAAGGACGGGGTGCTGCGCGTCACGGTGCCGAAGAAGCCGGAGATGAAGCCCCGCAAGATCGAGCTGAAGCAGATCGGCGGCGGCGACGCGAAGGCGTGATCGCCTCTCCGAGCGGTCCGGCCCGTGCCCCGCACTTCGGGACGGGTCGGACCGCGTCGGGCGGTGGTGGCCTCGTGTCGATGAGCTTCGCGGTGGCGAGCTGGACGTTTCACTCGGACCGGCGCGGCCGCGCGATGCCTCGCCGAGACGGTGGCGCGGACGTTGCTCGAGCCCGTCGCCATGCGACTCGTCATCTCACGCGATTCCTTCAAGCTCCACCCGCTCCCGGGTTACCGGGACTTCTCGTACCTTCACGATCCGCCTGTCGTTCGCTGGCACGCAGGCCATCGATCGCTGACCGTGTCCTGGTCTGAAGCCGTCCAGGTCGGTCTCGAGCTCGACCGATGCGGCGTCCGCCTTTCGGACGCAGAGGTCCGCGGGGCGGTCGTCCGCGCGCTGAAGGACGATCCGATCACCGGCCCGGCGTGGGTCGCCACGTACGGTGACCCGCGCGCGATCGCCGAGCTGTCGCGCGCGCTGGACGCTCACCAGCCGCACCGCGATTGCGCGGTCCTCGACTACCTCGAGGTGCTCGGGCTCGGGACGGCGATCGACATGCTCGGCGGCGGCGTCGTGGAGTCGCAGTGCCGCAAGATCGCGGAGTACGCTGCGCGCCAGGATGGCGAATGGGGCGACGACGGCGACGCGGCACGCGCCATGCTCGCCGACGTCACGCCGCTTGCGAGAAGAACCGCGCCGACTCGTCGCGGGCCGCGGCTCGGGCAGAACGACCCCTGCCACTGCGGGAGCGGGAAGAAGTACAAGGCGTGCCACCTCGACCTCGACCGCGCGGCGCCCACTGGAACGCTTCACTGAGCTGCGTCGCTACGGCTCGGGCGTGGAGCGCAATCGAACCATCACCCGCCGAGCGCAATTCCGAGCGACGCATAGACGAAAGCGCCGCCGGCCCGTCCGTTCGCGACCGTCCGGACGCGGCCGAGGTCAGCGAGCAGCGTGACCGATGGCGCGAGCATCACGTGCAGGCCACGACCGAGCCGGGCGATGACCCGGTGCGCCGCGAGGCGCACACCGATCGACGGGACCGCCCGGAGTCGCCACTCGGGGTCCTCCGGTCGAGCGGTGTCGAGCCACCGGGGGCCGGCGAGGGCCAGCGCATGCCCGGTCCACGCGCCGAGACGCCGCGAAAGCCCGGCGCCCGCGAGGAGCGCAACCTGCGTCTGGCCGCCGGAAGTGATCGGGCCCGTCAGGTCCGCGCTCAACGTGAGGAGCCAGTCGCGCTCGCCCGCGCGGAAGTAGGCGCGCGTGCTCGACCCCGAATGCAGCGCCGTCGCCATGCCCAACGTCGGCGCGAACTCGAACGCACCGCCCCGCGGAGTCAGCGCGGCGGGTCCTTCGGCCCCAAGGACGGGGGACGATGCAACGGAGACCGCAGCGAGCAGTACGGCAGCGCAGGATAGCAAGCGTCACCCATTCTCGAGGGGTGAGCTCACTCTACCCCATGAGCACGCTGTTCATTTAGTTTGAGGCCTGAACAGTTCCGCCGAGAGGCTTCGCGGCGGACGCAGCCGTGAGCACGGCGTATGCCGAGCGCCGCGCGCGCACTTCGCGGTGCCCGGCGCGTGATCCGCCACTACGAGACGAGAAGACGCCTCGAGTGTGGGGATGTCATGAGTCACGGTGTGCGAGCAGTGCGCGCCGCTCTTCTTGCGAGCCTGCTCGCCTGCGCACACACGCCGGCGGCACCGGCCAGCGTGCAGAGTCGGCCCTCGAAGTTCGTGTCCATCGCCGACGTGGACCGGACGATCCTCGTCGAGCTCCGTTA
>DASSQI010000155.1:0-6407 GCA_035702585.1 Anaeromyxobacteraceae bacterium
TTCCTCGAGTCGCAGCCCGATTTCTTCCGCCCGTTCGCGCCCAAGGTCGCCGCGACCGGGTGCGAGGAACGCGACGCCGTGCGGCTGAAGGCGATGTTCGAGCCGAGGCTCGCGCGCTGGCCCGCGCTGCGGCGCAGCCTCGATCAGGCGATGGAGGGCATCCGCGTGTGCGCCGCGGAGCGCGAGGCCGAGAGCGGCGCCGTCGCGGCTTTCTTCACGCCCACCGAGCCCGCGCGCCCCGGCGGGACCGCGCGGGCACGCGGCGGAGACCGGTGAGCCGGGCGCAGCCTCCCGCGACGGGCCACCCGCCCGCGCGGAAGCGCTGCGCCCGGCCAGGACCGCTGCTACTCCGCCATCGCCTCGCCGGCGTCCGCGGAGTCGCGCTTCGCCGTCGCCGCCGCGAGCGCGAGCAGCTCGAGGACGACCTGCCGCTCGCGCTGGAGCGCGCGGGTGACGCCGCGGGCGACGCGGTGGAACGCGCCGTCGATCGCCACGTACAGATCCGCGTGCGTGTCGGAGGCCCGCACCGCGCCGGCGCCACGCAGCACCACCTCGACGCGGCAGACCTTGTCGACGCCTCCCCTGGGGCCGTTCACGTCGGCGAAGCGGACCGTCACCGACATCACGCGCTCGGCGAAGCGATCGAGCGCGAAGGAAGCTCGGCGCTCCACGTGGGAGCGCAGGCCGCCGGTGATCGGGATGCCCCTGGTCCGGATCTGCACGTTCATGGCGCCTCCTGTCTTCCCCTCCCCGCGGTGATCTGTAACGCGGCGCGAGCGTCCAGGCGCCACGATAATATCTCGCTGATCCTTTCGTCCGCTGAATGTCAGATGAGCGCCATCACGACGGTCAGCGTCGCGAGGCTGCACACCGTCGAGAAGAACACCGCGGTCATGACGAACGCCGGCGCCACCCGGTACTCCACCGCGATGATCGACACGAGCACCGCCGCGGGCATGCCGGCCTGCAGGATGCCGGCGCCGCGATCGACGCCGGTGAGCGAGAACAGCGGCGCGAGCACGGCCGCGAGCGCAGGGCCGACGGCGAGACGCAGCCCGGAGGCGAAGAGCACGTCCGTCGAGAGCCGGGTGATCGGCGTCTCCCTGAGCTGCAGCCCGAGCACCACGAGCATCACCGGGATCATCGCGTCGCCGAGCAACCCGACCGTCCGCTGCACGACGACCGGCGGCGCGATGCCCGAGGCCGACAGGGCGAGCGCGGGGATCACGACGATGAGCGCGGGCGTCTTCGCGACCTGCCACGCGGCCGACGCGCCGCCGCCGCGCACCCACGCGGCCATCCCGACGCACACGACGAACGACGTCACGAGCGTCGCGATGAAGTAGATCGTCGCGGGCGCGACGGCGGCGTCACCGAGCCGGAACTGGACGAGCGCGAGCCCGAAGTTCCCCACGTTCCCGAAGACCGCCAGCATCACGAGGGCGGCCGTCATCTCGCGCGAGCGCCCGATGGCGCGCGCGAACACCCAGGCGATCGCCGCCGGCAGCAGATGGGCCACCGCGATGAAGGCCGCCATGCGGACGGCGTGGGCCGGCGGAACCGACGCGCGGCTGATCACGTCGAACGTGAAGGCGGGCACGAAGAGCGAGTACGCGGCGCGCGAGAGCGTGCGGACGTCGAGCTGGAGCCTCGGCCCGAGCGCGTACGCGAGGCCCACGATCGCGAAGACCGGGACGACGACGTCGACGAAGATCGAGAGCAACCGGAGCCACATGAGCTGGGACGCGCCCCGCGCGGTTCTACCCCGCCTTGCGGGCAGGCGCTGCGTCGATCTCGGGCCGGAGCTCCCGCGAAAGGCGCAGGTCCGCCGAGGGCACGCTCGCGCACGCCTTCGTGAATAACGTCATGGGATGAAACTCGAGCTCACGTTGATCGCCGCGATCCTGGCGGCGCCGGCCGTCGCCGCCGAGCAGGAAGGCCGGCAGGCGGATCAGCAGCAGCAGCAGCCGACCAGCGACTCGGAGAAGACGACCACGTCCGGCGCCGGCAAGGAAGGCACCGACGACATCAAGGGGTATGGCTACGGCACCCAGCCCGGGCACGAGGCCAACGCCGGCGCGCGCCAGTCGTCGAGGCAGCCGAAGAAGTCGAAGGCGCCGCAGGACGAGCAGGGCGCGGCAGCGACGCGCGCGGCCAAGCGCGAGGGGAGCGCGGTGGGAGCGCGTGCGAGCGACACCGAGCGGGCGACGGGCGCGAAGCACGAGAAGAAGCACACGGCCAAGTCCGCGAAGAAATCCGCGAAGAAGTCCGCGACGCGCGGAGATGCCGCCGCCGCGGAGAACCCCGCCCCGGAGCCGCGCGATCGCACGAGCACGGCGGGCAAGAACAGCGGCACGGCCGGGACCACCACCGACAGCGGCGCCGCGGCGGGCCCGGCGAGCGAGAGCGGCTCGACCGGGGACGCGAAGCGCTGAGCGCCTCCGCCCGCCCCTCTCTCAGCGGGCGGCGGGGGGGTCGAGCTGGAGCACCACGGCGTCGAAGACCCGCATCTCGAGGCGCTCCAGCTGATCGGGACCGAGGTTCTCGTACGAGAACCCCACGCGGTGGCCTGCGTGGCCGACGGCGGTCACGTTCGCGACGCGGGCCATGCCCTCGAGCCACTCACCGTCGGTGAGCTGCGCGCGGAAGGGCACCCTGGCGCCGACGGCTGGCGCGAGCGGGAGCACCGCGCAGAAGCCGCCCACGCCGAGGTCGGCGGTGACGGCCCCGACCGGCGCACCGCCGAGGTGGAGCTCGAGGCGCAGCTGGACGACGACCCGCAGCGCCCGGCGCGCGCGAGAGCGCGCTGGCAACGCGACCTGCTGCATCGCGAGGAACGCCTGGGCCAGGTCGGTGCGCATCGTGCGGTAGAGCCGCAGCTCCGAGCCGACGAGCTTGCCGGCGCGGGCGCGCTCGTGCAGCGCGCGGAACGCGGAGAGCGATCGCCTCGGGGACGTGCCGTCGTCGTCCTGTCGCGGCGTGCCGGAGAGCGCGGCGTCGACCGCCGCTGCGAGCGCCGCCTCGCTGAACGGCTTCTTCAGGCAGGTGGTCGCGCCGGCGCCGAGCAGCTCCTCCTCGAACCGCGCCGTGAGGCCGATGATAGGCAGCGACCGGAGCCGCTCGTCGGTCGACGAGCGCAGGGCCTTGATGAAGTCTGCTCCCGACATGCCGGGCATCGTGTAGTCCACGACGCAGGCGACCGGCGCGGCGGCCCGGAGCGCGTCGAGGGCGAGCGACGCCGACGGGTACGGGACCGGCTCGTACCCGCTGGCCCGGAGCGCGTCCGACACGAGCGTGCGCGTGAGCGCGTTGTCGTCGACGACGAAGATCGAGTTGCTCATCGGGGCTGCCGGCCTCCTCCGCCGAACGCGACCTGCGCGAGCAGCGCGGCGATGGCGGGGTCGCGGGGGGATAGCTTGAGGGCCTCGCGGAGCAGCGGGATCGCCGCCGACACGTTCCCCTCGCGGGCGAGCCGCTGCGCTTCCTCGAACTTCCGCTGCGCGTCGGCGGGCCGCGCTGGCGTCCCGTCCGGCGGAGCCGCAGCGGCTCGGGGCCGTGCGGCGGCCGCCGTCGCGGCGCTCGCCGCGGGAGCGGGGACGCGCAGCTGGAACTCGCCGGCGTCGATGCGCACGGCGCCGGTGGCGAGCAGGGCGAACAGCGCGCTCGCGCGCTCGCGGCGCAGCGCCGGGTCGATCCCCATGAGCTCGCGGACCGTCCTGCCCTCCACGATCTCCGCGAAGAGCGCTCGCTCCTCGTCCGTGTGCACGGCCGCGGACACGGTCTCCGTCGCGCGGTGGAGCCTCGCGCTGAAGGGCAGCAGCGTCGGCACCGGGTTGAGGCGCGCCGCGACCGCCGGATTGCGCTCGAGCAGCCGCTTGAACCAGGTCTCCGCCAGGACGCGGGACTCGTCGTGGTACCTGACGCCGGCGCGCAGCCGCGTCCGCGCGGAGCGCCACACGACCTTGCCCGCGACCCTGAGCGGCTCCGGGAACGCGTCGTGGTGAATCGACAGGCGCAGCAGATCGCCCGATCCGACGAGGCACGGGCACAGCAGCCGGCACCCAGCGGGCCCGACGTCTTCCGTCTGCGCAGTGAACTCGCCCCCGGCGCTCGAGACGGTCACCCGAAGACGAACCGGCACCCGCGGTACGCGGCGCTGGTTCCGGATGAACTCCTCCATGAGTGAACAATACCGCGGAGGACGCGCCCGTCGACAATTCACCGACAGTGCGGCGGTGTTTTCGACTGACGAGAACGGCCGCGGGGCCGAACGAAGCCCCGCGGCGCACAAAAGCGTTTTTTTGCAGCGCGTTTATTGCGCTACTTCGCCGGCGGGGTCGTCGGGGTCGCTGCGTCCTTCATCTCGGCGGCCTTCTCCTTCGCGACCGCGCGCTTCGCCTTGGCGTGCTCCTTCGCGACGGCGGCGTCGGCGTGCGCGTCCGCCTTGGCGGCGCTGGCGTCGGCCTTGGCGGCTTCGACACGAGCCTTCGCCTTGGCCTTCTTCGCCTTCGCGTTGCTCTTCGCGGCGCTCGCCTTCGCGTCAGACTTCTCCTTCGCCGCGTCGGCCTTGGCCGCGGCCTGGTCCTTCATGGCGTCACTCTTCGCGGCGGCCTGCTCCTTCATGGCGTCGCTCTTCGCGGCGGCGTGATCCCTGTGGACCTCGGCCTGCTTCATCGCGGAATCGCGCGTCTCGGCGGCCTTGGCCTTCGTCGTGTCGGCGCCGGGAAGCGGCGACTCGGCACGGGTCCAGGCCGGCAACAGCATCATGAACGCAGCAGCAAGGCCGATCGCGATTCTCATCGTTTCGTCTCCTGGTCGCGGGGGAAGACCCGCGTCGAGCGCATGCTGCGCCATCCGTCGTCGTGCGGCGGTCGTCCGACGGGTTCACCCGTGCGAGGCAGCGCGCCCGGATCGACGGCGCGTGCCGCGGCTCTCACGCCGGCGCGTGCGACGCGAAGCGCGGCGGCTCGAGTCCTGCGACGATCGACTGCAGGTGATCCAGATCGACCGGCTTCGTGAGGTGAAGGTCGAAGCCCGCGGACCGACTGCGCTCGCGGTCCTCGGCCGTGCCGTACCCCGTGATCGCGACGAGGAACGGACCCGGGCCGTGCCGCTCGCGCAGCCGCCGGGCCACCTCGAAGCCGTCGATGCCGGGGAGCCCGATGTCGACGAGGACGAACTCCGGGTCGATCTCGCTCGCGAGCGTCAGCCCGGTGGGCCCGTCCGCGGCGGCGTGCACCTGGTGGCCGTGGGTCGCGAGCGCGGCCGCGAGCGCCTCCCGGAGATCGTCGTTGTCGTCGATCACGAGCACGCGGCGGCTCTCGCCGCGGGACGTGCGTGGCGGCGTGACGGCCGAGACGGCCTCGCTCGTGATCGGCAGGTGCACCGTGAACGTGGTGCCGCGCCCGAGCCCTTCGCTCCGGGCGGCCACGGTCCCGTGGTGCATCTCGACGAGCTTCCGCACGAGCGCGAGGCCGAGCCCCATTCCGCCTCGAGAACGGTCCAGCGACGAGGAGGCCTGCACGAACGGCTCGAAGATCCGCTCCCGGTCGGCTGGGGCGAGCCCGATGCCGTTATCGTCCACGCGAAGCGCGGCGACGTCGCCGTTCCGTTCGACCGTCACGTGCACGCGCCCACCCGCCGGCGTGTACTTGATGGCGTTCGAGACGAGGTTCGAGATGACCTGGTCGAGTCGCGTGACGTCTCCCGTCACCCGCACCCGGGCGTCACCGCACGCGCAGGTGAGCGCGACCCCGCTCGCGTCGGCCGTCCCGGCCAGCGCGTCGACGCAGCGGGTCGCCAGCCGGCCCAGGTCGACGCTCTCCGGCCGCAGGACGATCTTGCCTGTCGTGACGCGAGAGACGTCGAGCAGGTCGTCGACGAGTCGCGAGAGCTTCCGGGTCTGGCGCCGCGCCACCGCGAGGTGCCTCGCCGGATCGCGGCCGGCGTTGACGAGGTGCAGCGACAGGTCGATCGCGCCGAGCGGATTGCGCAGCTCGTGACCGAGCAGGGCCAGGAACTCGTCACGCTGGCGGACGCTGTCGCGGAGCTGCTCGAGGAGACCGCGGGCGGCGTACTGGCGCGTTCGAGCGCGCAGCGCCGCGCGCCCCATCGCGACCAGCGTGGAGCGTCGAATCGGGCGATCGATCAACGTGACGTTCCCGAGCGCGTCCGCCAGCGACAACGTCGCCGCCTCGCCGCCGCGCGGCGACTCGCACCCGCCGAAGATCACGATCGGCAGGTCGGACCACGGCTCCTGGCGCTCCACTGCGCCCGCGATCGCGGCGAGCGCCGTCGCCGAGAGCGCCTCCTGCGCGATGAACGCCGCTCCGGCTCCGCGCGCGATCTCGCCGCACAGGTCGGGGACCGTCCGGCAGATCTGGGCCTCGAGGCCCGCGGCCGCGAGG
>DASSQI010000156.1:0-4158 GCA_035702585.1 Anaeromyxobacteraceae bacterium
GACCTCGGGCTCCAGACGGATCGGACCACCGGTCAGCTCAGCCTCGACTCGGCGTCGCTCGACGCTGCGGTGGCGCGCGACGCCGCTGCGGTGAACGCGCTCTTCTCGACCGCGAGGACGGGTGTCTCCGCGGTGACCTCGACGCTCGTCCAGGCCTTCACGCGCGGCAGCGACGGCCTGCTGGCGACTCGCACGGCTTCCCTTCAGAGCCTGTCGAAGAAGATCGACTCCGACATGGAGCGCCTCCAGGCTCGCGTCGACGCGTACCGCGAGAACCTCGTCAAGCAGTTCACCGCGATGGAAGGTGCCGTGAGCAAGCTGAAGGCGGCCGGCTCGTTCCTCACCTCGCAGGACAGCTTCGCCAATCGCAAGCAGGAGTGACCGGATGAGCTACGCGCAGCGCTACACCCAGGCCCAGGCCGAGACCGCCGGTCCGGAGCGCCTCATGGTGCTCCTGTTCGAGGCGGCCCTCAGGCACATGAACCGCGCCGCGGCGGACCTCGAGGCGGGCCGGCACGGCGACGCCGAGCCGTCGCTCACGCGCGCCGGGGAGATCGTGACGGAGCTGCTGGTGACGCTCGACCCGAACCGCGGCGCGCCCGACCTCTGCGACACGCTCGGCGAGGTCTACAAGTTCGTGAACGCGCGGCTGCTCGAGGCGAACCTCCGGCGCGACCCCGCGAAGGCTCTCGAGGCGGCGCGCGTCTTCGCGCCGATCGCCGACGGGTTCCGCGAAGCGGTCGCGCGGCTCGCGGTCGAGCAGAGGAACGCGGCGCACTGATGGCCGCCGAATCGATGCGCGGCGCACTCATGCCCGATCTGGCGCACTCATGCCCGATCTATTGATGTCAGGATCGCCCCGGTCGACACCATGAGCGACCTCGTGCGCCGTACCGATCGACTGCTGTCCGCGCTCGCCTCGGCGCGCGACGCGTTCGCCGCTGGAGACGCGCTGTCCGCATCCGCGGCGCTCGACGACGTGGTCGCGTCGTGCGCCGAGCTGGAGCGGGCTGGAGTGTGGCTCGACCGCGGTACGCTCCAGGACGCGATCGCGCTTCACCGCGCCTGCGCCGAGGCGGCGCTCACGGCGCAGGTGACGCTCAACGAGAAGCTCGAGCAGGCCGCCGGCGCCCGCCGCGCGGCGCGCGCTTACGCGGGCTGACGGTCCCGCCCTCGGCGAACCAGCCCACGACGAAGTGGGCGATGCCGTCGACGTCGTCCGCGTCGAACGCCGGGATCCGCCTCGGCGGCCGCTCGTCGGTGGCGATGGCGAGCACCTGCCGGTCGCTCTCGCAGAGGAACTCGCGCGAGACGCTCCGCCGGTGCACCTCGATCTTCGGCAGGCCCGACGACTTCCAGCCCTCCACCAGCACGAGGTCCACCTTCGGCAGCAGCGCCACGAGCTCGTCGACGCTCTCGCGCGGCGGGCCGAACAGCGCCATCGCGTTCGGGGTCTGGATGATCACCGCCTCGGCGCCGGCGTCGCGCAGGCGCGCGCTGTCCTTGCCGCGCTTGTCGAGCGGGTGCTCGTGGCCGGAGTGCTTCAGCGCGGCGACCTTGAGGCCTCGCACGATGAGCGCGGGGATGAGCCGGACCAGCAGCCACGTCTTCCCCGATCCGCTCGGACCGGAGATCGCGAGGACGGGCGGGCCGGGGCGCCGCGCATTGCGTGACGACGGTGACGCGCCGCGGGTGCGCGAGTTCACGCCTCGAGCAGCCATGCCTCTCCCCTCTCGCCCTGCTCGACGTCGCCGGTGTCGGCGGGGACGCGGAGCAGCAGGTCCGCGATCGCGGGGCCGCGCACCTGCGCGGAGTCCTTCCCCAGCGGCCACGCGCGGCCCTCCCCGTCGAGCCGTGCCCAGACGAACCGATCGCGCCCGGCGCGCCCCTCGAGCCGCTCGCCGAGGGGAGCTACGACCACCGGCCGGAACGGCGTCGCGGCGCCGCTCATCCGCAGCAGCGCGGGACGCGCGAACACCTCGAAGGCGACGAGGCAGGCGGACGGGCTCCCCGGCAGCCCGAACACCGCCGCCGCGCCGAGCGTCGCGAACAGGAACGGCTTGCCGGGCTTCATCGGCACGCCGTGCACGCGCACCGACGCGCCGGCGCGGGCGAGCGCCTCCGGGACGAGGTCCTTCACGCCCACCGACACGCCGCCGACGGTGATGACGGCGTCGGACTCGGCCGCGGCCGAGCGGAGCGACGCCTCGAGCGCGTCGAGATCGTCGCCGATGGCGAGCGACTTCACCTGCCCGCCGAGCTCGCGGACCAGCGCGGCGAGGGTCGGGCCGTTCGAATCGGGAGTACGACCGCGGACCACCTCGTCGCCGGTCGAGATCACGGTGACGCGCGGCGCGCGGACGACGACGAGCTCCTCGACCCCGACCGCCGCGCACAGCCCGAGGGCGCGCGCGTTGAGGCGGCGCCCCGCCTCGAGCGCCACCTCTCCCGCGGCGACGTCCTCGCCTGCCCGGCGGATGTTGGCGCCCGCAGCGACGGCCGCCTTCGGCTCGACGACGTCGCCCGAGACGCGCGTCGCCTCCTGCGGGACGACCGCCGCCGCGTTCGGGGGGACGGGAGCGCCGGTGAAGATGCGAACGGCCTCGCCGGGGCCGATCGGGGCGGGCCCGGGGTCGCCGGCGTAGACGGTCGCGGAGATGCGCAGCGGGTGCGCCGGGTCGAGGTCCTCGGCTCGGAGCGCGAAGCCGTCCATCGCCGAGCACGACGCCGGCGGCGCCGCGAAGCGAGCCCGCGCCGGCTCGGCGAGCCACCGGCCCCCCGCAAATGCCTGCCCGACAGGCTCGGCAGGGAGCCGAGCCACGGCGTCGATGACGCTTCGTCGGAGGTCGTCGAGCCGGGTCATTCGCTCCCTCTCGTGGACCTGGTGAGTCCACTCTCCGTGTGATTCCGCAAACGTTGCGCTGACCTTCTTTTGATCGAGGCCAAAACGCAAGGCCTGCATCGAATACCCGTCAAATCGCGGGCCTGGCGCATGCAAACCGACCTGGATCAAGCTCAGCGCACATCCCTCGGAGGCTTCACGTGCTGTCCACTACTCCGGTCAACGACTGCAACGCCTGCTCTCTCGGCGTGGCCTCCCAGGGCCGCTGTCGATTCACGCCGACGACGCGAGAGTCCGGCGCCACGATCTGTGCGCAGGGCGAGCGTCCCCGCACCGTCTACTTCATCAAGGAGGGGTTCGTCTCGCTCTCCGCGGTGAGCCCCCGCGGCAGCGAGCTCCTGCTGACGCTCCGCGGCCCGACCGCGCTGCTCTGCACGGAGGCGCTGCAGGGCGAGCCCTCCCCGTACGAGGTGCGCGCGCTCTCGCGCGTGAAGATCTGCGGCGTGAGCGGCGACTCGCTCAACCAGTGGGTCGGCCCCGAGCGGAGCCCCGCGCGGGTCGTTCTCGATCTCCTGCTCGCGGAGTCGCGCCAGCAGCGCGACGAGGTGAACTACCGCCAGGGCGACTGCCTGTCTCGCGTCGCGCGGTTCGCGCTGGCGCACGCGCGGTTCCTCGCCGATCGCCCCAACGCGGTCCGCAAGCAGGTCGTCGCGCGGCTGCTCGGCATGCGGCCGGAGACCCTCTCGCGCTGCCTGACGAAGCTCGAGAAGGACGGCGTCGTCGACGCCACGCGCGGGGTGAAGGTCCTCGACGCCCGGCGGCTCGCGATGATCGCGATGGAAGACATCGCCGCCTGACGCTGTTAAGAGGACCACCGAGGAACCCAAACCATGTTCGGACTCCGTCTCCCTGAGCTTCTCCTCATCCTCGCCGTCGTCGTCGTGCTGTTCGGCGCGAAGCGCTTGCCGCAGCTCGGCTCGGCGATCGGCGAGTCGCTGAAGGGCTTCAAGAAGTCGATGCGTGAGGTGAACGAGGAGGAGCCGCCGGCGAAGTCGCTGCCGCGCAACGAGACCGCCCCTCAGTCCACCGCGACGAAGACGAGCGCGAGCGCGAAGTAGCTCGTCCCACCGCCCGCCGTCGCGGGCGCCAGCCGTCGAGCACGCACGCCGCCGGGCCCGCTCCTAGAGCAGGCCCGGCGAAGTCGTTTCAGGACGTCCCACGTCCCACGTGCGATGCCGCACCTCGTCTCGCGAGACACTCACGGTCATCGCGCGCGGTGCGCGCAGCTCCGCGCGGCGGACCTCGATCTCAGCGCG
>DASSQI010000157.1:0-8313 GCA_035702585.1 Anaeromyxobacteraceae bacterium
GACCTTGTCGCGATACTCGTCGCGGAACCTCGACGGCTCGAACTTCGCGCTGAGCGAGTCGATCAGCCGCTCGGCCATCTCCAGCTCGCGACTCGACGGCTTCCCCGCCTCGGTCTCGCCGACGGCGTCGCCCGCGGCGACCACCTCGTCGGCGTAGTTGAGGGTCGCGAGGGCCATCGCGTCGCCGAGCGGGCGCAGGCAGCAGAGCGACTCCTTCGTCCGCAGCACGAACCGGCCGATCGCGACCCTGCGCGATCGGCGCATCGCGTCGAGGAGCAGCGCGTAGGCCTTGCCCGCGCCCTTGTCGGGTCCGAGGTAGTAGGTCCGGTCGTAGTAGACGGGGTCGATCTCGTCGAGCGACACGAACTCCTGGATGTCGATGCTCCGCGTCCCCTTCGGATCGATCGCCTCGAGCTCCTCGGGGGTGATCGTGACGTACTGGCCCGGAGAGACCTCGTACCCCTTCACGATGTGCTCGAGCGGGACCTCGACGTTCTCCGCCTCGCAGAACCGGTGCATCCGGATGCGCGCGCCGTCCTTGTCGTGCAGCATGTTGAACCGGATCTCCTTCTGCGAGACCGCGGTGAAGAGCTTCACGGGGATGTTCACGAGACCGAAGCTCACGGAGCCGGTCCAGATCGACCTCGCCATTCTCAGCCTCCGGCCGAAAGGTCGTGCCCCTGTCCTCGCACGGCAATGCGCCCGGGCGGGCGGGCGCCCGCGCGGTGGGGGCGCCCGGTTGGAGCGGCGCTCGCTGCGCCGCGTGACGGTGGCTAGCGTTTAGTGTGAAAGGGGGGACGATCGAATGCTGTGGACGATCACGATCATCCTGTTCGTGTTGTGGGCGGTGGGTCTCGTTAGCGGCGCGACGATGGGCTGGTGGATCCACCTGCTCCTCGTTCTCGCGATCATCAGCCTCATCTTCGCCGTCATGAGGCGCGGCGCAGCTTCCGTTCCTTGACGACGCGGCGGCCGCGGCCGGCGTGAGATGGAAATGCGAACGGCCCGCCACCCGGCGGGCCGTTCCTTGTCCATCAGAGCTCCGGGCGAAGCCGCGACCTTCGAGGCGCGAGTCGCTACGCGGCGGAGGTGTCGGGGAGCCCGAGCACCGGCAGCCGGATCCGCAGCGGCTCGATCTCCTTCTCGGCCGACACGCGCACGACGCGGTGCGTGGCCGGATCGGCGAGCACCTTGCGCAGCAGCATCTGGTTCATCGCGTGCCCGCTCTTGCGAGCGACCAGCGCGCCGATGATCGGCATGCCCCCGAGCGCGAGATCGCCCAGCGCGTCGAGCGCCTTGTGGCGCGCGAACTCGTCGGGGAACCGGAGCCCCTCCGAGTTGAGGATCGAGAAGTCGTCGATCACGATCGCGTTGTCGAGGCTGCCGCCCTGCGCGAGGCCCGCGGCCTTCATGCGCTGGATGTCCCGCAGGAAGCAGAACGTCCGCGCCGGCGCGACCTCCCGCGCGAAGCGGCGATCGTTGAAGACGAAGTCGTACGTCTGATCGGTGATGAGCGGGTGATCGAAGTCCACCGTGAAGCGGATCGACAGCTCCTCGGCGGGCTCCAGCCGCGCGACCTTGTCGCCGTCGCGCACCTCCACCGGAGCCTGCACGATGAGGAACCGCTTCCCGGTGCGCTGGGTGACGATGCCCGCCTCCTGCAGGAGGTAGACGAACGGCGCCGCAGAGCCGTCGAGGATCGGGATCTCGGGCCCGTCCACCTCGATGCGGCAGTTGTCGATGCCCAGTCCAGCCAGCGCCGCGAGCACGTGCTCCACGGTCGCGACGCGCGCAGGACCGTTGCCGATCGACGTGCTGAGCGTCGTGTCCACGACGTTCTCGGCGCACGCCGGGATCGAGATCCCGAGGTCGCTCCGCACGAACGTGATCCCCGCGTCTGCTGACGCCGGCGCGAACGTGAGAGAAGCCGGCTTGCCGGAGTGCAGACCTACCCCGTTGCAGGTGACCCGCTTCCGAACCGTCCGCTGATTCCAGTAACCCATGTTGTCGAGCCGTCCCCTGTACCCACCCTGAATACGCCATTACACCCAGCAAGGTGCATGCCACGCGATCGCCTGGAATCCCTGCTCTCGGCGCTCGGCGGCGCACCGCCAAGTCTCCGTGACCCCACGGGATTTCATGCTGCGTCGCGTCGGGTACGAGAGCCGCCTCCTTCCGCGCACCCGCGGCGGGCGCCGTTTTCCGGCAACAGCCCTGACACCGATGTCAGAGCCGCCCGGGACGAACGCATTTCTGACGTGCCGCTCTTAGCATGTGCGAAGCTGAAGTCACGGAAGATCTGCGGGTCTCCGTGTCCCTCTCGTGATCCCGCTCAAGGACGACACCGTCGGTGTACGGAGGCCGGCCGTGACGGTCGCCCTGATCGTCGCCAACGTCGTCGCGTACCTGTGGCAGCTGTCGGAGCTGGGCCTCTACGAGTCGGCGGTACGCGGCGGGGCGATCCCTTACGAGATCTTGACCTTCCACGACGTCGGCCTGCCTGCGCTGGTCCCGCCGCCGCTCACGATCTTCTCGAGCATGTTCCTGCACGGCGGCTTCCTGCACCTCGCCGGCAACATGCTGTTCCTCTGGATCTTCGGGAACAACGTCGAGAACGCGCTCGGGCCCGCGCGCTTCCTGCTCTTCTACCTGGGCACCGGCGTCGCGGCGGCGGTAGCGCAGGTCGCGACCGCGAGCGGTCAGGACCTGCTCGTCCCGATGATCGGCGCGAGCGGCGCCGTGTCCGGAGTGCTCGGCGCGTACATCGTCCTCTGGCCCAACGCGCGGATCCTGACCCTGATCCCGATCTTCATCTTCATCCGGATCGTCTACGTCCCGGCGTACCTGTTCATCGGGCTCTGGTTCGTGCTGCAGCTCGTGCCGGCCCTGGTCGGATCGGCCGGGAGCGGGGTCGCGTTCATGGCCCACGTCGGCGGGTTCGTCGCGGGATACCTCTTCGTGCGGCTCACCGGCGGCCGGCCGCGATGGGCGCCCACCCGCGAGTCCTGGTGATCGACTAGAAGAGGTCGCCCTGCGGGACCTTCCCGCCTGGCGGCTTGCGGCCCAGGTGCTCGTACGCCGCCGGCAGCGCGATGCGGCCTCGCGGCGTGCGCGCGAGGTAGCCCTCTCGCACGAGGAACGGCTCGTACACGTCCTCGAGCGTGTCCCGCTCCTCGCCCACGGCGGCCGCGACCGCCTCGATGCCCACCGGACCGCCTCCGAACACGTCGAGCACGATCGTGAGGATGCGCCGATCCATCGCGTCGAGGCCGCGAGCGTCCACCTCGAGCCGCTCGAGCGTGAGGTCGACGATGGCGCGGTCGAGCCTGCCATTGCCCTCGACCTGCGCGAAGTCGCGCGCGCGCTGGAGCAGCCGGATGACGATGCGCGGCGTACCGCGCGCACGCCGGGACAGCGCGTCGGCGCCGGCGGGCTCGACCGACACCCCGAGCTTGTGCGCGGCGCGCTCGGCGATCTGCTTCAGGTGATCCGGCTGGTAGTAGTCGAGCCGCTCCTGGATCGGGAACCGATCGCGGAGCGGGCTCGCGAGCAGCCCGGTCCGCGTCGTCGCGCCGACGAGCGTGAAGCGCTCGATCTTCATCTCCATCGTCTGCGCGCCGAGCCCGGCCCCGAGGACGACGTCGAACCTGAAGTCCTCCATCGCCGGGTAGAGGGCCTCCTCGACGGCGGGAGAGAGCCGGTGGATCTCGTCGATGAAGAGGATGTCGCGCGGCTGCAGCGCGGTGAGCAGCCCGGCGAGGTCGCCCTTCTTCACCAGCGCCGGGCCGCTCGTCACGTGCAGCGCCACGCCCAGCTCGCGCGCGAGGATGTGCGCGAGCGAGGTCTTGCCGAGCCCGGGCGGGCCGGACAGGAGCACGTGGTCGAGGGCCTCGCCGCGCGCCTTCGCGGCGCGGGCGTAGACGCGCATGTTCGCGACGAGCTTGTCCTGGCCGACGTACTCCTCGAACGTCGCCGGCCGGAGCGACTGCTCGAGGCGCTCCTCGCCTTCGCGGGATTCGGGGGCGAGCTCGCGGCCGGGTGACATGGGGAGTGAATCTACCAGCAGCCTCTGATCACGACTGCCGCATCATCTTCAGCGCCTCGCGGAGGAGCTCCTCGGCGGACCGCCCCTCGGCCTGCTCCCGGAGCGCCTCGACCGACGACGCCGCGACCTGCGGCTTGAAGCCGAGGCCGATCAGCGCCTGCTCGAGCTGCTCGAGGTTCGCCGCCAGCGCCGGGCGCTTCGGGGCGGCGCCGCGGGCGAGCGCGGCGAGCTTCTCCTTCAGCTCGACGACGAGCCGCTCCGCGGTCTTCTTTCCCACGCCGGGCACCTTGGTGAGCCGCGCCACGTCGCCCTGCGCGACCGCGAGCGCCAGGTCGCGTGGGCCGATGCCCGACAGGATGTTCAGGGCGGCCCGGGGCCCCACCTGGCTCACGCCGAGCAGCGCGCGGAAGACCGACTCCTCCTCGTCGTCGCCGAAGCCGTAGAGGTGGAACGCATCCTCCCGCACGACGGTGTGGATCCTGAGCGCCGTGCGCTCGCCGACCGGCGGCAGCGCGCCGAGCGCTCCTGCCGACAGGTAGACGCGGTAGCCCACGCCGCCCACGTCGAGCACGGCGCAGTCTTCCCGCTTCTCGGCGACGATGCCGCTGAGCCTCGCGATCACGCGCCGCTCCCGTACCGCCGCACGGACGAGCGCAGCGCCGAGGCAGCCGTCGCCGCGCGAGCTCGCACCGCCGGACCGCCACGCCGGGACGGCCGGACCGCAGCGGCCGGCGCCGACGCGAGGTGACACACGGCGACGGCGAGCGCGTCCGCCTCGTCCGCGAGCTCCGCGTCGATGCCGAAGATCGCCCGTGCGGTGCGGACCATCTGCACCTTCTCGGCGCGCCCGCTGCCGGTGAACGCCCGCTTCACCTCGGCCGGCGCGTACTCGAACACGGGCACCCCGGCTCGGGCCGCGGCCGCGAGCACGACCCCGCGCGCCTGGCCGAGGACCAGCGCCGATCGCGCCGACGCGCCGCAGAACGCCGACTCGACCGACACGGCGTCGGGCCGGGTGCGGGCGATCACCGCCGAGATCTCGTCGAAGATCCTCGCGAGGCGAGGCGCGAGCGGCGCCTCCGCGGGGACGATGACACCGGACGCGAGCGCCGACAGGCACGTCCCGCGGCGGGAGACGGCGCCGTAGCCGCAGCGGCGCGACCCGGGATCGATGCCAAGAACGACCACGCCGGCATCTTACCGGGACCTGCCCCGGCGTCGAGTCGCCGGCGGAGCTCCCTGCCCTTTCAGCGGCGCGCGCGGGCCGCCGCCAGCAGGCGCAGCGCCGCGGAGTCGAACGGCTTGATGATGCGCTCGACCTTCGTCGCCGCGAGGAAGGCCTCGGCCTCGAGCGTGAACGCGCCTCCGGTGAGGAACACGAAGCGATCGGTCATCCCCGGGTGCCGCTCCGCGACGGTCCGGTACAGGTCCATGCCGTCCATCCCTGGCATCATGATGTCGCAGAGGACGAGGTCGAACTCGCGGCCGCCCTCGAGCAGCGCGAGCGCCTCCCGGCCCGAGGTGGCGACGGCGACGTCGTGGCGCTTCCCGAGCACGCGAGCCACCGCGCGACCGACGAGAGCCTCGTCGTCGACGACGAGGACGCGAGCGCCGCAGGCGGAGTCGAGGACTGCGGAGGGGGCTGAAGACATGCGACGAAGCCTCGGGCGCGGGTGGACGGTCCCCCCGTGTGCACGGTTCGGACCGGCGCGAACGGCGCAGTTGCTCGCTTTCCGACGGCTCGCGCCCGACCCGGGGGTGAGCCAACACCCAGGGGCGCCGGTGTCAGGGGATCACCGGCGGCGAGGTCCCGGAGGCCGCGACGAGGGAGTCGCGCAGGCGAGGCAGGGCCGCGTGCAGGGCCAAGCTGATCGCGAGGACGACGATCGCTCCGGCGAACAGCACGCGCGGCGCGCCGAACCGCTGGGCCGCGAACCCGGTCGCGAGGGAGCCGAACGGCATGAGGCCCATGAGGCTCACCGAGAACAGCCCGGAGAGGCGGCCACGCATCTCCGAGGGCGCCAGCCCCTGCATCAGCGTCATCGTGCCCGCCGACTGCGTCACCATCCCGAACCCCGCGACGACGAGCGCGGCGCACGAGAGCAGCGGAGTGCGCGACATCGCGAGGCCGGCGACCCCGGTGCCGAGCAGCGTCGTGCCGATCGCGATGCGACGGCCCAGGCCGGTCAGCCCCTTGCGGAGCATGAGGAGCACGCCCGCCAGGAGCGCCCCCGCGCCGGACGCTCCCTGCAGGTACCCGAGGACGCGCGCGTCGCCGTGCAACACGTCCTTCGCGAAGAGCGGCAGGAACGTGGAGAACGGCATCGCGACGAGCGCGCTCACGGCGAGCGTCGCGAGCAGCGCGGCCAGGTACGGCGTGCGTGCCGTGTAGGCGATGCCGCCGAGGACGTGCGCGCGGCGGCTCGGAGGAGCCGGCCTCCGCTCCTCGTCGAACCTCATCGCGGCGAGCGCGTAGATCGTCCCGGCGAAGCTCACCGCGTTGAGCGCGAAGCACCAGCCCTCCCCGACCGCGGCCACCGTCCAGCCGGCGATCCCGGGGCCGATCGCCCGGGCGAGGTTGAAGATGGTCGAGTTCAGGCCGATCGCGTTCGCCATGTCGTCGCCGCCCGCGACGTCGGCGAGGAGCGACTGGCGCGCCGGCATCTCGAAGGCGTTCGAGGTTCCGAGGAGGAACGCGAGCGCGAAGATGTGCCAGGGGCGGACGACGCCCGAGAGCGTCAGCGCGGCGAGCACCGACGCCTGGACCAGCGCGTTCGTCTGCGTGGCGAGGACGAGGCGCCGACGCGAGACGCGGTCGGCGATCGACCCGGCCCAGAGCCCGAACAGGAACACCGGCAGCTGCGAGAGGAACCCCGCGGTGCCGAGCAGCGTGGCCGAGCTCGTGAGGCGGTAGACGAGCCAGCCCTGCGCGACGTTCTGCATCCAGGTGCCGATCGTCGAGACGCTCTGCCCCGCGAAGAACAGCCGCAGGTTGCGGTTCGCGAGCGAGCGCAGCGCGTGCGGCCAGGGCATCGGAGGTCTTCTACCGCGCTCCGGCCGGTGACGGTTATCTTGTGCGCCCGATGAGCAGCGCCCCCGCCATACGCGACGAGCTCTCGCAGCTCGCGCGCCTCGCGATCCCCATGGCGATCGCCACCGCCGGACAGGCGCTGATGGGCGTCGTCGACACCGCGGTCGCGGGGCGCGCCGGCGCGGTGACGCTCGCCGGCACCGGGCTCGGCGTCGCGGTGTTCACCGCGTTCACGGTCTTCGCGATGGGGCTCATGCTCGGCCTCGACCCGCTCGTGTCGCAGGCGATCGGCGCGGGCGACCCGCTGCGCGCGCGGCGCATGCTGTGGCAGGGCGCGTGGCTCTCGCTCGCGCTCGGAGTGATCGTCGCGATCCCGGCCGCGCTCGTCTCGTTCGCGCTCGAGCCCGGCGGGATCCCGCCCGACGTCGCGCGCGAGGCGGGGCGCTACCTCGTCGTCCGCGCGCCCGGTCTGCCCGGCATGCTCTTCTTCTTCGCGGCCCGCTCCTACTTCCAGGGCGTCGGGCGCACGCGCGAGGTGGTCGTCGCGACGGTGCTCGCCAACGTCCTGAACCTCGCCCTCGACGTCCTCTTCGTGTTCGGCGGCGCGGGGCTCCCCTCGTGGACCGGGCCGCTCCGCGCGATCCCGCCGATGGGCGCCGCGGGCGCCGCGCTGGCGACCACGTTCGTGTGCTGGGCAGAGGCCGCGATGCTGGCGTTCGCGGCCGCGCGCGACCACGTCCCGGGCCCGATCCGGCGCGCTCCGGATCGCCGCGACATCCGCGAGGCGCTGCGGGTCGGCACGCCTGTCGGGCTGCACATGGGCGCGGAGGTCGGCGTGTTCGCGCTCGTCGGGTTCCTGGCGGGCCGCCTGGGCGCGGACCAGATCGCGGCGCACCAGATCGCGATCAGCATCGCGAGCTTCTCGTTCACGGTCGCGGTCGGCATCGGCAACGCCGGCGGCATCCGCGTCGGCTGGGCGGTCGGCGCGCGCGACCGCGCCGGCGCGAGGCGGGCGGGGCTCGTCGCGTTCGCGGCCGGCGCCGCGTTCATGGCCATGGCCGGGCTCGTCTACCTCGCCTCGCCGCGCGCCCTCGCGCGGCTCATGACGGACGACCCGCGGGTGCTCGCGACCGCCGCGCCGCTCCTCCTCGTCGCGGCGGTGTTCCAGGTGTCGGACGGCGTGCAGGCGGTCGGCGCCGGCGTGTTGCGCGGCGTCGGCGACACGCACTTCACCTTC
>DASSQI010000158.1:0-6655 GCA_035702585.1 Anaeromyxobacteraceae bacterium
CGCGGCCTGGCTCCCGAGCACCTCCCAGCGGTCGACCTCGTCAAGGCCCGGCTCTCGCCAGAGCGCCGCCGCGCGTTTCTCGACGGAAGGGAGCTGCGCGAGCGCGAGCGCGCGCACGACCCGACGCCTGTCCTCGGGATCGGTCAGCGTCGCCACGCGCGCGTGGAGCGCATCCCAGAGCTTCGCGTCGGGGCTCTCGAGGACCGCAGCCTCCAGCGCGATCCCGGCGAGCTCCGCGTTCACCGCCGATCTGTCGAACGAGGCCTTCCCCAGGGCCGCGAACGCGATGCCGCGCCGCGCCGCCTCGCGCCGCACTGCCGGGTCGCGCGCCACGTGGACGAGGAGCGCGATGACCTCCGCGCGCAGCTTCGCGTCGTCCGGCGTGTCGGTCGCCGAAGCGTCCCACCCGAGCCGCTCCAGCACCGGCCGGTAGGCGCGCCGGGCGGCCTCCTCCACCCCGGCGCGAGCGCGCGCCGACGCGAGGTGTTCGCGCGCGTGAGCGAGGGCGGGGATCGCGGCCGCCGCGACGAGCGGGTCGGGATCCGCGCTCAGCCCGAGCAGCGTCTGCATCGCGGTCGCGTAGGGCAGCGCCCCGGCGCGCTGTGCGCCCCAGGCGCTCCGCGCGACGGAGAACCGCTCGTCCGTGGTGAGGTGGCCGAGGCCGCGCTGGCGGAGCGCGTCCAGCTCCGCTGCGGGGAGCACCCACTGGTACCAGCCGTAGCCGCCCGCGTCCGGCATCACCCAGTCCGGACATCCCTCCGGGATCGGGAGCTGGCCCGTAGAGCTCTCGAGCAGCGCGCAGCGCTCGTGGATCGCGCCCGCGGCGGAGTACCGCACGCAGACCGGAACGGCCCACGGGGCCGCCGCCACCGCCGCCGAACCGCGCGGCAGCCAGCGCGTCTGCGAGAGCTCGACGCGCGCGCCGGCGCCGTCGCACGCGGTGCGAGCCGACACGAGCGGCATTCCGGGCTGGTCGAGGAAGCTCGCGAACAGCCGCGAGAGGTCGCGACCCGACGACCGGGAGAGCTCGGCGACGAGGTCGGCCGTCGATCCGGTGCCGTGCGCGCGCGGGGCGAGGTACGCGTGGATCCCCGACCGGAAGGCTTCGTCGCCGATGAAGTGCTCGACCATGCCGAGCACGCGAGCCCCCTTCTGGTACGTCGTCGGATCGAACTGGTCGTCGACGTCGCTCATCGAGGTCAGCGGCTGCCGGATCGCCCTGCCGCTCGAGAGACCCTCGAGCTCGATCGCAGGCCCGGCCGTCTTCGCGAGCCGCTGCTCCGAGCGCCACTCGGGGCGCCAGCGCGCGACGGCGTGCGCCTGCATCCACGTCGCGAACGACTCGTTCAGCCACACGTCGGTCCACCAGCGCGGCGTCACGAGGTCGCCGAACCACTGATGGGCGATCTCGTGCGCGACCGTCTCGGCGGAGAACACGCGCAGGTCGGCGGGATATCCGCCCTCCGGCTCGATGAACGCGCTGCTGTATGCGATCGCGCCGGCGTTCTCCATCGCGACGCCCGCGCTGTCCGGCAGGACGACGTGGTCGAGCTTCGGATACGGAAAGGGCATCCCGAACCAGCGCTCGAGCTCGGGCGTCATCTCCCGCGCAGCCGTGGCGAGGAGCGACGCGGCCGGCCCGCGGCCGCGCGGCACGAGGACCCGCGTCGGCAGCGGCGTCGAGCGGACCTCGTTCGGCGGCAGCACCTGGTCGTACGCGAGCTCATACGGCCCGACCGCCCAGAACACGAGGTACGTCGGCATCGGCGCCGTCGTCGCGAACCTCACGCGGCGGCGGCCGTCGCGGAGCGCGGTCGACTCGAGCGCCAGTCCGTTCGAGATCGCGTTCGCGGTCGACGGGACGGTCAACGACACGTCGAACGGCGTCTTGAACTGCGGGTCGTCGAAGCTCGGGAAGGCGCGCCGCGCCGAGATCGCCTCGAACTGCGTCGCGGCGTAGAAGCCCTCCGGCGCCTTCGAGCGGAAGACTCCGTCCCAGGGCTGCGCCCAGCCCGCCTGCCACGAGAGCTCGAGCGTGACGC
Source organism: Anaeromyxobacteraceae bacterium (assembly GCA_035702585.1). Taxonomy (GTDB): domain Bacteria; phylum Myxococcota; class Myxococcia; order Myxococcales; family Anaeromyxobacteraceae; genus DASSQI01. The sequence goes on from DASSQI010000158.1 coordinate 2,043, forward strand.
GCCCGGGGCCGATCGCGCGTGCGAAGGTGAGCTTCGCCAGCCCGGCGTCGCTCACCTGCGAGAACTCGCCCGCGACGCGCCCACCGCCCGCGAGGGCCGCGGCCTCGCTCACGCGCAGGTCGCGGCCGTGGAGCCAGATCGTGCTCCGAGGCGCGGCGAGGTCGACGTCGATGCGCACACGCCCGCCGAACCGCTCCGCGGCAGGATCCAGCTCGACGTCGAGCGCGTACGCGACGGGGCGGACATCCGCCGGTAGCTGCAGCGCCGGCAGCTCCTCCGTCGCGCTCCGCGGCGAAGGGCGGGATCTCGCGCAGCACGTCAGGGCCAGCACCGCAGCGGCTACGAAGTGTGCAGGACGCATCGAAGGCCCCCTCCGTTCGCGCGCCTGTAACGACGGGGCGAGCGGAGCGCGTCGCTCTGGGAGGGGCCCCACGTCCGGCTGCCGACGGGGCGTGCGCGCGGGCTTCACCGCGAGCGAGCGCATACCGTCCAGTGGGGAGGCGTCCGATGCTCTGGGTGATTGGGGCAGTGCTGTTCGCGATCTGGGTGCTGGCGCTCTTGTTCAAGGTCACGACCGGGCTCATCCACATCGCGCTCGTGGCCGCGCTGATCTTCTTCGTCTGGGGGTTCGTGCGCGGGCGCTCCGCGACGTCCACGCCTTGACGGGCGTCGCTACGGCGCGCTGCTCACGATCGCGGCGCCCGCCGCGACGAGCATCGCGCCGGCGAGCTGCCTGCGACCGACCGGCTCGCCGATGACGACCGCGAGCGCCTGCGCGAACAGCACGGAGGTGTTCCGGAGCGTCAGCGCGAGCGCGGCGCCGCTCATCGCGAGCCCGCGCAGGAACAGCAGGAACGACGCCGTGCAGAGGACGCCCGCGAGCGCCCATCGCAGGACCGCGCCGCGGGAAGGAGCGGCCGCGGTCGCGAGCGCGCCGCGAACGCGCAACGAGACGAGGAGGAACGGGAGCGCCGTCGCCAGCGCCAGCGCGAACAGCGGAGACTCCCGCGCGCCGGCCGAGAGCGCCACGTCGTAGCAGAGGTGGTACCCGGCGATGGAGGCGGCGCAGATCACGGCGAAGGTGATCCCGCCGGGCCTCGAGCGCCTTCCGCCCGAGAGGGCGACCAGGGCGAGGCCGACGCCGATGACGATCGCGCCCGACACGGCTCGCGGCGAAACCTGCTCCCCGAGGAGCAGCGCGGCCGCCGGCCACACGACGAGCATCGCCCCGCCACGAGCGATCGCGTAGACCGCGCCGTAGGGCGCGCGAGCGAGCGCCGCCGCGAGCGTGACGAAGTAGAGGCCCTCGAACGCGCCCGCCGCGACGCCCCACGCGATCGCCGGACCGCTGGCGAACCGCGGGGCCGCCGCCGTCGCCGCGGCGGCGAGCGCCACCGCGAGCGCCGCGACGAGCACCCCCGCGACCGCGACCTCCGGGTTTCGCTCCCGCTTGAGGAGCGCGTTCCAGCTGGCGTGCAGGAACGCCGAGGCGAGCAGGATGGCGGCTGCCGAGGCCATCCTGATCGCGCTCCTCCGGCGACGCCGCAGGTGCGGCGACTACCTCGAGAACCGGACGGTCGCGAGCCCGCAGCCCGTCCAGGTGAACAGCGCGCCGCGATCGACGGTCGCCTCGGCGGCCGCTCCCGCGGGCCGCTTCGTCCAGACGCGCTTCGCCTCGAGCGTGCCGCCGGTGATGTGCGTGGCGCAGCTGCCGTCGATCGTCACGTCGAGGTCGACGGACTGCGCCAGACCGAGCTCCAGGTGCTGCAGTCCGCTCGCGAAGGCGCCGCCGATGTCGGCCTCCTGGTGGGCCTTCACCGTCGCCGCGGTCAGCGCGAGGTTGCCCTTGTCGTGGTAGCCGAGCTCGATCCGGGCGTCCGGCCCGGTGAGCGACAGGTTGTACGTGACGTCCCACACGACCGAGCCGGGCTTGCCCACCACCGTTCCGGCGACGTTGACGGTGAGCGTCCCCTCCGTCGTCGTCTCCGTGTACTGGCAGTTCTTGAACACGACGGTCGCCGTGCCGGCGGCGTCCTTCGCGGCGGTCGTGCACTCCGCCGTGAACTGCGACGCGTCGCCCGTGAGCGCGGCGCCGATCGTCCGCGATCGCGCCTCGCGGACGAGCGCCGTCGGGTTCGCGCTGGTCGCGGCGAAGCCGCCGACGCCGAGGTCGTCGCCCAGCGCCTCGAACGCGACCTGCATGAGCGAGCCCTGCGCGGCGACGGCGGTCTGCCCGTCGCCCGCGCTCTCGAACGACTTCATGCTGGAGATGGCGTCTCCGGCGCTGAGCGGCGCCGCGACGCTCTGCTCCGGCCCGTAGCTGAAGGAGCGGGCAGTGGCCGCGTTGGTGTGGTCACCGCCGCCGCCGCACGCGGCGAGGGCGCAGCAGCTCAGCGCAAGCGCGATTCGTCTCGTCATATCGAAGGCTCCCCTGGCAGCCCGTCGGGCGTGCGATCAGGCGGCCATGTTAGTGCGCGCCGCGCGCAGCTGGAAATGGCCGGCCGCGCGCCAGTTGCCGAGAGGCAGGTGCGCCTCCCACATCGGGCGCGGCTGCCCGACGCGCACGCACCGCCGGCGAGAGCCGAAGATCAGCGCTTCTTCGCGAGGATGCGCTCGATCTCGTCCATCGTGCCGTTCATCTCCTGCATCGCGGCGCGGAACGGCGCGGCGGTCGTCATGTCGACGCCGGCCTCCCGCAGCAGGTCGATCGGGTACTGCGAGCCGCCCGCGGAGAGCATCGCGAGGTACCGGTCGCGCGCCGCGGTCTTGCCCTGCGCCTGCTCCTCGCGGATGTCCCGCGCGAGAGACGTCGAGGCGACGAGGCTCGTCGCGTACTGGTACACGTAGAAGTCGTACGAGAAGAAGTGCGGCACCGAGGCCCACTCGACGCCGTACAGCGCGTCCACCGCGCAGATCCCCTTGTCGTGGCCGTAGTACTTGCGGACGAGCCCGAGGTAGATGTCCGTCAGCTTCTCGCCCGAGAGCGCCTCGCCCTTCTCGGCGCGCTCGTGCGCTGCGAGCTCGAACTCCGCGAACATCGTCTGCCGGAACAGCGTCGTGCGCAGCGACTCGAGGTGCTCGCCGAGCAGCGACAGCCGCGTCGCGTCGTCGGGCGCGCGCTGCAGCGCGTGGCGGAACAGCAGGTTCTCGTTCAGCGTGGAGGCGACCTCGGCGACGAACGTCGGGTAGTCGTACGTCGGGAACGGCTGCGCCTTCGACGCCAGGAGCGTGTGCATCGAGTGGCCCGCCTCGTGCGCGAGCGTCGAGACGTCCGTCCACTGCCGGTTGAAGTTGAGGAGCTGGTACGGGTGCACGTCGTAGACGCCGGTGGAGTACGCGCCGGAGCGCTTGCCGACGGCGGGCAGGAAGTCGGTCCAGCCGCTCGTGAAGCCGGTGCGCAAGCCGCTCACGTACTCCGTCCCGAGCGGCGCGACCGCCTCGAGCGTCAGCGCCATCGCCTCGTCCATGCCGAACCGCTGGTCGACGCCCTTCACGAGCGGTGCGTACAGGTCCTCGTACCGGAGCTCCTTCAGGCCCATCATCCGCTTCCGAAGCGCGAGGTAGCGGTGGAGCGTCGGCAGGCTGGCGTTCACGTCGGTGACGAGCTGGTGGTAGACGGCGGTCGGGATGTTCGCGTCGAACAGCGCCGACTCGAGCGCGGACGAGAACCCGCGGACGTCCTTCTCGAAGAGGTGCGCCTTCACCTGCGCGTCGAGCGCCGTCCCGAGCGTCCTCTCGTACTGCTTCACCGTCTGGAAGAACGCCTGGAACACCTTGCGGCGGTCCGCCGGGTTCCGCGCCGTGCGCGCGCGGGCGTACCCCGCCGGATCGAGCCGCACCGACTCGCCCGTCGAGAGCTTCACCGTGGGCCACGGCACGTCGGCGTTCGAGAGCACGCCCTGGATCGACCGTCCGACCCCGGTCAGCTCGCCGGCGCGCGCGACGAGGCGCTCCTCCTTGGGCGAGAGCGTGTGCTTCCGCCAGCGCAGCAGGTCCTCCAGGAAGAACGTGTACGGCTTGAGCCGCGGCTCCTCCTGCAGGAAGGCGCGCACCTTCTCGGGCGGGAGCGCGAGGATCTCGGGGCGCAGGTACGAGACCGCGCCGTCGAGCGCGACCGAGAGCTGCTCCGCCTGCTGCCGCATCTCGCGCGGAGCGGCGGCGCGCGTGTCCTCGTCCGACCGCGCCGCGGCGTAGACGTAGACGCGCTCCATCTGCTTGCGCGCGTCCGTCCAGTCCTCGAGCGCGTCGGCGAGCGCCTTCGAGGAGGTCCCGAGCTGGCCCTCGTGCCTGCCGAGCGAGGGGATCCGCTTCGCGAGGCCGCTGCGCGCGTCGGCCCACGCCGAGTCGGACGCGTACAGGTCGGTGAGGCGCCACCGGTACTTCTCGGGGATCGAGGCGCGGGTCGTCTCCGCTGCGAGGACGGCCGCCGGGACGATCGCGAGGAAGACGAGGAATATCGTTCGCATCGTCGCCTCTTGGCTCGCCGCAGACGTTTTCGCAAGTGCAATCGCGATTGGACGGCGCGTCGCGTCACCATTGAGAGCAGCGGCGCCCGGAGCAGCGGCGCCCGGAGCAGCGGCGGGCCGGGAGCAGCGGGGTGCGCGGCGGGGCAC
>DASSQI010000159.1:0-10243 GCA_035702585.1 Anaeromyxobacteraceae bacterium
CGGCGAGCGCGGCGAGCAGCCGCACCTCCAGCACGAGCTGCTCGAACACGCGCCGCATCCGGTCGAGGTCGAGCGAGACGAACCCCTCGCCGCCCCGCGCTCCCTCCGCCGTGCGCTCGAGGTGGTGCGGCGGGGTGAGGAGCCACGCGCGCCAGCCGGCGTCGCGCACGAGCGCGACGTAGCCGGAGAGGAGCCGCGCGCTCCGGATCTTCCACGGCGGGACGACGATCACCGTGCCGGCGAACCGCGCGCGCGACGGGAAGCTCCGGACGACCATGCGGTCGTCGCGAGCGGCGCCGGCGAGCGGCGTCGAGGTCGACCAGATCGCGCCGTCGGGCGGAGGTTCGGGCAACGGCGGGAGCGGCCCCCAGCAGTCGAGGTCGCCGCCGCGGCCCTTCCGGTACGGCTGCGGCTCGCGCGAGAAGCGATCCTCGAACCACATCGCGAGCGCGTCCGCCGCCCGATGCATGTTGGGCCCGTTCGACACCGGCCGATTATGGAACGGACGAGGCGCCGTGGGCAGCGGGTCCCGCGGAGCCGGAGGGCTCGATGCCGCGCTGGCGAGGAGATCTGAAGGAAGCGGACGCGACCCCCGAGGCGCTGTGGCGCTCGCGGAGGGAGTTCCTGAAGCTCGGCGCCGCAGGCGCGATCGGCGCCGTGCTCGCGCCGGCGATCGCGCGAGCGCGCGACGAGCCGACCGGCCCCGTGCTCGAGGCGGCGAGGCGGCAGGACCTCGCGGGCGGCGAGGCCCCGACGCCGTGGCAGGACATCACCAGCTACAACAACTTCTACGAGCTCGGGACGGACAAGGACGATCCGAAGCGAAATGCCGGGTCGCTCGTCACGCGCCCGTGGACGCTCCGCGTCGACGGAGAGGTGAAGCGGCCGCTCACCCTCGACCACGACCAGCTCGCGCGGACGTTCCCGCTCGAGGAGCGCATCTACCGGATGCGGTGCGTGGAGGCGTGGTCCATGGTGATCCCCTGGGTCGGGTTCCCGCTCGCCGACCTCGTGCGGCGCGTCGAGCCGACCTCGCGCGCGAAGTTCGTCGCGTTCACGACGCTGCTCGATCGCCAGCGCCTGCCCGGCCAGAACCGGCCGGTGCTCGACTGGCCGTACGTAGAGGCGCTCCGGATCGACGAGGCGACCCACCCGCTCGCGATGCTCGCCGTCGGCCTCTACGGGCGCGCGCTGCCTCCGCAGAACGGCGCGCCCATCCGGCTCGTCGTGCCGTGGAAGTACGGGTTCAAGGGCGCGAAGTCCATCGTGCGGATCGCGTTCGTCGAGCAGCAGCCGCAGACCACGTGGAACGCCATGGCGCCGCACGAGTACGGCTTCTACGCGAACGTGAACCCGGAGGTGGATCACCCGCGCTGGAGCCAGGCGAAGGAGCGGCGCATCGGCGAGTTCTTCCGCAGGAAGACGCTGCCGTTCAACGGCTACGCCGACCAGGTCGCGTCGCTGTACTCCGGGATGGATCTGCGGAAGGGCTACTGACCGGTCGTGACGCCGAGGACGACGACGCGGCTCCTGAGGATCGCGACGTTCGCGGCGTGCCTCGTGCCGCTCGCGAGCCTCGTGGCCGACGCGCTCACCGGAGGGCTCGGCGCGAACCCCATCGAGGCCGGCATGAACCGGCTCGGCTGGTGGACGCTCTTCTTCCTGACGGCGGCGCTCGTACCGACGCCGCTCCACGAGCTCCTCGGGTGGAAGTGGCCAGTCCGGCTGCGACGCATGCTCGGGCTCTTCGCGTTCGCCTACGCGACGACGCACTTCTGCTGGTACGTGGGCCTCGACAAGTTCTTCGACGTGCACGACATCGCCGCCGACGTCGCGAAGCGCCGCTTCCAGGCCGTTGGGTTCGTGGCGTACCTCACGCTGTGGCCACTCGCGCTCACCTCGACCGCCGCGGCGGTGCGGCGCCTGGGGTTTCCGCGGTGGAAGCGGATCCACCGGCTGGCGTACGTCGCCGCGATGCTCGGCGTCATCCACTTCGTCTGGCGCGTGAAGGCGGACCTGAGGGAACCCGGGCTGTTCGCCGTCGCGCTCGCCACGCTGCTGCTCGCGCGCGTCGCGATCTGGAGCTCGAGGCGGCGAGCCGGGGCGCGGCGCGCGTTGCCGGCGCCGTGACGCCCTTCGGAGCGTCGCCGTCTTCGCCGCTCAGGTGGAGAGCCGCGCGTCGTCCTGCGAGCCGGCGGGCGCCGGCGGCGCCATGCGCTCGAGCGTGAGCAGCACCGTCCGGCCCGGGAGCTCCTCCTCCACCTCCTGCTCGGTGCGAACGATCAGGGCGTCGCGGATGTCCTCGAGCGTGCCGACCGTCACGCCTATCCCGAAGATGACGATCACCGAGAACGTCGTGCCGACGGCCGCGGCGAAGCCCGCGGCGATGCCGCCGTCGAGCAGCGCGCCGAGTGTCGCGATGACGCCGAGGACGCCGACGACCCAGCCCAGGATGTTCGCCGTCCTCGGGACGAAGCTGCGCTTGTTCATGAGAGAGCTCCCGTGCGAACGGTACGTCAATTCATCTGCGAAAGCGCGAACGCGTAGCGGTCCGCGATCTTCTCCACCTCTGATCTCAGCAGGTCGGCGCCGCCGTGTCCGGCGTTCGCCTCGATCCGGAGCAGCACCGGTCCGCCGCGCGACGCGTGCTGCAGCGCCGCGGCGAACTTCCGCGCGTGCATCGGATCGACCCGGTCGTCCGCGTCGGCGCTGAGGAGCAGCGTCGCAGGGTACGCCTTGCCGTCCTCGACGTGGTGGTACGGCGAGTACGCGCGGATCGCGGCGAACAGCGCCGGATCGTCCGCGGAGCCGTACTCCTGGATCCACGTCCTGCCCGAGCCGAACCGGTGATACCGCACCATGTCGAGGAGGGGCACCTCGCACAGCGCGACGCGGAAGAGGTCGGGGCGCTGCGTCAACGCCGCGCCGACCAGCAGGCCGCCGTTCGAGCCGCCCTGGATCGCGAGGCGCGCCGGCGCGGTCCAGCCCTCGCGCACGAGGTGCTCGGCTGCGGCGATGAAGTCGTCGAACGTGTTCTGCTTCCGCTCGCGCATGCCGCCCTGGTGCCACGCCTCGCCGTACTCGCTCCCGCCGCGCAGGTTCGCGACGGCCCAGATCCCGCCCCGCTCCAGCCACGGGTAGATCGATGCCCTGAACGAGGGCGTCATCGGCACCTGGAACCCGCCGTAGCCGTAGAGGAGCGCGGGAGAGGTGCCGTCGCGCTTCGCGCCCCTGGCGTGCACGATGAACATCGACACGGGCGTGCCGTCCCTCGACGGGAACGTCGCCTGCGTGATCTGGTACCGGCCCGGGTCCACGGGGACGTCGAGCTTGAACCAGCGCGAGCCGTTCCCGTCCCGGATCGACGTGCGGTGGATCTCGCGCGGGATCGTGAAGGACTCGAACGAGTAGAACGCCTCGTCCTCGTCCTCCTCGCCCGACGGCTGCGAGGCGATGCCGAGCGAGGGCAGCGGGATCGTTCGCACCGCTCGTCCGTCGATCGTCCGGATCTCGAGCCGGCTCGCGGCGCGCTCGAGGTACGAGAGCGCGAGGTGGCCGCCGACCACGCTGAGGCCCTGGAGCGTCGCCTCGCGCTCCGGGACGATCTCCGTCCAGTGCTCCGGCTCGGGGCGCGCCGGGTCCACCACCACCACCCGCCAGAGCGGCGCGCCGTCGTTCGTGCGGATGAAGAGGCGCCCCGCGTACGGCCAGACGTCGTAGATGTGCGGGCGCCCCACCGCGACCGGGACGAGCGGAGCCGCGTCGCCGGCCCGGAGATCGCGGACCCACACGTCGGTCGCGCTCCAGCCGTGCGCGAGGGTCACGACGAGGAGCCGTCCGTCGCGCGAGACCTGCGCCTGCACGAACGTGGTCGGATCGCCGTTCCGCTCCCTGATCACCGCGTCGCGGGAGGGATCTTCTCCGAGCCGGTGGAAGCGCACCTCCTGCCAGCCGGGCCGCTCGTCGACCGGGATCCTCGGGTCGCTCGGGATCCACGTGTAGTAGAAGCCGCCGCCGTCCGGCGTCCACGAAGGGCTCGCGTACTTCGCGCCCGGTATCTCGTCGACCTGCGACACCTCGCCGGAGTCGACTGCGACGACGTGCAGGATCGCCTCGTCGGAGTTGTTGGGCTTCACCTGATACGCGAGGCGACGCCCGTCCCACGACGGCTCCCAGCCGCCGAGCGCCACGCTGCCGTCCCTCGACCAGCCGTTCGGATCGAGGAGGACGCGCTCCGGCGCCGCGCCGTCCTTCACCCACAGCACCGCCTTCTCCTGGCGCGCCGCGCGTCTCATGAAGAAGAGCCGCTCGCCGCGCTTCACCGGCACGCCCGCGCTCTCGACGTACAGCAGCTCCTGCGCGCGCCGCGCGATGTCGTCCCGGCCCGGCAGCCGACCGAGCCACCGCCGGGCGAGGCCGTCCTGCGCGGCCATCCAGTCCTTCACCTCCGGCCGCGAGGCGTCCTCGAGCCAGCGGTACGGGTCGGCGACCCGCTCGCCGTGGAGGACGTCGACCACGTCCCCGCGGAGTGAAGACGGGTACTCGGGCGGTGCGGCGGCCGCCTTCGGGGAAGGTCTCATCGTGGTGCAGGCGCAGGCTGCGAGGAGTGCGGCGGTGAACGAGCGGTGCGGGTGCAAGTCTGGTCTCCGGGCGCGGCGCTTCGCGCGGCCGGAGATTAGCGCGCCGCCGCCCCGGAGTACTGCGCTTCGGTGTAGCGGCCGACCGTCGCGAGCAGCTGGCCGAGCTCGAACGGCTTGGCGAGCCACCCCTGGACGCGCATCGATCGCACCTTCGTGTCGAGCGAGTGGTCCGCGGAGATGACGATCACCGGGATGTCCGCGAGCCTGGGATCTTCCGAGATCGCGTGCCGGAATTCCCACCCGTCCATCACGGGCATCATCAGGTCGAGCAGGATGAGCGAGGGGTGCCCGTCGGCGTCACGCAGCCTGCCGAGAGCCTCGGCGCCGTTCGACGCCTGCGTCACCCGATAGCCTTCCTCTTCCAGCAGCTCCCGCAGGGTCTCCCGGATTGCGTAGTCGTCCTCGACGACCATCACGTCCCCGCGTCGCGCTGCTGCCTGGTCCAGCTCCGTCATCGTGAGTCGAAGCTAGGGATGGTCCGACCCGGACGGAACCTCCGGCGCGCAGACGATCCCCGAGCAGGCCTGCGGGTGGGCCCGAACACGGCGCGAGACCCGGCCCCCGTCCGGGGCACTCGGCGATTTCGGTCCAGCCGATCGGCACGCGCCCTGATACTTCCCACGACGATCAGGTGGAGGCCTCAGAATGGCGGAGAGTGACGCGTCGCCCGGAGCTTCCGCGGCGTACGGAAGGGCGCCCGCGCCCAAGGTGAAGATGCCGCAGCGAGGCGCGGTCGTGGGGCTCGCCTGGAGCGGCATCGAGGGCGCGGGGAACCAGATCGTCGCAGCGCGCGTCGAGCTGTCCCGCGGCAAGGGACGGATCCTGCAGGTGACGCGGCCGTTCCAGGACGCGCCCGGCCGGCGCGACGTGCGGAACCAGTTCTCGAGCTGGCTCGCCGAGGAGGCGCGCTGGGCCGAGGGCCGCATCGTCGTCGGCGTGGACTTCCCGCTCTCGCTCTCCGAGACGCACCTTCGCCAGCTCGGCCTGTTGCGGCAGGCGATCCGCGGGCCAGGGTCGCTGGGGAAGGGCCTGGAGGAGCGATTCCTGCCGCAGGGGACCGACTTCACCGCGGGCGCGGAGCGGTTCAAGGAGGAGCTGGGCAAGGACCGCTCCCGCTACGCGGACTGCTATCGCGCGACCTCCTTCTCGCCCTCCCACGCACGGATGTTCCGGTCCACCTTCTTCGGCCTCGTGACGCTGGCGCGTCTGGGCGAGGTCGTGTACGTGCCCTGGGACCCGCCGAAGGCCGGCCGGCCCGCCATCGTGGAGGTGCGGCCCGAGCACGTCGCGCGCGCGCTCGCGGGCGTGTGCAGCTATCGCGACGATCCGCGTGACGGGGTCCAGCGCGCCAGCATCCGCGCGAAGCTGCTCCGCGTCATACGGACCGCCTGCGGGCTCGAGTTCGACATGGAGCTTGCCGCGAAGGTCGTCGAGGACGAGAAAGGATTCATGATCGACGCCGTGCTGTCCGCGGTGGGGGCTGCGGCCGCGCAGGAGAGCGGGTTCGAAGGCGTGCCGCACAACGTGCCGCGCAGCGAGGGCTGGATCTACTCGGTCCCCGAGGAGCCGTGGCGCGACGCGTGACGGCAGCGTCGTCGCGCGAGGCGAGGACGATCGCGGAGCTGGAGCGGATCCACGCGGACATCCGGGCGCTCCGGCTGCCCGGGTTCGTGGGCACGCCGGTGCACGGGCCTCCGGTGGTGTCGCGGATCTTCCTCATCGGCCAGGCGCCGGGGCCGCACGAGTCCCGCTTCGGCAGGCCCTTCGCGTGGACGGCGGGGAAGACGCTGTTCTCCTGGTTCGAGCGAGCGTTCGGCGCGACCGAGGAGGAGTTCCGCGCGAAGGTCTACATCGCGGCGGTGGTGCGCTGCTTCCCCGGGAAGACGCCGGGGGGCGGCGACCGGCTGCCGAACCCGGTGGAGATCGAGGCGTGCCGGGGCTTCGTCCAGCGCGAGATCGACGCGCTGCGGCCGCGGCTGGTGATCCCGGTCGGCAAGCTCGCGATCCGCGAGGTCCTCGGGGAGGATCGCCCGCTCGCCGAGGTCGTCGGCACCTCGCGGCGCATCGAGCTCCACGGCCGCGAGATGGACGCCATCTGCCTGCCGCATCCGAGCGGCGCGTCCACGTGGTTCAAGATGGAGCCGGGGCGGACGCTGCTCGAGCGCGCCCTCCAGCTGCTCGCGGCGCACCCGGACATCCAGCGGGCGTTCCCCGGCGGGCGCGACCGCGCATCGGCGGCGAGCGCGCCGGCGAGGCGCGGCTGATGCTCGCGTCGAGGCGCGCGAGCTTCGCCGCGGTGGCGCTCCTCGTGGTCGTCGGCTCGGGCTGCGCCGGCGCCCGCCGCGCCGGAGCTCCGCCGACCAGCGCCCCCGGTCTTCCGTCGCTTCCAGCCGATCCCGGCGATCCTGGCGACGACGGCGTCCCCGACGAGGAGGTCGGGCTGGCGAGCTACTACGGCCGGGCGCACCAGGGAAAGCCGACGGCGAGCGGCGTCCCGTTCGACATGAACGCGATGACCGCCGCGCACCGGAGGCACCCGTTCGGCGCGCGGCTGCGCGTCACCGATCTCGAGACCGGCAAGACCGTGGACGTGAAGGTGAACGATCGAGGTCCGTTCGTGAAGGACCGGATCATCGACGTCTCCTACGCCGCCGCGAGGGCGCTCGGTTTCCTCGGGCGTGGCGTCGCGCGCGTGAAGGTGAAGCGCGTCGATTGAGCGCGGGGTCGCTCGCTCCGGGCTCGCTGCGTCGCCTCCCGAACGCTCGGCCAGGCGCCCGCCGCGTGCTCCGAGTGAACCGGGGCGCTGCCCGATCCCGTGACACGGTCGTGCCCGTCGCAGGAGCATCGCGACGCGTCGCCAACGGACGCCGTCGTGCGGACGGTGTGTGAATCACCTGCGGGCTGCACCGCACGTCCGGTGGCAAGGCTCTTGCGAGCAACGGCACCAAGGGAGGAACGAATGCCCGTCGCCGCCGCTTCCGAGTGGGTTCGCAACTTCGATCGGCAGGCGCCGACGGCGCGCGTCACCGCGCTCGGTGGCACGCGGTACGCGCTCCAGCTCGGTGGGGCGCTCTCGCCGGGCTGGACCGGCAGCCTGGCGCGCGAGCTCGCCGCTCGTCGCATCAGCATCGTCCGCGGGTGGGCGCGCCGCTCGGAGGGAGCGCGCTGGGAGGCCCAGCTCCTCCTGGAGCTGCTGGATGCGCGGGTGAACCCGTTCCACATCGACTTCCTCGCCCTCGCGCGCACGTCGAGCGCCCCTCGGCGCCTCGATCTCGGGCCGCGGCTGCAGGCGTACCAGCTCGATCGCACGGACGACGCGGTCGAGCTCGCGATCCGGGCTGCCGACGGCGTCGGGCTGCTCGACGCGCTGCTGGCGTCGTTCGCGTTCTACTCCTTGTTCCCGGTAGAGATGACGATCGAGACGCGCGGTGGCGTGGCGCACGACTTCTTCCGGCTGCAACGGACCGGCGGCGGGCCGCCTTCCGACGTCGTCGTCGCGGCGCTCGAGGGCACGCTCGTCGACCTCGCCGAGCCGTGCTGAGGCGGCGCGGATCGGGGCCGACACTCGCCGAGCGTCAGCGCTTCCCGGCGTTCTCCCGGATGCCGCGGATCGCGGCGGCGTAGTCGCCCGCGCCGAACACGGCCGTCCCGGCGACGAAGACGTTCGCGCCCGCCTGCGCCACGCGCGCCACCGTGTCCGGCTTGATGCCGCCGTCCACCTCGATCTCGAGCTGCAACCCGCGGGCGTCCGCCATCTCGCGGAGGCGACGGACCTTCTCGGTGCAGGCGTCGATGTACTTCTGCCCGCCGAACCCGGGGTTCACCGTCATGACGAGCACCATCTCGCAGTCGCCGAGCACGTACTCCACCGCGGTGAGCGACGTGGACGGGTTCAGCGCGACCGCCGGGCGAGCGCCGGCGGCGCGGATCGCCTGCAGCGTGCGGTGCAGGTGCGGCGACACCTCGGCGTGGACGCTCACCAGGTCGGCGCCCGCCTTGGCGAACGCCTCCACGTACCGCTCCGGCTCGACGATCATCAGGTGCGCGTCGATGGGGAGCCGGGTCACCTTCCGGACCGCCTCGACGACGAGCGGGCCGATCGTGATGTTCGGCACGAACCGCCCGTCCATCACGTCCACGTGGATCCAGTCTGCGCCCGCCGCCTCGACGGCGCGGACCTCGTCGGCGAGCCGCCCGAAGTCGGCGGAGAGGATCGAGGGAGCGATTCGGACGGGCGGGGTCATGGCGTGCATCCTACCCGGGGAACCGCGGCGTTCGATCGGGGACCTGCGGCTCGCGAAGGACGCACGGCCGGGCGCCCTCCTGGGGCGCAATCCCTTCAGGGCTGTCTACCGCGAACGCGCCGGAGCGTCGGACGACTAATGCAGGAGCGCTCCCCTTCGAATCCATCCCAGGAGACGACGCACATGCGGAAGATGATCGCACTCGCCATCGCAGCTCTCGCTCCCGTCGCCGCGTTCGCGCAGGTCAGCGAGTGGAAGATCGATCCCAACCATTCGCACGCGAGCTTCTCGATCCGCCACCTCGGCATCAGCAACGTGCGCGGCGAGTTCCAGAAGCTGAGCGGCACGGTGAAGCTCGACGAGAAGGACGTCGCGAAGTCGTCCGTGGAGGCCACCATCGACGCGACCTCGATCGACACGCGGCAGCCGCAGCGCGACGCAGATCTACGGTCGGCGAACTTCTTCGACGTCGAGAAGTACCCGACCATCACCTTCAAGTCGACCAAGGTCGAGAAGACGGGCGACGGCAAGCTCGCGGTGACCGGCGACCTGACGATGCACGGCACCACGAAGCCGGTGGTCCTCCAGGTCGAAGGGCCGACGGCGGCGATCAAGGACGCGCAGGGCAACGCGCGACGCGGCATCTCCGCCACGACGAAGATCAACCGGAGGGAGTTCGGCCTCAACTTCAGCGCGATGGTCGAGGCCGGGCCGGTCGTCGGCGACGAGGCGCAGATCGAGCTCGCGGCGGAGCTGGTGAAGGAGCCGGGGGACGTCACCGCCCAGGGGAAGGCCGAGGACAAGGCGGCCGGCGCCGCGCCGAAGGCGGAGTCGAAGGCGGAGCCGAAGGCGGCGAAGGCGAAGCCCGCGGGCAAGTGATCGGGCGCGCGGAGGACCACGGTCCACGCCGCGGCCGCTCCTCCGCGCGAGCAGGGCCAAACCTGAACGCGCATTCAGGGCACGACTCGTGCTCCACGTGCCCTCATGTCGACGATCACAGCAGTCACGGACCTCCCGCGAGAGCGCCTCCTCGCGCTGGGCCCGGCCGCGCTCTCGGACGCCGAGCTGGTCGCGCTCGTCCTCGGCACGGGCTCGGGACAGCTCTCGGCGCGCGCAGCGGCGCTTCACCTCGTGGAGCGCATCTCGCTGCGCGAGCTCGCCTGGACCCCGCCGGGCGCGCTCGCGGGCAAGCCCGGCGTGGGGCCTGCGCGCGCCGCTGCGCTCGCCGCCGCGTTCGAGCTCGGGCGTCGCGGCGCGTGGGAGCCGCCGCGGCGAGGCGAGCGCTGCCTCGATCCCGGCCGCGTGTTCGAGCTCATGCGCCACGTCGCGCTCTCGGACCGGGAGACCTTCCACGTCGTC
>DASSQI010000160.1:0-27103 GCA_035702585.1 Anaeromyxobacteraceae bacterium
CCCCCCTGTACGAGGGAGGGATGGAGCTGATGAGCCAGGAGCAGTGGCGGCGGGTGGACGTGTTGCGGCGAGTCGAAGCGGGAGCGCTGACGCGCGGCGAGGCTGCGCAGGTGCTCGGTCTTTCAAAGCGTCAGGTGCGCCGGCTCGTCGGAGCTTTGGTGCGCGAAGGTCCTTCGGCGTTGATCCACGGGAATTCGAAACGCGCGCCCGTGAACAAGCTGCCGGACGAGCTCCGCAAGCGGATCCTGGAGCTGCACGGCCGGAAGTACGCCGGGTTCAACGATCAGCACTTCACCGAAAAGCTCGAGAAGGAAGGAATCGAAGTGTCGCGCTCGAGCGTCAGGCGTCTGCTGCGGGAGGCAGGCCTGCGAGCAGTGCGTCGTCGGCGCGCGCCGAAGCACCGGAGGCGACGGGATCGCAAGGCGCAGGCCGGCATGATGATTTTGTGGGACGGCAGCCGCCATGACTGGCTGGAGGATCGAGGCCCGCGGCTGTGCCTGATGGGAGCGATCGACGACGCGACCGGCGAGGTGCTTCCTGGCGCACATTTCGTCGAGCAGGAGTGTGCCGCTGGGTACCTGAAGACGTTGCGCGCGATCGTGCTCGCGAAGGGAGTGCCCCTGAGCGCGTACATGGATCAGCACGGCAGCTTGAAGCGTAATGACGACTACTGGTCGCTCGAGGAGGAGCTGCGCGGAGAGCGCGACCCGACACAGGTCGGTCGGGCCCTGAACCTCCTCCGCATCGAGCCGATCTTCGCGTTGTCGCCGCAGGCGAAAGGCCGCGTGGAGCGGCTCTGGGGGACGCTGCAGGACCGCCTCGTCTCGGAACTGCGGCTTGCTGGAGCGTCGACGCGCAGCGAGGCCGACGCGGTGCTCACGCGGTACCTGCCTGAGCACAACGCGCGCTTCGCCGTGACGCCGGCGGAAACCTCGTCGGCATGGCGCCCGCTGCGCAAGACCGTCGACGTCGACCGGATCTGTAGCTTCTACTACCCACGCGTCGTTCAGAACGACAACACGATCCAGGTTGCAGGCTCTACGATCGACATCCCGCCTGCACCCGGACGAGCGACCTTCGCGCGCGCTACCGTCGAAGTGCGTCAGCTGCTCGATGGCAGTTGGCGCGTGTACTCCGAGGACCAACTCGTGGCGACGGCGGCCGCAACGACCGAAGGGGACCTCAGGACGCTGAAGGTCACCAAGGCGGAGACACGGCGGCGATACCAGCAGCGCAAAGCCATGCAGCGAGAAGCCGCACTGGGGTGACGGCGAGCAAGCAGGGGGACGAAGTCGCTGAACTGTTGAGGGAGGACAGAATCGCTGACCGTTGACAGCCGTTCCGACGCGTCTTGACACCCCCAGACCCTACATCTATGAAGAGGCCCCTCCTGCCCAGGTGGCGGAACTGGTAGACGCACCAGATTCAGGGTCTGGCGATCGCAAGGTCGTGGAGGTTCGAGTCCTCTCCTGGGCACAACGCAGCGCGTGAGACGGCCGGCCCTCGCCGGCCGCTCTCGTTTTCGCCGCTCCCTCGGCCGTTGATCTCCTCCGTCGCTTTGCATATTCATGCATCCTCATGAATACGCTCAGCACGGCCATCGTGGGCGCCTCCGGCTACTCGGGCGTCGAGCTCACCCGCATCGTCGCGCGGCACCCTCGCCTGCGCCTCGCGGCGCTCTACTCGGACAAGTGGGGCGGCGCGGCGGCCGGCGACCGCCTCGCGCTCTCGGGCGAGCCGGCGCGCACGCGCTACTCGCCGCTCGCCGAGGCCGAGGGCCTCTCGGCCGACGTCGCCTTCCTCGCGACGCCTGCCGAGGTCGCGTACGAGCTCGCGCCGGCGCTGGTGAAGCGCGGCGTGCAGGTCGTGGACCTCTCCGGCGCGTTCCGCCTCGCCGACGCGAGCCTCTATCCGACCTGGTACGGGTTCGAGCACCGGGAACCCGCGCTGCTCGCCGACGCGCGCTACGGCCTGCCCGAGCTTTCGCGCGCGCGGCTGCCGGGCGCGCGGATGATCACGAACCCGGGCTGCTACGCGACCTCGATCGCCCTCGCGATCGCGCCGCTCGTCAGGTCGGGGCTCGCGCTCGCCGAAGGGATCTCCGTCGCGGCGATGAGCGGGGTCTCGGGCGCCGGCCGCAAGGCGAGCGAGGAGTTCAGCTTCGTCGAGGTCGACGAGGACCTCCGGGCCTACCGGCTCACGCGGCACCAGCACGTGCCGGAGATCGAGCAGACCGTCGCGCGTTACGCGGGGGCGTGCGGCCCCATCAGCTTCACCCCTCACCTCGTCCCGATCCGCCGCGGCATCCTCGCGACCTGCACGCTGCGGCTCGCCCCGGGCGCCGACGGCGCCTCCGTCGGCGCCGCGCTCGCGGCCGGCTACGCGGGCGAGGCGTTCGTGCGCGTCATGCCGCCGGAGCAGGTCTCGGTGAAGGACGTCGTCCGCACCAACCGGTGCCACGTCGGGGTGGCGGTGGACGCGCGCGCCCGGCTCGTGATCGCGGTGTCGGCGATCGACAACCTGGTGAAGGGCGCCGCGGGGCAGGCGGTCCAGGCGCTCAACGCGTCGGCGGGCTGGGACGAGACCGAAGGTCTCGATCTCCTGGGGGGCTGAGGTGAAGATCCCGAAGGGCTTCCGCTTCGCTGGCGTCTCCTGCGGGATCAAGCCGCAGCGGCGCGACCTCGCGCTCGTGGTGTCCGACGTGCCGGCGGCCGCGGCGGGCATGTTCACGGTGAACAAGGCGGCCGCCGCGCCGATCCTCGACGCGCGCCCGCGCGTGCCCGCCGAGGGCATGCGCGCCGTCGTGGCGAACTCCGGGAACGCCAACGCGCTCACCGGACCGCAGGGCATCGAGGACGTCTCGGTGATCCGCGGCGCCGCCGCGCAGGCGCTCGGGATCCAGAAGCGGGCGGTGCTGACCGCGTCGACCGGCGTCATCGGCACGCGCATGCCGCTGCAGAAGGTCCTCGGCGCGATGCCGTCGCTCGTGGAGGGGCTCGGCGACCACGCGGAGCTCGCCGCCGAGGCGATCATGACGACGGACACGCGGCCGAAGATGGCCTCGCGCGAGGTGGTCATCGGCGGGAAGGCCGCGACGGTGAGCGCCGTGTGCAAGGGCTCCGGCATGCTCGCGCCCCAGCTCGCGACGATGATGTGCATCGTCACGACCGACGCGGCGGTGACGCCGCGGGCGCTGCAGGACGTGCTCGGCCGCGCGGTGCGCGACACGTTCCACATGGTCACCGTGGACGGCGACATGTCCACGAACGACTGCGTGATCGCGCTCGCGAACGGCCTCGCCGGGAACGCCCGCATCGCCGATCCGGGACCCGATCTCGACGTCCTCGAGCGCGCGATCACCGATCTGTTCGGCGAGATGGCGCGCGCGATGGCCGCGGACGGCGAGGGCGCGACGCGCATGATGGAGGTGGTCGTCTCGGGAGCCCCCTCCGACGAGTCGGCGCGCGACTGCGCGCGGGCGATCGCGGCCTCACCGCTCGTGAAGTCGGCGATCTTCGGGGCGGATCCGAACTGGGGCCGCGTGCTCTCGACCGTCGGCGCGCGCGCCGGGACCCTGGGGTGGCCCATCGATCCCTACCGCGCCGAGGTCGCGATCCAGGGCGTGTCGGTGTACCGGGGCGGCGCGCCGGTCGATCACGATCGGGAGGCGCTGCGCGCGAAGATGCGCGACGCGCGGGTGGACGTGTCGGTGGAGCTCGGCGCCGGCCAGGCGCGCGCCACCGCGTGGGGCTGCGATCTCTCGTACGACTACGTGAAGATCAACGCCGACTACAGCTCCACGATCGTCCAGAAGCCGGACGGCGGCGTCGCCCGCGACGACCGCGTCTCCAACTACAGCCCGGCGTTCAAGCGCGCGCTGCTGGTCGAGGCGCTGAAGTACATCGCCGCCTTCTCGGGACAGGTCGCCGTCATCAAGTACGGCGGCGCCGCGATGGTGAAGGAGAGCCTCAAGGCCGCGTTCGCCGAGGACGTCACGCTGCTGAAGCGTGTCGGGCTGAAGCCGGTCGTCGTACACGGCGGCGCGCCCGAGATCACGAAGACGCTCGAGCGGCTCGGAGAGCGAACCGAGTTCGTGGACGGGCTGCGGATCACCGACGCGGGGTCGATCCCGATCGTCGAGATGGTGCTCAGCGGGAAGGTGAACCAGGAGCTGGTGTCGTTGCTCAACGCGCGCGACGCCGGCGCGGTCGGAGTCTCCGGCAAGGACGGGAGCCTCATCCGCGCGCGCAAGCTCGCGCACGAGAGCGGCCGCGATCTCGGCCACGCCGGCGAGGTCGCGAGCGTGAACGCCGACTTCCTGCGCATGCTGCTCGACAAGGACTACGTCCCGGTGATCTCGCCGATGGCGCTGTCCGAGGACGGCCAGACGCTGTCCGTGAACGCGGACGACGTCGCGGCGCACGTCGCGGTCGCCCTCGGCGCGCGCAAGCTCATCTACCTCACCGACGTGCCCGGGATCCTGGAGTCCGCGCCGGACGGCGAGCTGGTCCGCCAGCTCGACGCCGCGCTGCTCACGCGCCGCCTGGAGGCCGGGTCGATCACGCGCGGCATGAAGATCAAGGCGCAGGCGATCCTCCGCGCCCTGGCTGGTGGAGTGGAGCGCGTGCACGTGCTCGACGGCCGGCAGCCTCACACGGTCATCGCCGAGCTCTTCACCGACCGCGGCGTCGGCTCGCTGGTGACGCGATGACGTCGGCGAACACGCGGCGCGACGCGATCGCCCGCATCGTGCGCAGCCGCCGGGTGGCGACCCAGGACGAGCTGCTCCGGCTCGTCCGCGCCGAGGGCTTCGACGTGACGCAGGCGACGCTCTCGCGTGATCTCGCGCGGCTCGGCGCGCGGCGGGTGTCCTCTCCCGAGGGCGGCACCGCCTACGAGCTCGGCCCCGCGGATCCGCGCGAGTCGCTCTCGGCGCTGCGCGGGCTCGTGTCGGCGGTCTCGTCGAACGGCGCGCTCGTCGTCGTCCGTACGCAGCCCGGGCTCGCGCCCGCGGTCGCGCGCGCGATCGATCTCGCGCAGCTCCCGGACGTGCTCGGCACCCTCGCCGGCGACGACACGATCTTCATCGCGCCCGCGAAGGCGGGCAGGGTGCGGTCCGTCGCGAGCAGGCTCGCGGCGATGTTCGGCTGACCGGCCGCACCGCACGCCGCGCCGACGCACATTGCGCTCACGCGCCGGCGATGCGCGCCCACTGCTCGCGGGAGCGCACGACGCAGTCCTCGATCGACAGCCCCGCGAAGTAGTTCCCGGTCACGCAGAGCTTCGCGCCCGCGGTGAGCCGGTCGATCTCCGCGACGATCTTCTCGTGCCCGAGCTCGGGCGACGGCAGCACGGCGGTGCGCTCGACGACGGTCTCGAGGTCCGCGGGCGTCACCTTCAGCACCTCGGTGATGCGCCGCATCTTCTCGTCCCTGGAGTGCCCGGGCTTGAAGTGGAACGAGAACGACCGCCACGCCTGGTCCGGGATCGAGTCGCGCGTCACGATCGAGTGGAACATGTCGTCGAGCGGGACGAGGAACATCGAGATCGGGATGCGCGCCACCTTGTCGGTGGCGACGACGACTCCGACGGTCTCGACCTGCGCCTCCTTGATGCGCGCGAGCTGGGCCGCGAGCTCCGGAGCGGTCTCGCGGACGAGGCCGGCAGCGGTCCGCGGCGGCACCGCGAGCGCCAGCGCGTCAGCCTCGTGTCGCGTGCCGTCGGCGAGGACGACCGCCCAACCTTCGCCGGCCCGCTCGACGCGCACCGCGCCCTGCCCCGCCGCCGTCGTGATCTGCGGCTGGTCGAGCGCCGCCTCGACGATGCGCTGCAGCCCGCCGGCGACCGTGAAGCTGCGCGGGAAGTCCTTGCGGCGCGTCTTCCTCACCTTGAAGAGCATGTCCGCGGGGAACGAGTCCGCCGACTGGGACGGCACCGCGGAGAGCACCGGCCCGAACACGCGGTTGTAGTTCCCGCGTCCGAGGATCTGCGAGTAATAGGAATAGACGGTCTGCCCGTCCTTCTTTGCCGTGAAGGCGTGCGGCAGCGACTTCAGCAGCTCCGCCTTGTTCATGAGGCGGAGCAGCGCCCATTGATTGGATCCGGGCACGATCGAGTCGCCCTGCAGGAACCTCAGGTGAGTGCGCGAGCGCTGCAGCACCTTCCCTCGCAGCCCCGCGCCCTGCACGATGTCGGCGAGCCCGAGGTACGAGTTGTAGCAGGTGTGACCCGCCAGCTCGAACCAGTATCCGGCGCTGGTGCGGTGGGAGTGCAGGCAGCCGCCGACGCGCGCTTCCTTCTCGACGACGAGCGCGCGCTTCCCGGCGCGAGCCGCCTCGTACGCGAAGCTCGCGCCGCTGATGCCGCTCCCAACCACGATCGCGTCGAAACGGGCCATGGCGGGATCAGTCGCACGGGGAGGCGCGCCCGGCCACGCCTTTTTGTCACCTGCGACGTACCGTCCGGGATGCCACCTCCGCGCTGGAATGGGTAGCTCCGCGGGAGTAAGACTGCCCTCATGCGCATGCGCATCGGATTCCTCGGCCTCGGCACCATGGGCGAGCCCATGGCGAACAATCTCCGCCGAGCGGGCCACGCCATGACCGTGTGGAACCGGACGCCGTCGAAGGCGGAGCACATCGTGGCGAAGGGCGGCACGCTCGCGAGGACGCCGCGAGAGTGCGCGACGGGCCAGGACATCGTGTTCGTGTGCCTCGCCGACGAGAAGGCGCTGGAGCAGGTGCTCGACGGGGAGAACGGCGCGATCGCGGGCCTCGGCGCCGGCAGCATCCTCGTCGACACGTCCACCTCGGGAGTGCGCGCCACGCGCTGGATGCAGGATCGGGTCAGCGCGCGCGGCGCGACGCTCATCTCGGCGCCCGTGCTCGGCTCCAGGGTCGCGGCGGAGAAGGCGCAGCTCGTCGTCGTCGCCGGTGGTGCGCCGCAGGCGCTCGAGAGGGCCCGTCCGGCGCTGCACGCGATCTCGGCGCGCCTCGTCGAGCTCGACTCGCCGCAGCACGCCGCGTTGATGAAGCTCGTCGTGAACGCGGTCGGCGGCGCGATGATCACCGGCTTCTCCGAGGCGCTCGCGCTCGGCGCGGGCGGCGGCCTCGACATCGCCAAGATGATCGAGACGGTCCAGGCCTCGAGCTTCCATTCGCCGATCTATCTGATGAAGGGCGAGCAGGTGCTCGCGAAGGACTGGGAGCCGCGGTTCGCGATCGCGCTCGCCGAGAAGGATCAGCGGCTCGCGCAGGAAGCGGCCGACGCGTACGGCGCGAAGATGCCGATCAACTCGGCGGTGCGGCGCCTGTTCGCCGACGCCGTCGAGAGCGGCCGCGGCGACAGGGACCTGTGCGCCGTCGCGGATCTGATGTTCGACTGGGCCGGCGTGAAGCGCTGACGCGGACGAGCGCGGCGGATCCTGCTCGACCGCCGACCGTTCACGCCGCCAGCGCAGCCTGGACGACCCTCGACAGATCGTCGAGGTGGAACGGCTTGCGGACGTAGCCCACCGGCCGGAGCTCCTCGCTCTCCACGCCCGCGCGGACCTCCTCCGGAGGGCTCCCCGACACGAACAGCACCTTCGGGCACCGCTCGCCGAGCATCTGCCGGAGACGGGCGAACAGCTGACCTCCGTCCATCCCGGGCATCCGCCAGTCGAGGAGCGCGAGGTCGGGAGGGTGGCGCTCCGCGAGCTCGAGCGCGACGAGGCCGTCGGACGTGCTGAGCGCGTCGTGTCCCAGCTTGCGGACCGCGACCTCGAGCGCGCAGCGCACGATCTCGGTGTCGTCCACGATGAGCACCCGGGCCATGGCGCGCGCTCTCGTGCTCGCCCCGTGCCGCGCGGATCACGCGGGAAACGCTGCGTTCACGCAGGGTGCGGGGAGCCCCGGGTGCGACGGGACGGGGCAGATTGCATGCTCAATAGCGAGCGAGCGCTCGCTTGACCGCCTCGACGAAATGCCGGCGCGCCGAGGCAGGCGCGACGACCTCGGCCTGACCGCCGAACGACATCGCGAACCGCGTCGCCCACTCCTCGCTCGCCCCGCGCACCTCGACCTCGGCGCCGCCGTCGGGCGCGCGCGCGACGACCTCGAGCTGACCGGGCCGGGCGAGCGCCCACGCCGCGGCGAGCGGTCCGAGGCGAATCCGGATGGTCTCGCCCTGCCAGTCGGAGAAGAGCCGCGCCTTCGCGAGCTCCGCGTCCGTCGGCGGCTCGAAGCGCACCTCGGTGAGCGTGCAGTCGCGGATCCGGTCCACGCGGAACGGCAGCGCCTTCCCCCGCTTCGCGTCGTGGCCGTACAGGTACCAGTGGCCGAAGCGCTGCGCGAGCGTGTACGGGCGCACGACGCGCTCGGTGTCCTCGTGCCGCGACGCCGTGTAGTAGCCGATGCGGACCTCCCGGCGCTCGGCGATGGCGCGGCGCATCCGGCCCAGGATCGAGTTCGCGGCGGGCGGCGACCCGGCGTAGACGCGATTGGCCAGCTCGTCGAAGCTCTTGCGCCGGTCGCGCGGGACGATCTCGCGCAGCGCCGAGACTGCACGCTCGGCGCCCTCGCCGCCGAGGGCGCGCGCCGCCGCGGCCAGCGCCGCGGCCTCGCTCTCGGTGAATCGTGGCGGCCGCGTGAGGCTCTGGTGCAGCGCGACGTACACCCGGTCTCCCTCGACGTAGAGGTCGAGGAAGTCGTCGGGCGCGAACGGCGGACAGCCGACGCCGAGGAGGAAGTCGAGATCGTCGAGGACCTCCTGCTCGGACACGCCGCACTTCCGCGCGAGGTCCTTCACGCGGATGCCGGAGTTGCGCACCGCGTACGGGACGAGGAACAGCACCCGCCGCAGGCGATCGCGCGCGTCCTTCTGCGGCGGCGCGGCGGGCCGGGCGCTCTTGCGAGGGCTCACGCGCACCTCCGCGCCAGGTCGGCGAGGATGTCGCGGACGCGCTGGCGCAGCTGCCGGGGGGCGACGATCTCGGCGCGCTCCAGTCCGAGCACGTGCCGCACCAGCGCCTCGCCGTTGCGGACCTCGAGCTCGACGACGGCTCCCCCCTCCTCGTCGCGCACCGTCGCGTGCGGGCCGAAGGACGCGCGGGTCTCGGGCGCGACCGGCGCCTCGAGCCTCACCTCGCACGCGATCGGCGGGTGGACCTCGTACTCCCAGGGCTCGCGCGTGGCGAACGTCGCGAGCGCGAACTCCGGGGGCGGCGAGAAGTCGGCGGTGCGGGGCTTCCCGGGGTTCACCGAGAGCGACTCGATGCGCGCGACGTGGAAGGTCCGCATCGCACGGCGCAGGTGACAGTGCGCCACGACGAACCACGCGCCGGCGCTCTGGTAGAGGCCGTACGGATCGACGTCGCGCTCCGTGACCACGCCGCGCTCGGCGCCCGCGTAGCGCAGGTGGACGCGCTTCCTCGCGGCGACCGCGCTCGAGAGCAGCTCGAGCGCGTTGCCGACCTCGGGCGCGGACTGCTCGCCGGCCGACAGCTGGTGCGCCGCGAGGCCGGCCGTCTCGAAGCTGCCCGCGGCGCGCGCGGCGAAGGACAGCTTGTTCATCGCGTGCGCGAGGTCGCGTCCGTACGGGAACGCGCCCTGCGCCAGCGCCACCGATCCGGCGAGATACAAGAGCGCCAGATCCTCGGGAGGCAGCTTGATGTCGGGCAGGTAGAACTCGTCCCGGTCGATCACGTAGCCGGCCGGAAGGTCCTCGTCGCCCTGCACCCAGCGCACCGGGATCCCGAGCTCGAGGAGCTCGGCCTTGTCCCGCTCGAACTTCCGGATCGAGGCTTCCTCGCTGCCGCCGTAGTCCTCGTGGAACTGCTCCTGGATGTCGCGCCAGGAGATCGGCTCCGCGGCGCGCAGGAGCAGCGCGGCGAGATCGAGGAGCCGCTGCGCCTTCTGCATGGGGAGGGCGAACTTAGCAGGCGATGTCGGACAGTCAATCGACCATGCTACGATGCCGGTCTTCCGCAGGGGTGGCCCATGGCAGGGCTCGGACTCGGACCACAGGACTTCGCGCTGTTCGGGATCCGGGATCCCGATGGCCGGACGGCTGCCCTGGAAGCGACGATTGGCCCGAAGCTGCAGCTGATCGGGACGCCGCTCGTCGGCGGGCTGTCGCGGGTCACCGGCGCGCAGCTCGAGCCGCAGCCGGCGCGCCTGCCGCACCGGCGGACCTCGGCGCCGGGAGAGGTGCTGGTCGCGTTCTGCGAGCCGGAGCACACGTGGCTCAAGGCGCCACACCTCGCGCTCGCCGTCAGCCGCGAGCACCTGCACGCGCGAGTCGGCGCACGCCCCGGCGCGGACAACGCGGCCGCCATGCGGACGGCGCTCCTGCGCGAGGCCGCGAACCTCGCGCGCAAGGGGAAGCCGTTCCGGAAGCTGCGTCCGTACACCGGCTGGGACGGCGAGGAGCTCCCGGAGGTCGCGCCCACGCAGTCGAGCGCCTTCTGGGAGGAGCTCGCCGCGGAGCTCGAGCCCAGCGGCGCCGGCATCGACGTGGGCGTCGCCTGGACGGCGGAGGAGGCGCGCAGCCTCGCGCTCGGCGATCTGCTGGGCGCCTACCGGGACCTCGCGCCGCTCTTCAAGCTGCTCGTGAACGCGGCGTAGCGTCCGCGAGCAGCTCGCTCGCGGCGCCCTGAATCACCCCGACCGTCGGCGCGTTCAGCCGGCGGTCGGCGCGCCGTTGCTGCCGCTCGGCGGCGACTCCTCGGAGCGCCGCTCCGCCAGACGCGCCTCCTCGCGCGCGGCCTGGCGGACCGCCTCGATGAGCTCCTCGTGGTCCTTCCGGAGCGAGTCGTAGCGGCGGCGCAGCTCCGCGTACCGGTCGTTCGCGAGCTCGAGCTCGCCCTTCTGGATGACGTAGACCCGCTTCTCGGTCTCGATGCGGCCGCGAGCGCCCTTGAGGTCCTTTTCGACCTCCGAGAGCCGCTTGCGCAGCTCCGCCACCCTCGCCTCCGCCTTCTCGGCGCGATCGCGCTCGGCGGCGAGCTTCTGCTCGTCGACGGCGGGCGCGGCTGGCGGGGCCGCGACGGGGGCCGCCGGCACGGGCACTGCGACGGGCTCCGGCTTCGCGGCGAGCGCGGCGCGCAGCCGATCGATCTCCGCCTGCGCCTTCGCGACCTGGGCGTCCGCGGCGCGCGACCGCTCCTGGGCGTGGCTGGCCTCGTCGCGCGACTCGCTCAGCCGCTGCGTGAGGCGCTCGACGTCCTCCCGCAGCGCGACCGCGCCGCCGGCCCGCTTCGCCGCCTCGGCCTGCTCGAACGCCTTCTTCTTCGCGGCAGCGAGGTCGGCGCGGAGCCGGGCCGCCTCATCCCGCACCTCCTTCGCCTGATCGCGCGTCGCCTTCTGCTCCGCCCGCGCGGCCTCGGCCTCCGCGCGCGCAGCGGCGAGCTCGGACTCGCGAGCTGCGGCGGTTTGCCGCAGGGAACGGGCCGAGGCGAAGAAGGCGACCGCTGCGAGGACGGCTACGAGGGCGACGAAGAGTGCGAGGCCGGTCATGTCGGACTCCGGACGGAGTTTCGATGGGGGGCGGACAGGTGCTCGAGGAGAATAGGCGTTTCCTGAACCTACCACCGGCTCCCGGGTACGCGGAACCGTTCCCTGTTACGATCCGGCCCCCTCCGATGCGGACCGTTGCCTCGAAGATCTTCCTCACCTTCACGGTGGGGCTCCTCGCGTTCGGCCTCGTCGCGGCGTTCGCGGCCCGCCGCGTGCACGTACTCGGTCGGGACCTGCGAATGCTCAGCGAAGGCTACCTGCCGCTCACCCGTATCGCCGCCCAGCTGGAAGTGAAGGATTGGGCGTGGTTGCGCGCGCTCGAGGGCGGCTCGGCCGACCCTCAGGCACGCCGCGTCTACCTGCCCGTCGTGCGCGCCCACTTCCCGGCCGTGGTCCGCGAAAAGCTCGCCGAGGCGCGCCGCGTCCTGTCGCGCATGCGGGCGATCGCGGGTCCGGCGGACGAGCGGTTCCTCGCGGAGGTCGCGACGCGGCTCGACACCCTCGACCAGCGCTGGAAGGAATACGACGCCGCCTCGGCCGCGGTGCTCGCGGCCTGGGATCGCGGCGAGCCCGACCGCGGTCCTGCGTGGGAGCAGCGCGTCCAGTCGGTGCGGACGCTCGAGAAGGCGCTCTCGCTCGACGTGAAGCTGCTCCAGGTGGCGCTCGACGCCGAGGTCGCGGACCGCGTCCACGCCGCGGAGCGCACCGAGTCCCGCACGGGAGCGCTCATCGTCATCTACTCGCTCCTCGCGGCGGCCGTGGGGCTCGCGTCGGTGCTGATCGCGCACCGCTTCCTCGCGCCGATCCGGAAGCTCACCGAGGGGGTGAAGGCGGTCGCCGCCGGCGATCTCGGCCGCGAGGTCGACGTCCGGAGCAAGGACGAGATCGGCCTCCTCGCGCGCGAGTTCAACGCGATGGCGGCGTCGCTGTCTCACCAGCGCGCGGAGCTGCTCCGCGCCGAGCGGCTCGCCACCGTCGGTCGCATCTCGGCCCAGATCACGCACGAGATCCGGAATCCGCTGAACGCCATCGGGCTCAACGCCGAGCTGCTCGGCGACGAGGTCGCCGCGAGCGCGGAGGCGAAGGCGCTCGTCGGGGCGATCCAGCGCGAGGTCGACCGGCTCGAAGGGATCACCGAGCAGTACCTCCGGTTCGCGCGGCTCCCGAAGCCGGCGCTCGCGCACGAGGACCTGAACGAGATCGTCTCGGGGCTCGCGGCGTTCATGCGGCCGGAGATGGCCGCCGCGTCCGTGGAGCTCGAGCTCGACCTCGCCCCGACCCTTCCTCACGTCAGGGTCGACGAGGGTCAGCTCCGGGCCGCGCTGCTGAACCTCCTCCGGAACAGCCGCGAGGCCATGCCGGGGGGTGGCCGCGTCACGGTTGGGACGCGATCCGTCCCGGCGGGGGCGGTAGAGGTGTGCATCCGAGATACCGGCGGGGGCATTCCCGCAGAGGACCTCACCCGGATCTTCGATCCGTTCTATTCGACCAAGGAGAAGGGTACGGGCCTCGGGCTGGCGTTCACTCAACAGGTCGTGAAGGAGCACGGCGGCACGTTGCGCTGCGAGAGCGCGATAGGCCGCGGGACCTCCTTCACCGTTTCGCTCCCGGCGGTAGGCGAGGAGCGCGAAGGCATGCAGGTGGCGGGGATGGAGGCAGTGAGCGCATGACGCGGCATCGTAGGGCCCAGCTCAGCACGCGCGGTCGGGGCCGCGCGACGACACGGGCGTCGTCCGTCTGGGGCGAGGCCCGCAGGGACGTCCTCGCGAACGGACTTCGCGTCCTCACGATCCCGGCGCCGGGGCTCCACTCGGCGATGATCGCCCTGTACGTGCGCGCCGGGTCCCGGCACGAGCGCGCCGCGCGGAACGGCGTCTCCCACTTCCTGGAGCACCTGTTCTTTCGCGGATCGGTCGGCTACCCGGACACGGTCGCGATGAACGCGGCCGTCGAGAGCGCCGGCGGCAACCTGAACGGCATCACGGCGCGGGATCACGGCTGCTACTACACGCCCATCCACGCGAGCGAGCTCTCCACCGGCCTCGCCATCCTCGGCGACATGATCCGGCGGCCGCTCCTCAAGGAGATGGACGTCGAGCGCGAGGTGATCCTCGAGGAGATCCTCGACGAGGTGGACGGCGAGGGGCGCGACATCGACCCCGACAACCTGTCGAAGCGGCTCGCGTTCCGCTCCCACCCGCTCGGCTTCAAGATCGCCGGCACGCCCGAGACGATCCGCGGCCTCCGCCAGAGCGACGTCTGGGCCCATCACGAGCGCTACTACGTAGGCTCGAACCTCGTCCTGTGCGTCGCGGGTCCCGTGCGAGGGTCGGAGGTGATCGAGCTCGCCGACGAGCACTTCGGCGCGTTGCCGAGGGGCGCGACGTCCCGGGACACTCCGCCGCCGGCGTGGCCACAGGGGCCGCTCCTCGAGCTCGTGGCGCATGACGACGCGCAGGCCGAGTTCTGCATCGACTTCCCCTGCCCGCCCGAGCACCACCCGGATTACCCGGTCCACCTCTGCATGCGGCGCATCCTCGACGACGGCTTGAGCTCGAGGCTGCCGTTCGAGATCGTCGAGCGCCGGGGCCTCGCGTACTCGCTGCACGCCGGCATCGACACGTTCGCTGACTCGGGGATGTTCGTCGTGGACGGAGCGTGCGCCCCCGCGAAGCTGCCGCGCGTCGTGGAGGAGATCCTGAAGGTCCTCGCCACGCTGTGCGACGAGCCCGTCGCCGAGGAGGAGCTGCTGCGGGTCCAGAAGCGCCACCGCATGACGCTGGCGTTCTCGCTCGACTCGGCCGCGGAGCTCGCCGGCTGGTACGGCTCGGGCGAGGTGCTCCACGCACCCGAGGGGTTCGAGGAGCGCTGTCGTCGCGTCGAGCGGGTCTCGCCGGCCGACGTCCGCCGCGTGGCCCGGAAGACGTTCACGCGGCGCAACCTGCTCGCGGTGTTCGTCGGGCCATCCGGAGCACGCGCGCGCAAGGCGCTCGAGAAGGCGATCGCGCGGGCGCCGATCCCGGACGAATAGCGACATACGGCCGCAGCCCTGCCTGATGGGCGATCGACCTACCCTTTATGGGGAGGCGCGACCGCGCAGGGCTCATGTATTCTGAGGTCACACCATAACGGGGGTGAAGCGTGGCAGAGATCTGCGCGGATTGCGGGTCGCAGGACTTCACGAGCTGCTTCAGCGAGAGCTTCCCGACGCGCGGCCTCGACGGCGTGGCGTTCGTGCTCACGCTGCGGCTGTGCCTGCGGTGCGGCGCCCGCTTCACCGATTGGCGCGAGCTCAGGTCGTACCTCCACCGCAAGCTGCCCGCCCGGCCGGCCAGCGAGCGCCTGCGCGTCTGATTCATCGAGCACCAGGCCAGCCGCCCTGGTTCGAGGGCGCGGCCTGCCGTTCCGCCCGGCGCCGACCGGGTGTTACGTTGTCCCCTGGATGATCGATTTCGTCGAGCGCGCCGTGTTGCGCCTGCGAGAAGAGCCGGGGTTCAGCCGGAACCGCCACTTCGCGGCGTTCTCCTCCCCCGAGGGTCGGCGTGCGCTCCGCATCCACCGCCACCTTCGATCGATCGAGCGCGACCTGAGCGGCGGCTGCTCGGCGTCTGCGACCCGGGAGGCGGGGAGGATCAGGCTCGACCTCACCGGGAAGCGGGGGCGCCGCAGCGCGTGGCTCAGCCGGTCCGAGTTCCGGATCCTCCTCACGAGCCCCATCGCACGCGCCGCTCTCGGCGAGGACGCGGCGGGCTGATCCAGGGGGCGCATCGCGTCGCGAAACCGAACGGCACCGACACCGTTCGGCTGCGAGCGCGCTACGCGCCCGCGCCGTCCGGGACGTCGATGTGGCCCTCCAGGTACGGCGCCACGCTGCCCGCGATCATCACCCGATCGCCGCGCAGCTCGACGTGCAGCTCGCCGCCTCGACGCGACACCTGACGCGCCTCGAGGGCCGTCTTTCGCAGCCGGGAAGCCCACAGCGGCGTCAGCGTCGAGTGCGCCGAGCCGGTCACCGGGTCCTCGTCGATGCCGGCGCGCGGCGCGAAGTACCGCGAGACGAAGTCGCAGCTCTTCCCGGGCGCCGTCACGATGAGCCCGAGCGCGTCGAGTTCGCGGACCGCCGCGAGGTCCGGCTCGAGCGCGACGACCTCGTCCTCGGATCGGAGCACCGCGACGACGTCCCGCGACGCGAGGCAGTCCTGCGGCGCCACGCCGCGCAACGCCCTCAGCAACGCGGGAGAGACGGCGCACGGTTCCGGCGGACGGCTCGGGAAGTCGAGCGCGAGCAGGTCGCCGTGCCGGCGGACCCCGAGGACGCCGCTCGGCGACTGGAACCGGACCTCGTCCGCGTGCGGCTCGAGCCGTGACAGGACGACGTGCCCCGCCGCGAGGGTCGCGTGGCCGCAGAGCTCCACCTCGATCGCCGGCGTGAACCAGCGAATCGACCAGCCCTGCGGCCCGCTCACGACGAACGCGGTCTCGGACAGCGCGTTCTCCGCCGCGATCGCGAGCATCGTCGCGTCGTCGAGCCACCGCGGCAGCGGACAGACCGCCGCCGGGTTGCCCGCGAACACGCGCGACGTGAAGGCATCGAGCTGGAAGATCGGGATGCGCACGGGAGCCTCGCGTGGCGCGTGCCGCGCCGTGGGGGTCAGAGGTCGGCGGTGCCGGAGAAGACGCGCTCTGCCGGACCGCGCATCGACACGCGCGCAGCGCCCTCGTCGACCGTGATCGTGAGCGGCCCGCCCGGGAGTCGCACCTCGACGGGCACGCCCGCCCGCGCCTGTCCGGTGTGGACGGCGGCCACGACGGCAGCGCACGCCCCGGTGCCGCAGGCTTCGGTGAGGCCCGCGCCGCGCTCCCACACGACGAGGTCGATCTCCGCGCCGCGCAGCGAGGCGAAGCCGACGTTCACGCCGCCGGGAACCGCCGCCTCGATCACCGGCCCGATCGAGCGCGCGCGCTCCGCCGAGGACGGCCCGAAGAAGACGGCGTGCGGGTTCCCCATCGAGACGCGGATCGCGTGGAGGTGCTCCTCTGCCGCGACGAAGTCCTGCTCGCCCTCTACGCGCGCAGGCCCCATCTCGACGGTGACGGCGACGACCGAGCCTGCGGCGTCGCGCTCGACGACGCAGCGCTTCGGCCCCGCGTCGGTGTCGACGACGAGGTCGCCCGAGGCCCCGTGAACCTCGGCGAGGTGCCGCGCGACGCAGCGGATGCCGTTCCCGCACATCGCCGCGACCGAGCCGTCGGAGTTGAAGATGTGCATGTACGCGACGGCGCCGTCGGTCCGCGGCGGGAGCACCGTGAGGACCCCGTCGGCGCCGATGCCGCGGCGCCGATCGCACACGCGGCGCGCGCGATCCACGCCCATCAGCGGCCCGTCGACCACGACGAAATCGTTCCCGAGGCCCTGGTACTTCCAGAACTGGAGCGGCATCGGGACGATTCTTACGCGGAGCGGTCCGCGACGCCAGCGGCGCAGCGGTCGCTCACGCGCAGAAGCGCGCGATGGCCCGCTCGAGGATCGACGTCGCGCGCGCCAGCTCGGAGATCGCGACGTGCTCGCCGGTCCGGTGCGCGACGCGGATGTCCCCGGGCCCGAACACGCACGCCTCCGCCCCGAGCTCGATGAGCTCCGGCAGCTCGGTGCCGAACGGGATCGCCTCGGCTCGGTTCCCGCTCTCCTGCTCCAGGAACCGGACGATCTCCGCGTCCGCGGGCGTGACCGCCGCCTTGTCGAGGCGCAGCGGCGACCTCACGACGCGGACGCGTCCGCCGGCCGCGGCCTCGACGCGTCGCGCCGCCTCGTCGAAGAGCGTCAGCCCGCGCTCGGGATCCTGGTGCGGGACCGGTCGCCACTCGAGCGTGAACTGGCACGAGCCGGCGAGGATGTTCCGCGCCTTGCCCCCCGAGATGACGCCGACGTTGAAGGTCGTCCACGGCGGCACGAAGAGGTCGTCCCGGTCGTCCCGCATCGCCGCTTCGACCCGCTCCAGGTCGGCCACGAGCTTCGCGGCCGCGTGGATGGCCGACGCGCCGACGTCCGGGAACGCGCTGTGCCCCTCGACGCCGACGACCTCGACGTCGACGGCGCAGTAACCCTTGTGCGCGCGCACCGGCACGAGCCGCGTGGGCTCGCCCACGATCGCCTTCGCCGGTCGCGGCCGGTCGCGCTCGAGGAGCCTCTTCGCGCCCCAGCAGCCGTCCTCCTCGTCCGCCGTGAACAGGAGCCACAGCGGCGCGGTGTTCCGCACGCGCGACGCAGCCGTGATCGCGCAGGCGACGAAGCCCTTCGTGTCGGCGGCGCCGCGCCCGAAGATCGACCCGTCGCGCTCGACGCCCGAGAGCGCCTCGGCCCAGTCGGGATCGTACGGTACGCAGTCGCTGTGGCCCACGAGCGCGAGCCCGCCGCGCTCGTCTGGCCCGCGGCGGCAGACGAGGTTGCCCTTCTCGACGCCGGCGGCGTCGGTCCAGAAGCTCTGCACGGTCTCGAACCCGAGCGGGCGGACCACCGACTCGAGCAGGTCGAGCACCGGCCGGTTCGGCCGCGTGGAGGTCGAGTCGATCGCGATGAGCTGCCGGAGGAGCGAGACGGTCTCCATCGCCTGATCCTCGCCCGGCCCGGCTTCCGGCGCAGCATGAATCGGAAGCGAGCCCCCGAGGCGGGGCTACGGCACCACGATCGCGGCGGCGTCCAGCTCGAGGTCCACCGCGCGCAGCGCCTCCTCGGTCGCCGTGCGGTGCGCGCGCAGCGCGTGGAGCGCAGCGTCGACCGCGTCCCGCGAGGCGCCCCCGGCGAAGGCGGCGGCCACGAGCCGCTCCTCCTCCTGCTCCGCGTGGGCCTCGAGTCGCGACAGCGCCTCCTTCCGCCGGCCGTCGAGCACGCCCCGGGCGTGACCCAGGGCGCTGCGGCGTGCGGCCTCGAGCACGTCTGCGGCGGGCGCGCCGACGCGGACGTCGGCGGCGTCCTCCAGCGCCGGCTCGACCTTCTCGGCGAGCCCGGGCGCGACGCGCGCGGTGGCCAGGTCGACCGCGACCGAGATCGGCGAGGCCTCGAGGTAGCGCGCCGCCTGCCGCGACGGCACCCGCGCGCCGGGCGCGAGATCCGCCGGCGCCGGCCACTGCGTGTGGAAGCGCAGCAGCAACGCCCCGCGCCGCGGGGCGCCCTCGACGCGAGCCGCCGTCGCGCGTCCGGCCGCGCCGTCGCGGACGAGGCCGACCAGCGCCTCGACCAGCGGGTGCCCGGTCGCGAACCAGTGCAGCTCGTCGCGCGCCACCGCCGTCTCCCGCCAGAAGCTCCCGAGGTACGTCGTCGGCTCCTCCGGGATCGCCATGCCCGGGAGCGCGTCGATCCGTAGGTGTGCCCCGAGCGTGAAGGCCACCTCGAACGGATGGACGTTCTCGTCCGTGTCCACCTCGATGCCGACGCGCCGTCCGACGTCGGCGCAGACGTCCTCCAGCTCCTCCTCGAGCCAGCGCGAGACCGTGAGGAGCCCATCCGCGAGCGCGGCGGCGGTCGGGGTCGAGCCGCCGGCGATCGATGTGGGGATCTCCTCGCCGAGCCGCGAGAACGCGTTCCGGACGAGCGCCGTCAGCTCGGGGAGCGACGCGGAGCGGATGTCGAGCAGCGGATCGTACCCCTCCCGCTGTGCACGCCGGCCTTCGGCGACCCTCGCCGCGAGCGACTCGCGGAAGGTCGAGCTCGCGTCGGCCGGCTGTGCGCGCAGCGCCGCGAGCTCCGCCGGTACCGACGCGAGCACCGCGTCGAGGCCGCCCACCGGCTCGTCGAAGATCCCGATGACCTGATCGTAGAGGTCGAGCAGGAACGCGTCGCCCGGCTCGGCGATGACGTGGATCTCGACCGGCCGGTGCTGCCCGAGCCGGTCGAGGCGACCGATGCGCTGCTCGAGCGCGAGCGGCGATTCGGGGAGGTCCACGCAGACGAGGTGCGACGCGAACTGGAAGTTGCGCCCCTCGCCGCCCGACTCACCGGAGAGCAGCACCATCGGTCCGTCCGGATCCCGGAACCGCGCGACGAGCCGGTCGCGCGCCTCGATCGTGGTCGCGTCGTCGTACAGCAGGCCCTCGAGGCCGAGCCGCGCCAGCGCGGTCTGCGTCGCGCGCAGCACCTCGAGGTCGCCTCCGAACGCGAGCACCTTCTCTCCGCTCCGGGCGAGGCGCGCGCAGGTCTCCGCCGCGGCGCCGATGCGGTCGCCCGCGGCGGCGTCCTCGCGCCGCAGGACGCGCCGGGTGAACGCGCCGACGGTGACGCGCCGGTTGCGGATGAGGCGCGACGACAGGCTGTAGCGATCGGCGAGGTGCGCGAGCAGCGCGCCCGCGTCGGCCGGGCCGTCGCCGAACAGCGGATCGTCGGGCGCCAGCTCCGACAGACGGCGGCGCGCCTCGAGCGGATCTCCGCCGGCGAGCAGCCCCCGGGCGACCTCCGCGTAGGCCTCGTGCTGCTCGAGCCTCCTCAGGAACTCGTCGAGCGACGTCGTCGGCACCGGCTCGACGAGCGCGAGCAGGCGGAAGTACTCGCGCGGATCGAGCCGCACCGGCGTCGCGGTGAGGAGCAGCAGGCCGAACGACGCGCGAGCGAGCGGCGCGACGACGTCGTGGAGCGCGTCTTCCTCGAGGTGGTGCGCCTCGTCGACGACGAGGAGGTCGGGCGCGATCTCGGCCGCGGCGCGGGCGAGGTCGGGAGACGCGAGGAGGTGCTCGAACGAGACGATCGAGAGCGGGCTCCGCGCGAGCGCCTCGCGCGGACCCCCGAGCGCCGCGACGCGCTCCGGCGACAGCAGCGTGAACAGGGCGTTGAACTTGTGGAACAGCTCCGCGAGCCACTGGAAGGCGAGGTGCTCCGGCACCGCGACGACGGCCCGGTCGACGACCCCGAGCTGCCGCAGGCCCGCGAACACGAGGCCCGCCTCGATGGTCTTGCCGAGGCCGACCTCGTCCGCGAGCACGAACCGCGGGATCCGGTCCTGCAGGATGCGGCCGGCGGCGCCGACCTGGTGCGGCAGGACGTGGACGCGGGACGACAGGAGCGCGCCGAGGCTGTCCGCCCGGCGCATCGCCTCGAGGCGCGCGATGCGCGCGCGGAGCGCGAACGCGGCGACCGGTCCGGGCGACGCGAGCCCCTCGAGCGCGCCGGAGGGCGCCACTGCCTCGATCGGAGTGTCGGGGTGGAGCGCCTGCACCGCCGGGTCTCGCCCGGAGACCACCGTGATGCCGTCGCGCCCGGCGAAGCGGACTGCGAGGCGCCGCCCGTCGTCCGCGACCTGGATGATCACGCCGACGCCCCACTCGCGCTGGGCGCGGTGAGCGACCTTCATGCCCGGTTCCCACTTCATGGGGCCGCGTGTATCACCTTATGGCCTCGAGCGAATCGCCGCAGGCGCCGCTCGTCCGGCCGGGGCACTGGCCGTTGACACCACACTCTCGCCAAGCTAGAACCCGCCCGCTCGAGCCGGAATCGAGGGCGGATAGCTCAGCGGTAGAGCATCGCCCTTACAAGGCGAGGGTCGCAGGTTCGAAACCTGCTCCGCCCAAGTCGAACTTGGGGTGTTAGTTAAGTCGGTTATAACGCCGGCCTGTCACGCCGGAGGCCAGGGGTTCGAGTCCCCTACACCCCGCCACTCCAGAGGCCGGGATTCCTCGCGAAAGCGACGGGGTCCCGGCCTCTGACTTTTCCGGCGCCGCCCGACTGCGACGCAGGAGTAACTGCCGGCCGGCGTGCGCTGGTCTTCGCGGGTTGCGGACCGTCACTGTCTATCGTAGGGTGACGATGAATGGCGACCACCTGCAAGCCCGTCCGGGACGCAGAGACCGCGCGCAACG
The DNA here is from genome assembly GCA_035702585.1 of Anaeromyxobacteraceae bacterium. Lineage (GTDB taxonomy): Bacteria > Myxococcota > Myxococcia > Myxococcales > Anaeromyxobacteraceae > DASSQI01. The sequence continues at coordinate 21,339 of DASSQI010000160.1, forward strand.
ACCAGGCCCCCGACCTCCGCCCTGTGGAAGGCGCCGAGGCCGACGAAGAGCTCGCCCTGCTCGCCAAGGCAGTCGGCCACCCCGCCCGCGTCCAGATCCTGCGGCTGCTCGTGCGCCGCGAGGCGTGCGTCTGCGGCGACATCGTCGACGAGCTGCCGCTGGCGCAGTCGACGGTGTCTCAGCACCTGAAGGTGCTGAAGGAGGCCGGGCTCATCCGCGGCGAGATCGAGGGCGTCCGCGTCTGCTACTGCGTCGAGCCGCGCGCGCTGCGCCGGCTGAAGGCGCTCGTCGGGAGCCTGTAGGAGCCACGCGATGACAACGGCCGCCGCCATCCCCGCTCGCGCCGGCGTCGCCCGCCGGCTCTCGTTCCTCGATCGCTACCTGACGCTCTGGATCTTCCTCGCAATGGGCGCCGGCGTCGCGCTCGGGTACCTCGTGCCCGGAGTCGTCCCCGCGCTCGAGCAGATGAGCGTCGGTACGACCTCGATCCCGATCGCAATCGGGCTCATCCTGATGATGTACCCGCCCCTCGCGAAGGTCCGGTACGAGGAGCTGCCGCGCGTCTTCCGCAACGGCAAGGTCCTCGCCCTCTCGCTGGTCCAGAACTGGATCGTCGGTCCGCTGCTCATGTTCGGGCTCGCGGTGACGTTCCTTCGCGACCGACCCGAGTACATGGTCGGACTCATCCTCATCGGCCTCGCACGATGCATCGCCATGGTGATCGTGTGGAACGACCTCGCCAGCGGCGACACGGAGTACTGCGCCGGACTCGTCGCGTTCAACTCGATCTTCCAGGTGCTCTTCTTCTCGGTCTACGCGTGGGTGTTCATCACCGTGCTGCCCGGCTGGCTCGGCGTGCAGGGCGCCGAGGTCCACATCACCATCGGCGAGATCGCCCGCAGCGTCTTCGTCTACCTCGGAATCCCGTTCATCGCCGGGATCGCGAGCCGCTTCGGGCTGCGGGCCCTCAAGGGAGAGGAGTGGTACCGGCGCGTCTTCATCCCGCGCGTCTCGCCGATCACGCTCGTCGCGCTCCTCTCGACCATCGTCCTCATGTTTTCGCTGCAGGGCGAGAAGATCGTGCAGGTCCCGCTCGACGTGGTGCGCATCGCCATCCCGCTCCTCGTCTACTTCGTCGTGATGTTCTTCGTGTCGTTCTTCATGAGCCGGAAGGTCGGCGCGACCTACGGCCAGACGGCGACCCTGTCGTTCACGGCGGCGTCGAACAACTTCGAGCTCGCGATCGCGGTCGCGGTGGCGACGTTCGGCATGGCGCACGGCGCGGCGTTCGCGGCGGTCATCGGGCCGCTGGTCGAGGTGCCCGTCCTCATCGGCCTCGTGAACGTCGCGCTCCGGCTGCGCGATCGCTGGTTCCCGGGCGAGGAGGCCCGCCTCGAGGCGCTCCGCAACTGCGCCGGAACGTTCCCCGCGCCGAGCGGGGACTGACAAGGAGACAGAGATGCCCAAGGTCCAGGTGTTCGATCCCCCGATGTGCTGTTCGACCGGTGTCTGCGGCCCTGAGGTCGATCCCGCGCTCACGCGGTTCGCCTCGGACCTCGAGTGGCTGAAGGACAACGGGGTAGACGTGGAGCGGTTCAACCTGGCGCAGGATCCCGGGGCGTTCGTCACGAACCCCGTCGTGAGCGACGCGATCCGAGGGCGCGACGACGCCCTGCCGCTCCTGCTCGTCGACGGGAAGATCGCCTCGACCGGCGCCTATCCGCAGCGCGACGCGCTCGCGGCGCTCGTCGGCGTGGCGCTCGAGCAAAGCCAGCAGTCCTCCGGCAGCGTCGTCCCCGAGAAGGCTCGGAGGACGTGCTGCCCGCCGGCGGGAGAGGCGCCGGTGAAGCTGAGCGTCCCGGCGTCCGCCGCGCCGACGAAGTGCTGCCCCTAGGAGCACGCGATGGAGCTCGCTCGGCTCGCGACGCGGCACCTGTTCTTCACCGGCAAGGGTGGCGTCGGAAAGACGTCCGTCGCGTCCGCTACCGCGATCGCGCTCGCCGACGAGGGCAAGCGGGTCCTTCTCGTCTCGACCGACCCGGCGTCGAACCTGGACGAGGTGCTCGAGACGAGGCTCGGCACGCGCCCGATCACCGTCGGGGGTGTCGAGCGCCTCCATGCGCTGAACCTCGACCCCGAGCAGGCGGCGCGCGAGTACCGCGAGCGCGTGGTCGGACCTTATCGCGCGCTCCTGCCCGCGGCCGCCGTGAAGAGCATCGAGGAGCAGCTCTCGGGCGCCTGCACCGTCGAGATCGCGGCTTTCGACGAGTTCGCGCGCCTTCTGGGCGATCCGTCGGCGACAGCGGAGTTCGATCACGTGATCTTCGACACGGCGCCGACGGGCCACACCCTCCGCCTGCTCACTCTCCCATCGGCCTGGACCGGCTTCGTCCAGCAGAGCGCATTCGGCACGAGCTGCCTCGGTCCGCTCGCCGGGCTCGAGAAGCAGCGCGCGCTCTACGAGGCGACCGTCGCGGCCCTGGGAAACCCGGCGCTCACGACGATGGTGCTCGTGACGCGCCCCGACCGCACCGCCCTCGCCGAGGCGGCGCGCACCAGCGGCGAGCTCGCCGCGCTCGGCGTGCGAAACCAGCGGCTCGTCGTGAACGCGCTGTTCACGGCGCAGGGCGATGACCCCGTGGCGCTCGCGCTCGCGGAGCGGGGACGCGCCGCGCTCGAGGGCCTCCCGGAGGCTCTCCGCTCGCTGCCGCGCGTGACGTTCCCGCTGCGACCCGAGGCGCTGCTCGGGCCGGATGCGCTCCGGCGGCTCGATGCGCCGCTGGTCGCGCCGGTGTCGGCCATCGAAGCGACCTCGCACGAGCTCCCATCCTTGTCCGGGCTCGTCGACGACATCGCGAAGACCCCGCGCGGCGTCGTCCTCGCCATGGGCAAGGGCGGCGTCGGGAAGACGACGATCGCCGCCGCCGTCGCGGTCGAGCTCGCGCGCCGTGGTCTCCGCGTCCACCTCAGCACCACCGATCCTGCGGCGCACGTCGCCGACGCCGTCGGCGAGCCGCCGCCCGGGCTCCGGGTCAGCCGCATCGATCCGATCGCGGAGACGCGAGCCTACGCGGCGGAGGTCCTCGCGACTGCCGGCGCGCAGCTCGACGAGAAGGGCCGCGCGCTCCTCGAGGAGGACCTGCGGTCGCCGTGCACCGAGGAGGTCGCCGTCTTCCGCGCGTTCGCGCGCACCGTGGCCGAGGGCGAGGACGGGATCGTCGTGCTCGACACCGCGCCGACGGGGCACACGATCCTCCTGCTCGATGCCGCGGAGTCGTACCACCGCGAGGTCCTGCGCCAGGGCAGCGCGATGCCCGACTCGGTCCGCCAGCTCCTGCCGCGCCTGCGCGACGGTGCGTTCACGCGCGTCCTCCTCGTGACGCTGCCCGAAGCGACGCCGGTGCACGAAGCGCTCGCGCTCCAGGCCGACCTGGCGCGAGCCGGCATCTCGCCGTTCGCGTGGGTCGTGAACCAGAGCTTCGGCCCCGTCGAGACCACCGACCCCGTGCTCGCGGCCCGCCGTATCGCCGAGCGCCCGTACATCGACGAGGTCCGGAGCACCGCGCAGCGGATCGCGCTCGTCCCGTGGGACGCGCCGCCGGTCGCTCCACCCTCAGGGCTTGGCGCCGTGTGACAGCGGCCATGTGAGCCAGCTTTCCCTCGGCGATCTCGTCCCACGTCAACACGATTTTCACCCGGGTGAAATCGCTCGCGCACGTCCCGGACAACTTCGAACTCACCATCGCCGCGACGTGCGGCCGACGGCGCGCTGGCCGACGCGGATCTTCCGCAGCCCTCCGGTACCCCCGCCGGCGAAGGGCTGCCGAAGCCTGCGAAGCCCTCCATCCGTTCGCTCCACCCTGACCGGTCGCCTCACGGCCCGCGCGTTCCGGGCTCCTGCTCGGATGCAGGGCCGAACGTAAGCTGCCAACCCAGATACGCGATGACGTTCTTCCCGGCGTCTTGCTCACCGATCGACACGAGCAGGTGGTGCAGCGGCGAGAAGTCCACGACGGTTCCGACGGAAAACCCGGTTGCTCCGGAGAGAGTGCGATTCGAGTCGGTCTCGTGGAACACCTCGGCGCCGATCGCCAGCGGCCCCACGCGCCGCTGTGCCTGCCAGCCGAGGAACCATGTGTCCGCCGAACCGGCGGCGGTGCGAATGCGGTATCCGGCGCCCCCGTACGTCGTCCATGGCCCGAAGCTCTTCTGCAGCCATACCGGGAGGAGAGCCGTGACCGCCCCCTCGCCCAGCCCGCGATCCGATGACCCCGTCGTCAACGTGACGAGTGGGAACGCGCCGATCTGTACGCCGGCACGTTCCTCGTCGAGGAAACGATACTTCGCCCCGAGCTCGACGTCGCCTGGACCGTATCGGGGCGCGTCCCCGCCGCCGGCTGCCAGCATCAGCGGTGCGATCACGTGGAGCTGGAGTTCGGGGGCAGCGCCATAGTTGACCTCGACGTGCGGCGCCGTCCCGAAGAACCCGGCGTGGCTGAATTCGGATGCGCTCGACAGGTACACTTCCCAGTGCCGGAGCGCGACGGGCTCAGGGTCGTCGGTCAGGTACGGTGGCCCGGCGGACGTGGGGCTGGGGCACGACATCGCTCCCACCATCGCGATGGCCCAGGCCAGTGGTCGGCGACGCATCCTTCTTCCTCCAGCCCAGCAGCGAGTACCTCGCGATGGCGCCCGCCAGGCCGGTGCTGCACTCGCGCTCTCGTTCCAAGTCAACGGGGTTTTCACCCGGGTGAAATTATCGCACGGAACCCCGCCTCCGCATGACGTCGAGGCTGATCGGGCCAGGGCCGGCGGACGACACGTACAGCCAGACGAAGCAGAACAGGATGGCCGGATGCCCCTGGTTCAGGACCGGCCAGAAGCCCTGGGGCGCGTGGCCGATGAAGTACGCGAAGGCCATCTCGCCGGAGAGGAGGAACGCGACCGGGCGCGTGAGGAGGCCGACGAGCAGGAGCGCGCCGCCGAACGTCTCGAGGAGGGCCGCGATCCCCGCCAGCGACGCGAGCGGCGCCGTACCGCCTCCCGGCATCACCGCGGCCGGAAACGCGAACAGCTTCGCCGTGCCGAACTGCATGAAGAGGAAGGCCGCGACGACCCGCAGCAAGCTGAGCAGGTACGGCCCCCATGCGACCCAGCGTGACACGATTCCCGGGCTGTCGTTCATGGCGGGTCGCTATCGTCGCGGGGACGCCTCTACGAGCGCCTTCAGGGTGCGTACCGCGGATGAGGGCGACGGTGAGGGCACGCCCGACGGCGACGTCGCGGGAGCACGCGCCCGGAGCCGCCTCGGGGATCAGCCACCCGCGATGGCGCCCAGGATGATCAGGGGCTCGGCTCCCCTCGCCACCGCGTCGGGCAGAAGGACGTCCGGCGACTCGTGGGAGAGGTCCTCCTCGCAGGCGAAGTACCGGAGGAAAGGCCGGCGCTCGCGCGTGACGTGATCGCGGATCGTCCCGCGGAGGGCCGGGTAGCGCGCCTCGAGCGCGTCGAGCGCCGCGCGCAGCGTGACGGGTCCGTCCACCTCGACCGTCACCTCGCCGGGGGCGCGCGCCAGCGTGCGGAGGTGCGGCGGCAGCACGATCCGGATCATCGCAGCGTCTGCCCCTCCACCGAGAGGACGGCGGGCAGATCCCGCACGATCGGCTCCCAGCGCTGGCCGGCGTCGGCCGAGGCGTAGACCTGACCGCCCGTCGTGCCGAAGTAGACGCCGCAGGGATCGAGCGAGTCCACGGCCATCGCGTCGC
>DASSQI010000161.1:0-3370 GCA_035702585.1 Anaeromyxobacteraceae bacterium
GTCACCATTGAGAGCAGCGGCGCGCCGGGAGCAGCGGGGCGCGGACAGCAGCGGCGCGCGGCGGGGCACCCCTTCGGCCCCGGCAAACGCCGCGCCCGGGGCTACAGTCCCCGTTCACCGAGACGAGGTGCGCGATGTCGGCTCCGCTCCTGGAGATGTGGATTGGCGGCCAGCGCACGCCCAGCCGCAGCGGGCGTGCCGGCGACGTGTTCAACCCGGCCACCGGCGAGGTGGTCCGGCGCGCGCCGTTCGCGAGCGCGAGCGAGGTCGGGGCCGCGGTCGCCGCGGCGAAGGGGGCCTTCCCGGGCTGGAGCGCGACGCCGCCGCTCCGGCGCGCACGCATCATGACCGCGTTTCGCGAGCGGCTCGAGGCGAACCGGGACGAGCTCGCCGGGCTCATCACCGAGGAGCACGGGAAGACGCTGCCCGACGCGATGGGCTCGCTGCAGCGAGGCATCGAGGTGGTGGAGTTCGCGACGGGGATCCCGCACCTCCTGAAGGGAGAGGGCGCGGAGGACGTGGGGCGGGGCGTCGATTGCCGGTCGCTGCGCCAGCCGGTCGGCGTCTGCGCCGGGATCACGCCGTTCAACTTCCCCGCGATGGTGCCGATGTGGATGTTCCCGATCGCGATCGCGTGCGGGAACACGTTCGTGCTGAAGCCCTCCGAGAAGGTGCCGTCCACGAGCCTGCGGATGGCGGAGCTGTTCCAGGAGGCGGGCCTGCCGGACGGCGTGCTGAACGTGATCACCGGAGACCGCGAGGCGGTGGACGCGCTGCTCGTGCACCCCGACGTGGCCGCGATCTCGTTCGTCGGCTCGACCCCCGTCGCGCGCCACGTCTACGAGACGGCGGCGCGCCACGGGAAGCGGGTGCAGGCGCTCGGCGGCGCGAAGAACCACGCGATCGTGCTCCCCGACGCGGACCTCGACGCCGCGGCGGATGCGCTGACCGGCGCGGCGTACGGGTCCGCCGGCGAGCGCTGCATGGCGATCTCCGCCGTGGTCGCCGTCGGCGCGGCCGCCGATCCGCTGGTCTCGAAGCTGCGCGAGCGCGCCGAGCGGCTGGCGGTCGGCCCCGGCACCGCGTCGGGCATGGACATGGGACCGCTCGTCACCGGCGCGCACCGCGACCGCGTCGCGAGCTACGTCGACGCCGGCGTGAAGGAGGGCGCGTCCCTCGTCGTGGACGGGCGCCGCCGAGAGGTGAGCGGGGCGGGCGAGGGGTTCTTCCTCGGACCGTCGCTGTTCGATCGCGTCTCCACCGGGATGTCGATCTACCGCGACGAGATCTTCGGCCCGGTACTCATCGTGCTCCGCGCCGCGACGTTCGACGAGGCGCTCGAGATCGTGAACCGGAACCCGTACGGCAACGGCACCGCGATCTTCACGCGGTCCGGCGCCGCCGCGCAGCGCTTCGAGCGCGAGGTCGAGGTCGGCATGGTCGGCATCAACGTCGCGATCCCGGTGCCGATCGCGTTCTTCTCGTTCGGCGGCTGGAAGGCGTCGCTGTTCGGCGACCTGCACGTCCACGGCCCCGAAGGCGTGAGGTTCTACACGCGCGGAAAGGTCGTCACGAGTCGCTGGCCCGTCAGCGAAGAGGACAACAGGTCCACGTTCGCGATGCCCACTCACGGGTGAGCGCGCGCGGCTGGGCTCGCCTCACGCCGCGCACCGCTCGCCGGCGTACGACGACCACTGCTCGGCCACGGACGACGAGCTCTGCATGCTCGCGGTCGACGACGACTGCGCGCCCGCGGACGCCGCCCACGGCTCGCCGTTCAGGAACCACCTCAGCGCATCCGGCGCCCGGCCGGCGACGCGCAGATACCCGCCGTGAACGCCGCGTAGATGATGCCAGGCGCAGAGGGCCGTGAGGTTCTCGACGTCGTCGCTGCCGCCGTGTGATCGAAACTCGACGTGGTGCGTGTGGACCGCGGCGCGGCTGCACCCGGGGACCTGACACAAGCCCTGATCCCGCTCCCGTACCTTCTGCGCGCGCGTCCGGGCGGGCCGCAGCTCGTGCTGCCACGTCATGACGAAGTGTCCGGAGATGAACGAGAGGCACTTCCCGAGCGGGAGCAGGCGGTGGACGCGGTCGCGGACCTCTTGCACCGCCGCGGCGACGAGCGCGGCGATGCGCCGCGGCATCGAGACGGCGAGCGTCTTCGCGGCACGCGTCTGCCGCTCGCGCTCGCCCTCCACCCGTCGTCGCAGCTCGATGCAGGTGAGCGCCAGCGCGCGGGGGGTCCACGACCGGATGTCGCGCTCGGGCAGCCGTGACAGGACGCGCAGCTTCTCGTACGAGACCTTGCGTCTACGCGCGTCGCGGAGCGCCGGCGACGCCCACAGCCGCCGCTCCAGCGCCTCGCGCTGCTCCACCGCCCGCGGCGGGAGTCCCAATCTCTCCTCGACGTACTGCCGGAATGTGGCGAACCCGAGGATCGACGGAACGCCGCTCCGCCTGAGGGCGTGGGCGCACCAGCCGATGACGTCGTCCAGGCTCGCTCGACGACGTGCCAGCTCGCGCAGGCGTGCGTCGATCTCCTGGGCGGTAGAGAGCTCGTCGAGGCCGAGGTCGGGAGCGGGGATGCCGCCGACTACCGGCAGGATCGCCCAGCGGTCCGTGTCGCGCTCCAGCGCAGCGCGCCTATCGAGGTTTCCAGGGTCAAACCGCCGGAAGGCGATGCCGAGCAGCCGATTGTCGTCGGGAGGCTCCGCGGAGCTCGAGACCCAGCCGAGAAACTCCTGGGCAATCGCCTCGAACCGTTCGATGCGGCTCAGCTCCGGCTCGAGGACGCCGGCGAGGTCGAGCGCGCCGTCCACGATGACCCGGTCGTCGTCGGATAGATGCGTGCGCAGGCGCAGCCACTCCTCGTCGGCATCGAGCCCGGAGCGCGCCCTGCGCACCGCCTCCTCGAGCTCCCTCACGGTGCAGCGGGCGGCGCGCTCGACCCACGTCGCCTCGGCATCGCCGACGGCCACCGGCAGCACCGTCTCCGCCGCCCGGATGCGAACCTTGCCCGAACGCAGCGCTTCCCGCAGCTTCGGGCGATCGCGCAGCTCCGTCGCGAGCCGCACGAGCTGGCGCGTCGTCCGCTCGCCGATGTCCAGGACCTCGCGCGCGTAGTCGTCGAGGTGATAGCCGAGCTGCGCCAGGCGGTCGCCCCGCTTCAGCGCCCGGAGCCCCTCGCCGATCGCGAGGTCGAGCGCGCCGCGCGCTCGCGCGGCCCACGCGAGGACCTGCTCGCACTCGTCCGCCTCCGGCTCGCCGCCGCGGAAGTACACCTCGAGCTCGGCCCGCGTGAGCGGCTCGAGATCGAGTGGCGTCGCGGCGTCCATGGACGAGATAATTGCACGCGAGTCTGACAATC
>DASSQI010000162.1:0-5699 GCA_035702585.1 Anaeromyxobacteraceae bacterium
GTAGCGAACCTTGACGCCCTCGGGCGCCTTCACGTCGGCGATGTGGATCGAGCCGCCGATCTTGAGCGGCGTGACGTCCACCTCGATCTGCGCAGGGATCTGGCCCGGCAGCGTCTCGACGGTGATCTCGTGGGCCGAGACGGTCAGGATGCCGCCCGCGGCGACGCCCTCGGCGCGGCCGGTCATCGCGATCGGGACCTGGACGCGGACCGGCTTGTCCATGTCGACTTCGATGAAGTCGGCGTGGAGCAGCTTTCGCGTGACCGGATCGACGTCGTAGTCCTTGAACAGCACGCTCTTGTCGCCGCCGTCGAGCTTCAGCGTGAGCAGCGTGTTGAACTTGTGGGGCGTCGCGATCGCCTTCTGCAGCAGCGCGGGATCGACTGCGACGTGCGCGGGATCGCTGTGCGGGCCGTAGACGACGGCGGGGATGAGGCCCTTCGCGCGAAGGCGACGGTTCGGGCCCTTGCCCTTTTCAGCGCGACCTTCGGCCGCGAGGACGTTCGTGGTGCTTGCCATGTGCTCCTCCCAGTGGACTCGCCGCGACTTGCGGGGAGGGGCCGGTCGTGAACGTGCCGGCCCTGGGGCGGACTGCCAAAGAGGGCGGGTAACTACTCGGAAACTAGAGGTAAGTCAACACGAGCGCGCAAGACTCCCGAGACGCACGCGCGGGCGACCGACCAGCTCAGACGAACAGAGAGGACAGCGAATCCGCCTCGTGGATGCGGCGGATCGCCTCCGCGAAGAGCTTCGCGGTCGAGAGCGGGCGGATCTTGGGGCACGCTGCCGCCTGCTCGCTGAGGGGGATCGTGTCGGTCACGATGACCTCCTCGATCGGGCTCTTCTGGATGCGCTCGACGGCGGGCCCGGAGAGCACCGCGTGCGTCGCGTAGGCGAAGACCCGCGACGCGCCCTTGTCCACCAGGGCGTTCGCCGCCTGGGTGAGGGTGCCGGCGGTGTCGATCATGTCGTCGAGCAGGACCGTCACCTTGCCGTTCACGTCGCCGATCACGTTCAGCACCTCGGCGACGTTCGCCTTGATGCGCCGCTTGTCGACGATGCCGAGGCCGGCGCCAAGCCGCTTGGAGTAGGCGCGGGCGCGCTCCACGCCGCCCGCGTCCGGCGAGACGACCACCACGTCCTGCGCCGCGCCGTCGAACTTGCGGCGCATGTGATCGAGGAGGATGGGCGCGGCGTAGAGGTGGTCGAACGGGATGTTGAAGAAGCCCTGGATCTGCCCCGCGTGCATGTCCATGGACACGACGCGCGTCGCCCCGGCCGCCTCGATGAGGTCGGCGACGAGCTTCGCGGTGATCGGCGTGCGGGGCGCGACCTTCCGGTCCTGACGCGCGTAGCCGTAATACGGCATGACCGCCACGATGGAGCCGGCCGACGCGCGCTTCAGCGCGTCGATCATGATGAGCATCTCCATCAGGTTGGTGTTCGCGTTCTGACACGTGGACTGGAACACGAAGGAGTCGAGCCCGCGGACGTTGTCGCCGATCTCGACCTGGATCTCGCCGTCCGAGAACCGTCCGACGGTGGCGCGAGAAAGGCCGCGCCCGAGCTGCTCCACGACGGCCTGGGCGAGCCGGGGGTTCGAGTTGCCCGCAAACACCTTGTAGTCGCGTGCGGCGGTGCCGTTCATGGCCGTCATGCGCGCCTGTATACCGAAGGAGTCCGACGCCGTCGACCGGGTCGGCCATGACGGCGCCACGACGGCGGCAGAGCGCTCCGCCGCTACTCGTCGGTCCCGGTCGCCCGCGCCGGCGCGGCCGCGGGCTTCCTCGACTCGCGCTCGTACTCCTCGAGGATGACCTTCTCCATCCGATCGCGCGTCTCGCTGTTGAGCGGGTGGGCGATGTCCTTGAAGGTCCCGTCCTTTCGCCGCTTGGCGGGCATCGCGACGAACAGGCCGCCGTTCCCGTTGATGACCTTGAGGTCCCGCACGACGAAGCAGCCGTCGAGCGTGATCGTCACGTACGCTTTGAGCTTGTCCTCGTGCACCGGGAAGACGCGGACCTCGGTGATCTCCATGGCGTGACTCCCGGATGTCGAGAGAGCGTGCGGACGAGGTGCACGTCCCACCTGCTCCCGAGGTCGCGCCGGAGGCTGCGTGCCGCTCGCCGCGCCTGTTCGCGGCTCGTGAACACGCCGAAGACCGTCGGACCGCTGCCCGACATGATAGAACGCCGCGCCCCCTGATCTTCAAGCCGCGATCGAGCCTCCCGCAGCGCGGGATGGCGCTCGAAACAGGGCTCTTCCAGGTCGTTCTCGACGCGCGCCGTCGTGAAGCGAGCGTTCACCTTCGGTGGAGCCGCCTCTGCGGGCGAACCCGCGCGGGCCTCGTCGAGCCAGCGGTAGGCGTCGCCCGCGCGGATGGCGAGCGACGGGTCGCGCGGGAACAGGAGGACGAGATCGAGCGGCGGCACGCGCGACGGCGTGAGCGCCTCCCCGCGGCCGCGGACCCAGGCAGCGCCGGAGCCGAGGAAGAACGGCACGTCGGACCCCACCTCGAGCGCCGCCGCGGCGAGTCGAGCCGGGTCGCGGACTCCATGGGCGCGCGAGAGGCAGCGGAGGACCGCAGCGGCGTCGCTGCTGCCGCCCCCCAGCCCCGCGATCACCGGGATGCGCTTCTCGACGACCAGGTCGCAACCCGCCCGGATCGCGAGGTGCTCCTGGAACGCCCTGGCGGCGCGCGCCGCGAGGTTCTCCGGGCCGTCGAGATCCGGCCGCCCAGGGCAGCGGCAGGTGATCCGCGAGTCGGACCGGATCGCGACGCCGACGCGGTCGGCGAGGTCGAGCGGGACCATGAGGCTCGCGATGTCGTGGAACCCGTCGGGGCGGACCGGCCCGACCTTGAGGACGAGGTTGACCTTCGCGGGGGCGCGCGTTGCGAGTCGCATCGGGCCGCGATCCTGCCCTTTTCTGGTGCGACGCGAAGCGAATTCCGCCGCGCGGTCATACCCGTTGCGCATGCCCCCCCGAACGGACAGGATGCGCGGCGTGCGCGAGACCACCTACGACGACATCCCCTTCCGCCTCTCCGAGATCGAGCACCGCTACGGGCCGAGCGTCCACATCGTGGCGACGCCGTACATGCTGCAACAGCTCGCGACGCTGTGCGCGCGAGAGACGGTGCAGCCGGCGATCAACCGCCTCGTCGTCGGCCTCTACTCCGACCTCCTGAAGCTGGTGCTCGACAACGAGTTCCCGCGGAAGAAGGTCGCGGTGCCGACGAGGATGGTGGACCTCACGCCGCAGGGCGTCTTCTACGGACAGGTGATCGACGCGGACACGCGCGTCGTGACGGTGAACATCGCGCGCGCGGGCGCCCTGCCGTCGCAGACCTGCTACGACCTGCTCAACTGGACGCTCGATCCGAAGAAGGTGCGGCAGGACCACATCATCATGAGCCGCATGCTCGGGCCGAACGAGGTGGTGGTCGGCGCCGGGATCGGCGGCATGAAGATCGGCGGCGACGTGGACGACGCCTACGTCCTGTTCCCCGATCCGATGGGCGCGACGGGCGGATCGCTCGCGCTCGCGATCGAGACCTACAAGAAGAACGTCCCCGGCCGCATCCGCAAGATCATCAACATCCACCTCATCGTCACGCCCGAATATCTCAAGAAGATGACGGTGGAGCACCCCGACGTCACCGTCTACGCGATCCGCGTCGATCGCGGCCTCTCGTCGCCGGACGTCCTCACGACGGTACCCGGGACGCGCTGGGACGAGGAGCGCGGGCTCACCGACCACCAGTACATCGTGCCGGGTGGCGGCGGGTTCGGCGAGATCATGAACAACGCCTACGTGTAGGAGCGCGCCATGTCGATGGTCGGACCTCACCGCGTGGACGTGCTGCTGCCTGCCGAGCGGATCCGCGCCAAGGTGGCGGAGCTCGGCGCCGCGATCACGCGCGACTACGCCGGGGAGCGCCTCACCATCGTCGCGGTGCTGAAGGGCAGCTTCGTGTTCCTCGCGGACCTCGTGCGCGAGATCGACCTGCCGCTCGTCGTCGAGTTCATGTCGATCTCCTCGTACGTGGGCACCGAGAGCACCGGCGTCGTCCAGATCACGGGCGACCTGACCCGATCGATCGCGGGGGAGCACGTGCTCGTGGTCGAGGACATCGTCGACACCGGGCTCACGATGCAGTACCTGCTCGACAACCTCGCGACGCGTCACCCCGCGTCGCTGCGCCTGTGCGCGCTGCTCGAGAAGCCCGCGCGCGCGAAGGTGAAGATCGCCGTCGACTACCCCGGATTCGTGATCCCGGACGAGTTCGCGGTCGGGTACGGCCTCGACAAGGACGGCCAGATGCGAAACCTGCCGTACATCGGGATCGTCCGGCTGTAGCCGCGCTGCGGTGTGTGAGCCCCGTCGGGTAGACTCCCGGCCGATGCAGCCCTTCCACGCGCCCGGCAGCTCGGGCGAGATCCTCGCCCGCTACAGCTTCCTCGAGCCGCTCGTCGCCGGCCGGCGCGTGCTCGAGGTGGGCGCGGCGGCCGCGACCGCGGGGCTGACGGCGCTCGCGCTCGCGGAGCGCGGGGCGTCGCTCGTGATCTCGCTCGACGACGACGAGGGCGGGCTCGCCGACGCCGGCCGCGCGGTGGCGCATCCCTTCGTGCAGTTCAAGGCGTGGAGCGCCGCGGCGGAGCTCCCCGCCGGCACCTTCGATCTCGTCGTGGCGCAGGACGGAGCAGCGCTCGCGGCCGGCCCCGACCGCGTCGCCGAGCTGGCGCGGCTCCTGTCTCCGCGCGGACACCTCGCGACGGCGCTCCCGGTGCCCGGGTCGCCGAGCCTGGCGCGGCTCGCCGGCCTCGAGGTGGTCGCGGAGGCGCCGACCTACGAGAGCTTCGTCGGGGCGCTGCAGTCGGTGTTCCCGGTGGTGGAGATCGCGACGCAAGCCGCGGCGGTGGGCTGGGTCGTCGCGGCGGTCGGCGACGCCGCGCCGGAGCTGACCGTGGACGGCGGCTTCGGCGGCACGCCGGAGGCCGCGCTGTACGTCGCGATCTGCGGGCAGGCGCCGAGCGGGCTGCGCGGGATGTGCCTCGTGACGCTGCCGGTCGGCCCGATCGCGCAGGGCTGCGGTGAGCTGCAGGCCTCGCTCGAACGGGCGCGTGCCGACGTGGCGGAGGCGGCGGAGCGCGCCGCGGCGGCCACATCCGAGCGCGCGCGCGCCGAGGGGGAGCGCGAGGCCGCCGTCGCCGAGGCCGCCGAGCTCCGGGCTGGGCTCGAGGCCGCGCGGCGGGAGATCGCGGCGGCGCGCGCGTCGAGCGAGCAGTCCGCTCGAGCCGCCGAGAGCGCGCGGTCGAGCCTGGACGAGGCGCTCGAGACGCGCGACTCGCTCACCGCCGAGCTCGCGGAGCTCCGCGCCGCGCTCGAGTCGGCGCGGGGAGAGGCGCGCTCCGCGCGGGCGGACGCGGACGCGGCGCAGGACGTCGCCGGTACGGCGCGCGGCGACGCCGAGGCGCGCGGGGTGCGGGCCGACGCGGCGGCTCGTCGGGCGGATCGCGCCGAGGCGCGGATCGCGGAGCTCGAGGCCGAGATGGGGCGGCTGGCGGCGCAGGTGCGCGACGCGGCGGAGGCGCTCACCGCCGAGCGCGAGACGGTCGCTGCGGAGCGCGAGGTCTCGGCGAAGCTCTCCGCCGAGCTCGAGCGCACGGTCCGCGATCGGGACGAGGCCCGCGCGG
>DASSQI010000163.1:0-6126 GCA_035702585.1 Anaeromyxobacteraceae bacterium
AGGCGCCGACCGCGGCGCTCGGCGCGTGCGACGTCATCTTCCTCTGCACGCCGGTCGCCGCGATCGAGGCGCTGCTCGCGCCGGTGTCGTGCCACGCCCGCGAGGGCGCGATCCTGACCGACGTCGGCGGCGCGAAGGCGCGCGTCGTCGCGGTCGCGTCGCGCGAGGTCCGCCCCGGCGTCGCGTTCGTCGGCGCCCACCCGATGTTCGGCGGCCACGGCGGCTACGCCGCCGCGCGCGCCGAGCTGTGGCGGGGCGGCCGCGTCGCGGTGTGCACGGACGCGGTCGGCGATCCTCGCGCCGTCGACGTGGTCGCAGGGATCCACGCGGCGCTCGGCGCCGAGGTGATCCGCTGCGCCGCCGCCGAGCACGACGCCGCCGTGGCGATGGTCTCGCACCTGCCCTACCTCGTCGCGAGCGCGTTCTCGCTCGCCGCGCGCGACGCGGGGCCGCTCGCCGAGCGGCTCGCCGGGCCCGGGCTGCGCGATCTCACGCGGCTCGCCCAGTTCCCGTTCGACATCCAGGGCGAGGTGGCGCGCCGCAACGACGGCATCGCCGCCGCCGCGCAGTCGCTGCAGGACCAGCTCTCGCGCGTCCTCGACGCCGTCGCGGCGTCTCCGGAGCGCGCGCGGGCGGTGCTCGAGGAGGCGCGTGCCGCGCGCGAGGCGCTCTACCCGGGAGGGAACCCAGCGTGAACGGATCGCTCTGCCGCCGCACCGGCCCGCTGAAGGGCGCGTTCACCGTCCCCGGCGACAAGTCGGTCTCGCATCGCGCGCTGCTCTTCGCGGCGCTCGCCGAGGGCCGCTCGCGCGTCACGGGGCTCCTCGAGGCGGAGGACGTCCACTCGACCCGCAAGGCCGTCGAGGCGCTCGGCGCCCGCGTGCTCCGCGACGGCGACGCCTGGATCGTCGAGCCTCCTGCGCGGCTGCGCGAGCCGGAGGACGTGATCGACTGCGGCAACTCCGGGACGTCGCTGCGGCTGCTCTGCGGCGTGCTCTCCGCGGTGCCCGGGCTCTCGGTGCTCACGGGGGACGCGTCACTGCGGCGTCGTCCCGTGCGCCGTGTCATCGACCCGCTCCGGCGCATGGGCGCGAACCTCATCGCGCGCGACGGCGACCGCGTCCCGCCCGTCGTGGTCCGCGGCGGACCGCTGCGCGGCACGCGGCACGAGCTCCAGGTCGCGAGCGCGCAGGTGAAGAGCGCGTGCCTCCTCGCCGGGCTCTTCGCCGACGGCGAGACCACCGTCGTCGAGCCCGAGCGGTCGCGGGACCACACCGAGCGGATGCTCACCGGCATGGGTGTCTCGGTCTCGGTGGACGGCACCGCCGTGACGATCCGGCCCGGACGCCCGCGCGGCCAGGACGTGGACGTCCCCGGGGACATCTCCTCGGCGGCGTTCTTCCTGTGCGCGGCGGCGGGCTGCCCCGGCTCCGAGGTCACGATCCGCAACGTGGGAACGAACCCGACCCGCACCGGCGTCATCGACGTGCTCCAGGCGATGGGCGCCGACCTCGACATCGCCGGCTCGCGCGAGATCGCCGGCGAGCTGCGCGCCGACGTGACGGTGCGCGCGGCCGAGCTGCGCGGCGTCGAGATCGGCGGCGCGACGATCCCCCGGCTCATCGACGAGCTGCCGGTCGTGATGGTGCTCGCGACGCAGGCGCGCGGGCGCACCGTGATCCGCGACGCGCGCGAGCTGCGCGTGAAGGAGTCCGACCGGCTCGCGTCCATGGGCGAGGCGCTCGCCTCCGCCGGCGCGCGCATCGAGCTGTTCGAGGACGGCTGCGCGATCGAGGGGCCGACGCCGCTGCGCTCCACGTCGGTGCAGACGCGCCTCGACCACCGGATCGCGATGAGCATGGCGGTCGCGCAGCTCTTCATGGCTCCCGGCGAGGAGGTCCGGCTCGACGACGTCGGCTGCGTCGCGACCAGCTTCCCGTCGTTCTTCGGGCTGCTGGACGGGCTCTGCGCGGGAGCCGGGGAAGGGGACCGAGCGTGATCGGCGGTCGCACCGCGGTGTACGCCGTCGTCGGCTGGCCGATCGCGCACAGCCTCTCGCCGGTGATGCAGAACGCGGCCCTCGCCGCCGCCGGCATCGACGGCGTGTACGTCGCGCTCCCGGTCGCGCCGGAGCGCGTCGTCGAGGCGCTGCGCGGCGCCCACGCGCTCGGCCTCCGCGGCCTCAACGTCACGGTTCCGCACAAGGTCGCGGCGGTCGAGGCGTGCATCCGGCTCGACGGGTCGGCGATGGCGTGCGGCGCAGTGAACACGCTCGTGCGGACGGAGTCGGGCTGGTCCGGCCACAACACCGACGCCCCTGCGCTCCGCTCGCTCCTCACCGCCGCCGGGATCGGTCCCGGCGCGCGCGTGCTGCTGCTCGGCGCGGGCGGCGCAGCGCGGGCCGCGCTGTGGGCCGCCAGCGCGCTCGGGACCGACGTCGTCATCACCGCGCGACGGGACGACGCGGCGACGGCGCTCCGGGACGAGGTGGGCGGGCGGGTGCACGCGATCTCGTGGGACGCGGTCGTCGAGGAGGCGCGGGCGGCCGACTGCATCGTGAACGCGACGAGCGCCGGGCTCGCCGGCAAGGGCGAGCTGCCGCCCATCGCGTTCCGCGCCGGACAGGTCGCCTGCGACTTCGTCTACGGCGACACGCCGTTCAGCCGCGCCGCGCGCGCCGCGGGAGCGCGGCTCGTCACCGGCGAGGAGATCCTGGTGAGGCAGGGCGAGCTCGGCTTCGAGCTGTGGCACGGGCGCAGCGCGCCGCCGCGAGCCATGGCCGACGCGCTCGCCACCGCCTCGGGAGCCCGCACGACATGACCGCCATCCGCTACCTCACCGCCGGCGAGTCGCACGGCCCGGCGCTCGCCGCCATCGCCGAGGGATTCCCGGCGGGCCTCGCGGTGGACCTCGAGCAGGTGAACCGCGATCTCCGCCGCCGCCAGAAGGGCTACGGCCGCGGCGGGCGCCAGAAGATCGAGCGCGACGAGGCCCAGTTCCTCGCAGGCCTTCGCGGCGAGGTGACGCTGGGAGCGCCGATCGCGTTCGTCATCTGGAACAAGGATCACGAGAGCTGGAAGGACCTCGTCTCGCCGACCGCCCGCGGCGGGCGCAAGTTCACCCAGGTCCGGCCCGGCCACGCCGACCTCGCGGGCGTGCTGAAGTACGGGTTCGACGACGCGCGCGACGTGCTCGAGCGCGCGAGCGCGCGGTCCACGGCCGCGACGGTGGCGCTGGGCTCGCTCGCGAAGCAGCTCCTCGCGCGGTTCGGCGTCACCTGCGCGAGCCGCGTCGTCCAGATCGGCGAGCTCCGCCACGACGCGGGCGGCCCTCCCGACGCCGCTGCCGTCGCCGCGATCGAGGCGTCGGACATGCACGTCGAGGACGAGCCCGTCGCGGCGCGCTGGCGCGAGATCATCGACCGCGAGAAGGCGCGCGGCGGGTCGATCGGCGGCGCGTTCGAGGTCTACGTCACGGGCCTCCTGCCCGGGATCGGGAGCTACGTGCACCCCGACCGGCGCCTCGACGCGCGCATCACCGGCGCGCTCTGCGGGATCCAGGCGATCCGCGCCGCCGAGGTCGGCGAGGGCATGCGGGTCGATCTCCCGGGCGACCAGTTCCACGACGCGATCCACGCCGGCGGCGCGCTCGGCTTCCGCCGCGACACGAACCGCGCGGGCGGGCTCGAGGGCGGCGTCACGAACGGCGAGCCGCTGCTCGCGCGCGGCTACATGAAGCCGATCCCGACGATGACGCGCGGGCTCCCGACCGTCGACATCGAGACGCGCGAGGAGACGACCGCGAAGTACGAGCGGAGCGACGTCTGCGCCGTCCCCGCCGCCGCGGTGGTCGGCGAGGCGGTCGTCGCCTGGGAGGTCGCGAACGCGTTCCTCGAGAAGTTCGGCGGCGACGCGGTGGTCGACGTCGAGCGCGCCGTCGCGGCGTACCGCGAGAGGATTCGCTGACGGTGGCGCTCCGGGGCGACGAGGCGCTCGCGCTGGCGGGGATGATGGGAGCGGGGAAGTCCACCGTGGCCGAGCTGCTCGCCCGGTGGCTCCGCCGCCGCGTCGTCTCCACCGACGCGCTCCTCGTCGAGCGGTTCGGCAAGCCCATCCCCCGGATCTTCGCCGAGGACGGCGAGCCGGCGTTTCGGCAGGCGGAGCGGGAGGTCGTCGCGGCGATGACGGGCCCGGTCGTCGTGGACCTCGGCGGCGGCGCGTTCTGCGATCCCGTGAGCGCGGAGCGGCTCCTCCGGACCGCGCGCGTCGTCTTCCTCGACGTCTCGGAGCGGGAGGCGCTGCGGCGCATCTCCGGGGGCGACGAGGAGTCGAACCGGCCGCTCGCCGCCCGGTGGCGCGCCCTGCGCGCTCAGCGCGACGGGCTCTACCGGCGCGCGCACCTCACGGTATCGGTGACCGGCTTCTCGCCGGAGGCCGTGGCCCGACGCATACTGGGCCTCCTGTGACGACGGTCACCTCCGACCTCCGCGAGCGCGTCTCGACCCGCGACGCCGTCGCGCTCGTCACCTGCGCGCCGGTCCGCCGGACGCCGTACGGTCGCGCCCTGGAGCAGGCGCTCACGCGCGCCGGAAACCTCGCGCTCACGCACGTGCTGCCGGACGGCGAGGCGGGGAAGACGCTCGCCGAGCTCGAGCGGTCGGCGACGCGGCTCCTGCGCGCCGGCCTCACCCGGCGCAGCCTCGTCGTCGGCGTCGGCGGCGGCGCGGTCACCGACGCCGCCGGCTTCCTCGCCGCGACCTTCATGCGCGGGCTCGACTGGATCGCGGTGCCCACGACGCTGCTCGCGATGGTGGACGCGGCGATCGGCGGGAAGACCGCGGTGAACCTCCCGCTCGCCAAGAACGTCGTCGGAGCGTTCCATCCACCGACCGCCGTGCTCACCGACGTGCGCGCGCTCCAAACGCTGCCGGAGCGCGAGCTCCGCAGCGGGTTCGGCGAGGTGCTGAAGTACGGCTGCCTCGATCCGGCGCTCCTGCCGGACGTGGCGCGCGCGGCCCGGCGGCTCGCCGCACCCGCGGCGCTCGTCGAGCGCTGCGCCGCGGCGAAGCGCGCGGTGGTGGCCGAGGATCCGCGCGAGAAGGGCGCGCGCAAGCTCCTCAACCTGGGCCACACGTTCGGCCACGGCGTCGAGGCGGCCGGCGGGTTCTCGCGCTACACGCACGGTGAAGCGGTGGCGGTGGGGCTCGCGTACGCGTTCAGGCTCGCTCGACGGCTCGACCGGATCGGCGACGCGGCGGTGCGCGAGGTGGAGGAGGCGATAGAGGCCGCCGGGCTCCCCACGCGAGTGCCGCGGGAGATCGCGCGGCAGGCGGTGCGCCTCATGGCGCACGACAAGAAGCGCGCGGCGAGCGGCCTGCTGTGGGTGCTGCCGCGCGCGGACGCGACCCGCTGGACGGTGGAGTGGGACGTCCGCGCCGACGACGAGAGCGTCGCCGCCGCGGCGGAAGAGACGGCGGAGGCGCCGCCCCGGCGGCGCGGAGGAGCGCGATGATCCTGCTCGTGAACGGCCCCAACCTGAACCTCCTCGGAGAGCGCGAGCCGGAGGTCTACGGCTCGACCACGCTCGCGGACATCGAGCGGCTCGTCACCGAGACGTGCGCGCAGTACGGCATCGAGGTGCTGGCCTTCCAGTCCAACACCGAGGGCGCGCTCATCGACTTCATCCACGAGCACCGTCATCAGGCGCGCGGGATCATCATGAACCCCGGCGCGTTCACGCACACGAGCTACGCGCTGCACGACTGCCTCAAGGGCGTGCGCGCGCCGACGATCGAGGTGCACATCTCGAACGTCCACGCGCGGGAGGAGTGGCGGCGCCGGAGCGTCATCTCGCCGGCCACCCACGGCCAGATCGTGGGCCTCGGCCCCGCCGGCTACTGGCTCGCGGCGGTGCACCTCTGCAACGAGCTCACGCACGGCTCGCAGGCGCAGGCGCCGCAGCCGTCGCCGGCCGCGGGCGCGGCCGCGGGCGTGCGGCGCGGGCTCGAGCCGGACCAGGGCGGCGAGCACACGATCCGCCCCCCTCGTCGACGCGGATCACCACGTCGCGCCCGGTCGCCCCGAGGCCGGCGCGGGTCAGGTCGACGTTCACCGAGGAGAAGACGCC
>DASSQI010000164.1:0-20381 GCA_035702585.1 Anaeromyxobacteraceae bacterium
CGCTTCGCGGACGATCCGAAGGGCGTGCCGATCAGCGCCATCATCTTCGGCGGGCGCCGCTCGACGACGGTGCCGCTCGTGCTGCAGTCGTTCGACTGGAAGCACGGGGTCTTCATGGGCGCGACCATGGGCTCCGAGACGACGGCAGCCGCCCAGGGCCTGAAGGAAGGCGTGCGCCGCGACCCGATGGCGATGCTGCCCTTCTGCGGGTACGACATGGGCGAGTACTTCAGCCACTGGCTCGCGATGGAGTCGCGGATCCCGAAGCCGCCGCAGGTCTTCCTCGTGAACTGGTTCCGCAAGAGCGCCGACGGCAAGTGGCTGTGGCCGGGGTACGGCGACAACATGCGCGTCCTGAAGTGGATCCTCGACCGCTGCGAGGGCAAGGCGGGGGCGCGGCAGACTCCGATCGGCTTCACGCCCGGAGAGTCGGACCTCGACCTCACCGGCCTCGCGCAGAACGAGGCCGATCCGGCCGCCGCCCTGAAGATCGACGCGGGCGAGTGGGTGACGGAGCTCGAGTCGCAGAAGGAGTGGTTCGACAAGCTCGGCCCCACGCTGCCGGCAGAGCTCGAGCAGAAGCGGCAGCAGCTGCTCGCCGCGGTCAAGGCGGCCGGCAAGTAAGGACGCCCGTCCCGGCGCGCAGCTCGACGAAGCCCCGCCATCCGGCGGGGCTTCTTTCTTATGGGTGGCGATCGTCGCGCCCGCGAGGCACATGTCCGCACATGTGCACGCTCGCGATCGCGCTCGGGTCCGCGCCGCGGTGGCCGGTGATCGTCGCCGCGAACCGGGACGAGCGCCTGTCGCGCGAGTCCGAGCCGTGGGCGCTGCGGAGCGGGCCGGGCGCGATCCCGTACGTCGCGCCCCGCGACGCGGTAGCCGGCGGGACGTGGATCGGCGTCTCCGCGAGCGGCCTCTTCGCGGCCGTGACGAACGTGTTCACCGGCGCGCCGCCGGACCCGACGCGCCGCTCGCGCGGTGAGCTCGTCGGGCTGGCGCTCGCGCACGCCGGAGTGGCCGACGCGCGCCGCGCCCTCGCCGACGTCGCGGCGTCCGACTTCAACCCGTTCCACCTCGCCGTCGCCGACGCGGACGGCGCCTTCCTGTGGCGCCACGACGGCACAGACCCGGCGACGTTCGCCGCGCTCGGTCCTGGTCTCCACGTCGTGACGGAGCGCGGCAGCGGGCCGCTGGACGCGCGAGCGCGGGCGGTGCGCGCGGCGTGGCCGGCGGAGCCGACGCCGGAGCGGCTCGGCGCGCTGCTCGCGCGCCACGAGCCCGGTGAGCCGATCTGCATCCACTTCGGCGACGCGTACGGCACCCGCTCGGCGACGGTGCTTCGCCTGTCGAGCGACGTCTCGACCTCCGACCTCTGGACGAGCGACGTGGCGCCGTGCGTCGCGCTGCCCGAGGACCGCTCCGAGCTGCTCCGGGCCGTAGCGGTCCCAGGCTGACCTGCTGCCTGCTGCGGCGCGCGGTGCCTGCCCGGATCGGCGCGCTTGACGCGGGGCGGGCGCGACGACATGAAACCGGCATGGGGCTCCTCGACCGCGTACAGTTCCGGAAGTCAGGCAGCGAACCGCCCGAATCGCTCGACGTGACCGAGCGCGGCGAGCTGCACATCGTGTGGCCCGGCGGGCACGAGGTGCGCGTCCCGGCGATGACGCTGCGCGACGGCTGCCCCTGCGCCGAATGCGTCGAGGAGGGCACGGGGCGCAAGATCCTCGACTCTTCCACGATCCCGGCGGACATCACGCCCACCGAGCTGAAGCCCGTGGGGAACTACGCGGTCCAGATCTTCTGGTCCGACGGCCATTCCACCGGCATCTACTCGTGGCAGACGCTGCGCGAGGTCTCCGGTCTCGCGCGCTGACCGAGCGCTCCGGCCGGGGCCGCCCTTCGACACGCTCCGTCAGAGCGGACTATCGTCCGGATCCGCGCCGCGCCTCCACGCCCTCGCGCGAGCGGCAGGCTGATGCTCGTCTTCGTCTCGGATCTCCACCTTCGCCCCGCCGGTGCCGGCGGCCTCGCGCGCGAGGCGCAGGTCGCGCGGCTGTGGCAGCGCATCGAGGGCGGAAGGCCCGACGCGCCGGTGAAGCTCGTGCTGCTCGGCGACATCTTCGACCTCGTCCGCACGCCCGCATGGATCGGCGTCGGCGAGAAGCCGTACCACGAGCCGTCGGCGCAGGTGGCCGCGCGGGTGAAGGAGATCGTGGACGCGACGATCGCGGAGGGAACGCGCTTCTTCGAGTTCCTGCGCGGCCACGTCGAGCGAGGGTCGCTCGAGATCGAGTACGTCCTCGGCAACCACGACCGGCTGCTGGCGCACGCACCCGAGGCGCGCTCGTCCGTCCGCGCGGCGCTGGGGCTGCGCGGCGGCGACGCGCCGTTCCCGACCACGCTCGTGTTCCCGGACGAGCGCGTGCTCGCGTACCACGGCCACGTCGTGGACAAGCTCTGCTACGACCCGGGCGGCGGCCCCGCGCTCGGCGACATGGTCGCGTCGGAGCTGATCGTCCGCTTCCCCATCGAGATTCGCCGTCGCCTCGGCGTCGACGACGACAGGCTCGACGACATCGACGACGTGCGCCCGATCCTCGCGGTCCCGAGCTGGGTCCGGTCGCTCGGCACCGACGACAAGGGC
This sequence comes from Anaeromyxobacteraceae bacterium, assembly GCA_035702585.1. Classification (GTDB taxonomy): domain Bacteria; phylum Myxococcota; class Myxococcia; order Myxococcales; family Anaeromyxobacteraceae; genus DASSQI01. The sequence goes on from DASSQI010000164.1 coordinate 2,645, forward strand.
GACCTCGGCGCCACCGTGATCCGCAGCTGGCGCGACCTCGTCGACGAGTTCCTGGAGAACGAGCACGTGAGGACCTGGCTCGCGGAGCACCACGAGCCCTACAAGCTCGACTTCGCGCAGCGGTTCCGGTTCCTGCTCGGGCTCTCGGCGCGCGCGAAGCCGCGCGACGAGCCGCGCCTCACGAACCTCTACTACCTGCTGTTCCGGCTGCTCGACGTGCGGTTCGCGGAGAGCGCGGTGAAGGCGCTCGAGGAGCCGGAGCACCGCCACCTGCAATACGTCGTGAACGGCCACACCCACTTCGCCGGCATGCGCCCCCTCGGGCTCGTGAACGGCCGCGCGGCCTGCTACTTCAACACCGGCACCTGGCGGACGCTGCACCAGCTCGGGAACGTCGCGCGCGGCCGGCCGGCGTTCATGGCCTACGACGCGGCGGCGTACCTCGTGTTCTACGGGCCCGACGATCCGCTCGGACGGCGGTTCGAGTTCTGGCAGGGCGCCGGCGGGTGACGGCAACCGGGTCTCGCTGAAGCTACGCAGCCGGCTCCGCGTCGAGCCAGCGATGCCGGTTCACCGCGGGCGCCTGGCCGATGCGCTCGCGCCCGAAGCGGAGCGCGGCGAGGTCGCCCCTTCCGCCCCGGAGCGCGTGCACGAGGCGGCGCACCGCCTCGAGATCCGCGCGGCCGTGGCTCGCCTCGCGGATGAGGAGGTCGGCTGCGCCGCGGGCCTCGTACGCGCTCGACCGGAACACGCGCGGCTGCGTCAGCGCGACGAACGCGCTCGCGACGGCCACCACCTCGCTGAGCGGCGACGGCTCGCGATCGAGCCGCGGGTATCCGCGCCCGCGGCGCCAGTGGTGCGCGAGCGCCGCCTCGACGGCGGGGTGCTCGCCGAGCACCGACGCGACGTGGAGCGCTCCCAGCAGCGGGTGCGTGGCGATCGCCTCCGCCTCCCCGCGCGCCAGCTCCTCGCCGATGCGACCCGCGCGCTCGGGCACGTGCCGCATCCCGAGATCGTGCAGCAGGCCGGCGGCCGCCGCGTCCCAGAGCGCGGCGGGGTCGTCGGTGACGCCGAGCTGCATCCGCACCGCGACGCACGCGGTCGCCATCGCGTGGCGCCATCGCGCCGGGTCCGCGTCGCGCAGGGCCGCGAGCTCGGCCCACAGCGGAGCCGGCAGCGCCGTCGAGAGGAGCACGCGAGCCACGGCGCCCTGCACCTGGGCGCCGCGGAACAGGTGCCGGTGGGCCGGGTTCGTGAGCGTCTCCGACAGCTCGCCGGCAGCGAAGGTGTCGGAGAGCGGGCGCGCCGGCAGCGGAGGAGCGTTCGCCGCCGCCTCGCCGATCGACGCGAGCGTCACCACCGCCCCCGCTGGCGCGAGCACGGTCCCGTCGCAGCAGATCAGATCGCGCGGCAGCGTGAATCGTTCGAGCATCCTGGCTCCGGACGAGGATCGTAACAGAGCGAAGATGTGAACGATGCGCCGCGGGCGCCCGGTCCCCCGACGTGTCTCCGGGGGTGACCTGTGCCACCGACGGCGCCGACGTGGTCGGCTCTCGCACATCGGCACACCACCCCGCGCGGAGCGCCGGACGCGAGCCCTATCGCTTGCGGCGCGACATCGCGCGCTCCATCTCGCGCTTCGACTCCCGCTCCGCGATCACCGCCCTGCGATCCTCGTGCGTGCGCCCGCGGGCGAGCCCCAGCTCGACCTTGGCCCAGCCGGCCTTGAAGTACAGCGAGAGCGGCACGAGCGTGTACCCGCGCTGCTCGACCTTCGTCCGGATCCGATCCAGCTCCTCGCGGTTCAGGAGCAGCTTGCGATCTCGGATCGGCGAGTGGCCGAAGAACGCCGCGGGCTGGTACTCCCCGATGCGGCAGTTGACGAGGAAGAGCTCGTCTCCGCGCGGCAGCGCGTAGGCGTCGGACATGGCGACGTTCCCGGCCCGCAGCGACTTGACCTCGCTGCCGGAGAGGACGATGCCCGCCTCGTAGCGCTCCTCGATCGCGAAGTCGAAGCGGGCCCGCCGGTTCTGCGCGATGACCTTCACGCCCTCCGGTGCGCCCTTCGGCTGCGCCTTGCCCTTGCCGCTCATGGCAGCGCCGCGTTGTCGATGAGCCGCGTCGCTCCGACGTGGGCGGCGACGAGCATCCTGCTGCCCGGCGCGGCGCGCTGGACCGGGGCCAGCGTCTCCGGATCGACGATCTCGACGTAGTCCACGCGCGCGCCCGCCGCGGCGAGCGTCTCCTTCGCGGCCGCGATCAGGGCGGCGGCGTCCCGCTCTCCGGAGGTGACGCGATCGCGCGCGTCGACGAGCGCGCGCGACAGCGCGACGGCTCGCCGGCGGTCGTCCGGAGAGAGGTAGGCGTTCCGCGACGACATGGCGACGCCGTCCGGCTCGCGGACGATGGGCATGCCGACGACGTCGACCGCCATGTCGAGGTCCCGCGCCATCGCGCGGATGACCGCGAGCTGCTGGAAGTCCTTCTCTCCGAACAGCGCGACGTGGGGCCGCGTGAGGTTGAAGAGCTTCGCGACGACGGTGGCCACCCCGCGGAAGTGACCGGGCCGGCTGCCGCCGCACAGCCCCTGCGAGACGCCGGTGACGTCGACCCAGGTCTGATGGCGGGCGCCGTACACCGCGGCCGCGTCGGGCGCCAGCACGGCGTCGATCCCCGCGGCTGCGCACTTCGCGAGGTCGCCTTCGAGATCGCGCGGGTAGCGCGCGAGGTCCTCGGTCGGACCGAACTGCGAAGGGTTCACGAAGATGCTCGCGACCGCGAGCGCCTCGCCGCCACCGGCCGGCCTCGCTGCGGCGAGGGCGTCCGCGCGGGCGCGGGCCTCGCGCATCAGCGAGACGTGGCCGTCGTGCAGGAACCCCATCGTGGGCACGAGGGCGATCGCCGCTCCACGCTCGCGCGCCTCCAGGCAGCGTCGCTGCCAGTCGCGCGGATCCCTGACGAGGAGCGGAGTCTTCGAACGGTTCATCGCGCGCGGACGCTACACCGGCGCGCCCTGGACGGCGAGGTCCTCGCGCTCGCCGCCGTCGTCCACCGGCTGGACCAGCCGGAGCGTCTGCGAATGGAAGCTGTGCTCCTCCGCCGGGAAGACGCCCTGGCGAACCTCCGACACGTAGCCCTGGACGGCCGCGCTCACGGTGTCGCCGAGCGTCGCGAAGCGCTTCACGAACTTCGGCTTGAACTCCATGTCGAGGCCGAGGAGGTCGTTGATGACCAGCACCTGCCCGCCGCAGTGCACGCCCGCGCCGATGCCGATCGTGGGCACCCGCAGCTGACCGGTGATGACGCGCGCGAGCTCGCTCGGGATGCACTCGAGCACGACGGCGTAGCAGCCCGCGTCCTCGAGGGCGCGCGCGTCGCTCAGGAGCTGATGCGCCTTGTCCGAGTCCTTGCCCTGGACGACGTAGCCGCCGATGCGATGGATCGACTGCGGCGTGAGGCCGATGTGGCCCATGACCGGGACGCCGGCGCGGACGATCCGCCGGACGACGTCGGCGTACTCGGCGCCGCCTTCGAGCTTCACGGCCTCGGCCGCGCCCTCGGCGACGAGCCGCATCGCGTTCTTCACCGCCTCGTCGGTGTTCGCCTGGTAGCTGCCGAAAGGAAGATCGGTGACGAGGTGGGCGCGCGCGTGCGAGCGGTCGAGGCCGCGCCGCACGGCGGCGGAGTGATAGGCCATGTGCTCGAGGCTGACCGGCAGCGTCGAGTCGTGTCCCTGCAGCACCATGCCGAGCGAGTCGCCGACGAGGACCACGTCGACGCCCGCCGCGCCCGCGAGGCGCGCCATGGTCGCGTCGTACGCGGTGACCATGGCGATCTTCTCGCCGGCCTCCTTCATGCGACGCAGCTCGTTGATGGTGACGCGCTTCTGTGGGCCGCTTGCCTGGCTCGACATCTCGACCTCCGGTGCAGGCCCGGCGTGCGGGTCCCGCCCAAGGAAGATGGAAGGGGGCCAATGTACCCCCATGCGCGACGAACCGCCACAGGCAGGGTCCGCGGGGCCCGCGCCATCGCGTCGCAGGTGGATGCGGGCCGCGCGCTATCGCGTGCGCGTGCCCATCGGCACGTAGTGCTGGGTTCCGGCGCGGTGCTTCCGGATCACGTGGATGAGGGCGTCGAGCTCCTCGTCGGAGCCGGCGAGGTCCACGTCGTTCGCGTTCACGACGAGGAGCGGCGTCTCCTCGTAGTGGAAGAAGAAGTCGCTGTACGCCTTCGACAGCGCCTCGAGGTACTCGGCCTCGATGTGCCGCTCGAAGTCGCGGCCGCGCTTGCGGATCCTGCCGAGCAGCACGTCGGGCCGGGCCTGCAGGTACACGACCAGGTCCGGCTTCGCGACGCGCGCGTCGAGCAGCGATGCGACCCGCTCGTACAGCGCGTGCTCGTCGGGCCTGAGCGTGAGCGCGGCGAAGATGCGGTCCTTCGCGAAGACGTAGTCGGAGACGGTGAGCTGGCTGAAGAGGTCCTGCTGCCAGAGCGCCTGCTGCTGCTGGAACCGAGAGAGCAGGAAGAACATCTGCGCCTGGAACGCGTACTTCAGCGGGTCGTCGTAGAAGCTGGGGAGGAACGGGTTCTCCTCCACCTGCTCGAGCAGGACGGTTCCGCCGAGGCGCTCTGCGAGGCGGTTCGCGAGCGTCGTCTTGCCGACGCCGATCGGCCCCTCGATCGCGATGTAGCGATGGTTCTGCATCGACCTCCCGAAGATGCCACGGGGGGATGACACCCGCGCGGACCCTACCAGTGTGCCTTGACGTTTTATGTGATGTCACATATCGTCACGTCATCTGGCGCGGCAGCTTCTGCATCGGGGAGGCGGGTCAGCGGCGATGGGCAACGGACGAACCGCAACGGAAGACCGGATCCAGGACCGCACGGCGACGACCGTGGCGGAACCCGACCCGGCGTTCCACCGCGCCATTCTCAAGATCGCGCTCGAGCTCAAGAAGCCGAGCGCACGCAGCTATGACGCGATCGTCGAGCAGACGATCCGGTCCATGAAGCTCGACCCGAACCGGTTCCGCCGGTTCCTGGGCGAGAACGGCGGCCGGAACATGAACCTGCTCGTGGCCGCGGCGCGAAGGATTGGCTCGTAGCTCGAGCCAGCAGGTCATGGGCGCCCTTCCGAAGGGCGGTGGAACGGGACGGCGGGCGGGTGAGACAGCGGTTGGGCGCCCATGCATTTCTCCCCCGGATGGTGAAGTCGATGTGCAAGACGACCGGCTGTGACCGCCCGAGCTTCCTCGGCGGACTGTGCGGCTTTCACGCGCTCCAGCACTGGACCCCGCCTTCGAGACCTCGCGCCGACGCGCGCAGATCGTGGACGGACGTCGCGCGCGTCGTCCCGAGCGCTAGAGCGCTCTCTCGAGGTTCACCCACTCCTCGACGGTGAGCGTCTCGCCGCGGCGGCGGCCGTCGATGCCGGCGGCCTCCAGCGCGCGAGCGATGTGCTCGGGGGGCGCGACGCGGCCCGCGGACAGCGCGTTCGCGAGCACCTTCCGTCGCTGAGCGAACCCCGCCTTCACCAGCGCCCGGAATCGCGACGCGTCGCGGGGCTCGTGCACCGCGGGCCTGAACGCGATGCGCACGACCGCGCTCTCCACCTTCGGCGGCGGGTGGAAGGCGCCGGCGGGCACCTTCCGCGCGATCCCGACCTCGGCGCACTGCTGCAGCAGCACCGACAGGAGCCCCCAGTCCTTCGTGCCCGGGCTCGCGGCGAGGCGCTCGGCGACCTCGCGCTGCACGAGGAACACGGCGCGAGAGACGCGCTCGCGCTGGTCGAGGATCGAGAACAGGATCGGGCTCGTCAGGTGGTACGGCAGGTTCCCGACGACGGCGAGCGCGGAGACGCCGCGCGATCGCGCGAGGGCGGCGTAGTCGAGCCGCACCGCGTCCGCCTCGAGCAGCGTGACGCGGTCCCCGAGCTCGCTGCGGAGCACGCGCGCCATGTCGCGGTCGCGCTCGACCGCGACGACGTTCGCCCCCCGCGCGAGCAGGCGCGCGGTGAGGTGCCCGAGCCCCGAGCCGAGCTCCACGACGGTGTCGTCAGAGGCCGGCGCGGCGAGCGCGGCGATCCCGTCGAGGATCGACTCGTCGGCGAGGAAGTTCTGGCCCCAGCTCTTCTTCGCGCGCAGCCCGTGGCGATCGAGCAGGACGCGCGGGCTCGGGTACGTCCGGTGCGAGGGCTCGACCACGGGCGGCGCGTCCTTCGCGGTCACAGGCGCCAGCTCGCGTCGGCGTTGAGGTCGGCGCCGGAGCGCTCGCCGCGGCGCAGCGCCTCGGTCCCGGCGACGGCGATCATCGCCGCGTTGTCGGTGCAGAGCTTCGGCGCGGGCAGGAACACCGAGAGACCCTCGTACTCGGCGGCCTTGTCGGTCACGGCCGCGCGCAGCCGGCCGTTCGCCGCGACGCCTCCGGACAGCACGATCCGCTCGAACTGGAGCTGGCGCGCGGCGCGGAACAGCTTCTGCGTGAGCGCGCCGACGATGGCCTCCTGGTAGCTCGCGCACAGGTCCGCGAGCCCCTGCCCTTCGGGCACGCCGTGCTTGCGGACGTGGTGCAGCAGCGCCGTCTTGAGACCGGAGAAGCTGAAGTCGAGCTCGGCGCCGCGCACGATCGCCTTCGGGAACTTCACGGCCGCCGCGTTGCCGGTCCGCGCGAGCTTGTCGATCGCGACGCCGCCCGGGTACGGCAGCCCGAGGAGCTTCGCTCCCTTGTCGAACGCCTCGCCGGCCGCGTCGTCGCGGGTCGAGCCGAGCAGCCGGTAGTCGCCGAAGTCCTTCGCCGCGTACAGCGACGTGTGGCCGCCGGAGACGACGAAGCCGAGGAACGGGAACGTCGGCGGCGGGTCCGCCAGGAACGCGGCGACGAGGTGTCCCTCGAGGTGGTTCACGCGCGCGAGGGGCTTGCGCCACGCGAGCGCGAGCGACTTCGCGACCTGGACGCCGACCAGCAGCGCGCCGACGAGCCCCGGGCCGCTCGTCACGGCGATGCCGTCGAGCTCCTGCGGTCGCACGCCGGCGCGGGCGAGCGCCTCGTCGACCACGGGCATCACCTGCATGACGTGGTTGCGGCTCGCGAGCTCGGGCACGACGCCGCCCCACTTCCGGTGCAGCTCGATCTGCGTCGCGACGACGTCGGACAGCGCCCGCCGCCCGTCCTCCACGACGGCGGCGGCGGTCTCGTCGCAGGAGGTCTCGATTCCAAGCACCTTCATCGGCCGGCGCTCCCGGTGGGCCTTTCGATCCCGAGGACTCTCACGCCCGCTTATCTACGCGTCTTTCCGGAGCGGCGCACCTCGAGCGCGCGCAGCTCGCGCGCCGCGTCCGCGTGCCGGGGGTTCGCGTGGAGCGCGGCGCGGAAGTGGCGCTCGGCTGCCGCGTCGTCGCCGTCGTCGCGCGCGAGCAGCCCCGCGACGTACGCCGCGCGATCGCACCGCGGATCGGCGAGGGCGCCGCGGACGAGGTCGCGGGCGCGCTCGCGATCTTCGCCGTGTCCCTCGAGGACGATCGCGTGCGCGGCCGCCGCCAGGTACTCCGGCCGCGGATCCGCGCGCGCGGCAGCCTCGAAGAAGCCGCGGGCGCGGCGATGGTCGCGCGTGCGCATGCACGCCTCGCCCTTCTCGAAGTCGACGCGCGCGGACGCGTCGTCCGACACCCAGGCGGCGCCCATGCTCGCGAGGTGCTCGGTCCGTCGCCGATCGTCTCCGAGGACGTCGTACGCCTCGTTGATCGCGGCGAAGAGCTCCTGCACCTGCGGCTGGAGATCCGCGAGCTCGCGCGTGAGGAACCGGTCGGGGTGGAACCGCTTCGCGAGCGCGAGGTACGCGTGCTTCACCTGATCGCGCGTCGCCGTCCGCGGCAGGCCGAGGCGCGCGAAGAGGTCGCGGTCCTTCGCACGCGGCAGCGCGGCCTCGAGCGCGGCGCGGATCTCCTGGGACGCGGTGTCCGCGGCCTGGCCGGCGTGGGCTCCCGGGCTCGCGGCGGGAGCCGCGGCCGCGCCTCGCGCACCACCGGCGGGCTCCGGCTGGGACAGCGGCCCGACGCCCGTGTTGCGCATCCCGCGCGCCATCATCCGCTGCCGGAGTCGCCGTGCCTCTTCGGGATCGCGGATCGCGCCGGCGCCGCGCGGGGCGCCCGCCGGACTCACGAGCCGCCCCAGCGCCGGCGGCACGGTCGCGGCGACGCCGTCCACGGCGACGAGGCCGAGCCTGACGAGCGCCGCGAGGATCGCGCGGGCGAGGTCGCGGTCCGGTGCGCGCGCGACCAGGTCGTGGAGGGTGGCGCCGATCCGCAGCGGCTCCGCCGTTCGCGACTCGTCGGGGCTCCACGCGAACGCCCGCGCGACGTCGTCGTAACCGTCCGTGAACGTCAACAGGGCGTCCGCCGCGCCGGCGAGGATCTCCTCGACCACGGGAAGCGCAGCCGGCGGCCGGAGCGCGGCCACGATCGCGCGGAGCGGCGGGGTGCGCGCGCTCCGCGTCCACTCGGGAGGAAGGCCCGGCTCCCACGCGTACGCGCCCGCGCCCAGCGCGGCGATGTCGTGGACGTAGGCGGCCTGCTGCTCGGCGAGCGCGCGGGCCACGTCTTCGCTCGAGGCGACCCCCAGCTCCACCAGGATCTCGCCCTGCGGCCGCCCGGAGCGGGCCATCTCGGCGAGGCTGCGCGACAGCCCCTCCATGTCGATCCGCCGCTGCTGGACGAGGATCTGCCCCAGCGGCCGGAACGACGCGAAGCTCTGCGCTCCCGCCGGGAGACCGTCGCGCACGAACACGCGCGACACGGTGCCGGCGTGGTTCACGGTGAGCGCACCCGTGGCCTGCCGCTCCATGGCGTCGAGGAGCAGCACCGCGAGCGGCGTGTTGGCGAGATCACCTCGGTCCTGCACGGCCATCGTCGGGCGAGTCTATCGCGTCACGGACCTCAGCGCGGCGTAGACCGCCACGCCCGCGGCGACGGCGAGGTTGAGGCTCCGGTGCCCCGGCAGCATCGGGATCGCGACCGTGCGCTCGGGGTACGCGTCGAGCAGCGCGGGAGGGAGCCCGAGCTGCTCCTGGCCGAACACGAGGAAGTCGCCGGGCGCGTAGCCGGCGTCGAAGACGCCGCGCGCCCCGCGAGCCGAGAAGAGGTGCAGCTTTTCGATTTGACCGCGCAGCGCCCTCGCTTCAAATTCGGGCCACCCGGAGTGCACCTCGGGCGTGACGTCCTGCCAGTAGTCGAGCCCCGCGCGGCGAAGGCTCTTCTCGTCGAGCGAGAAGCCCAGCGGTCCGATCAGGTGCAGGCGGCAGCCGGTGACGGCGCAGGTCCGCGCGACGTTGCCGGTGTTCGGCGGGATCTGTGGGCTCACCAGTACGACGTGCAGGGGCGGATCGGCAGGCGCGAGAGGCGGCATGGCGGGCATCGGTATCGTGAACAACCCGCGGTCGAGGCGCAACCGGCGCCATCCGGAGACCGCGGGGAAGCTGAGACAGCTCGTCGCGGGCGCCGGGGAGGTGCTCGACGCCTCGACGCTCGACGAGCTCGCGCACGCGCTCGCGCGCTTCCGCGAGCGCGGCATCGACACGCTCGGCGTGAACGGGGGCGACGGCACCGCGCACATCGTCCTCTCGGCGGCGCTGGACGCCTGGCGCGGCTCACCCTTCCCGCAGATCCTGCTGCTGCGCGGCGGGGCGATGAACACGGTCGCGCGCGGTCAGGGGATCTCCGGGACTCCGGAGGGGATCCTCTCGAGGCTCCTCGAGCGGCGCCGCGCCGGGAAGCGCACCAGGACCGTCACGCGCGATCTCCTCCGGATCGAGGCGCCCGGGCTGACGACGCGCCACGGGTTCATCTTCGGCACCGGCGCGGCGGTGTCGTTCCTCGACGTCTACTACGGCACCGGCAGGCCCTCCCCGGCGATGGCGCTCGGGCTGCTCGCGCGCGCGGTCGGCTCGGCGCTCTCGCGCGGCCGGTTCGCGAGCCGGCTCACCGAGCGGGAGTGGCTCAGGATCACGGTCGACGGCGAGGAGTGGCCGGAGGACCGGTTCGTCGGCGTGATCGCCGCGACGACGCCGGAGATCGGGTTCGGGTTCGCGCCCTTCACGCGCTGCGAGGAGCAGCCCGGCTTCTTCCACGCGGTGGGCGTCGTCGGCTCGGTCCGCCAGATCGTCGCCAGCCTGCCCGGCGTGTACCGCGGACGTGCGTGGCGGCGGCGCGTCGCCGTGGACACCGTCGCGCGCGAGCTGAGCATCGACGCGGGCCGGCCGGTCCGGTTCACGGTCGACGGCGATCTCTACGAGAGCCCCTCGCAGGTCACGGTCTCGACCGGACCGGCGGTGGAGCTCCTGACGCCCTGACCGCGTCGTCGCGCTCCGCGTCGCGTCACTCCCCCGCGACGCGCAGCGCCCCGGCCGCGACGCAGCGCTCCAGCGACTCGCCGGGCGCGACCGAGGTGCCGCTCCACACCGCGGCGTCGCGGAGGAGCGCGCCGGGACCGATCGTCGCGCCGTCGCCGACGAACACGGAGGGGCCGACGCGCGCGCCGGCCGCGACGTGCGCCGCGCGGCCGATCGCGCAAGGCGCCGCGAGCGTCGCGCCCGCGTCCACGCGCGCGGTCTCGTGCACGTGGACGCCCGGCGCGCGAACAGGAGCGCCGTCGAACGGCTCGGCACCTCCGAACCGCGCGAGCGGCAGCCGACCCTCGAGCACGTCCCGGCTCGCGTCCAGGTAGCGACCCGGCGTACCGAGGTCGTTCCAGTACCCCCGCGCGAGGTGCCCTCGCAGCTCACCGCGCTCCATGAGCGCCGGGTACACGTGGCGGTTCACGTCGAGCTCGAAGGGCTCCGCCGGCACGAGGTCGAGGACCTGCGGCGAGAGGACGTGCACGCCGGTGAAGTGCCACGGCGAGAGCTCCTCGCCGCCCGGGCCGAACCGGCCGGCGATGCGGCGCACCGCGCCGGTCCGGTCCATCTCGACCGCGGCGTAGCGGCCCCCCTCCGGCATCGGCGCGAGGACCATCGTCGCGAGGGCACCGGAGCGGCGGTGCACGGACAGCGCGTCGTCGAGATCCACGTCGAACAGGATGTCGCCGTTCACGAGGAAGATGGCCTCGGCGCCGTCGAGCAGCGCCCGCGCCTCCCGCAGCGCGCCGCCGGTCCCGGCGATCACCGGCTCGTGCGAGATCGACAGCTCGATCCCGAGCGCGAGCGCCGCGTCACGCGCAGCGGCCGCCATCGCCGCGGGCAGGTGGTGCGTGTTGATCGCGGCGCGACGGACGCCTGCGCCACGGAGCAGCGCGAGGTTCCAGCGGATGAGCGGCACCCCGCACAGCGGCACCGCCGGCTTGGGCACCCGATCGGTGAGCGGGCGAAGCCGCGTCCCGAGACCGGCGCAGAGGACCATCCCGACGACGTCACGCATCCGCCTCACCTCCGTACGTCCGCCTCACCGCGCGCTGCGTGGTAAGCACGAGGCCCGGTGTCGCCCTCGTCCCGCCTGCGCCTGTTCTACTTCCTCTATTACGGGAGCGTCGGAGTCTATCTCCCGTATTTCGCGGCGTACCTCCGCGGCCTCGGCTGGAGCGGCGAGCGGATCGGCTTCGTGCAGATGATCGCGCCGCTCGTGGCCGGACCGTCGGCGATCCTCTGGGCGACGTACGCGGACCGCGTCGGGAGCCCGGCGCGCGTCCTCGCCTTCGCGTCGCTGTGGGCTGCGTGCGCGGTCGCGTTCCTGCCCTTCGTGCACGTGCCGCTCACCGTGGGCGCAGTGCTCCTCGCGCAGGCCCTCGCGGATCGCTCGATCGTGCCGCTCGTGGACTCCGTCACGCTCGAGTGGGTCCGGACGCGGCGCCGCGGCTCGTACGCCCGCATCCGCCTGTTCGGATCGCTCGGCTTCGTCGCGCTCGCGCAGTCGGTCGGGGTCCTGCTGTCGCTTCGCGGCGATCGCGCGGGCGACGTCGCGGTCCCCGTGGCGATGGCCGCGTGCGTGTTCGCCTATGCGGTCGTCGCGCGGACGCTGCCGTCGCCGCCGGCGGCGGACGCGCGACCGCGGCTCGCGGACACGCTCGGGCTCCTCCGCGACCGCGGCCTCGCCGCGCTGTTCCTCGCGTGCGCCATCCACTGGGCGGCCTGCGCTCCGTGGCACCTCATGTTCGGCGTGTTCGTGCGGGACGAGCGCCTGCCCGCTGCGCTCACCGGGCTCGGGAGCGCGCTCGGCGTGCTCGCGGAGGTCTCGGTGCTGCTCGCGTTCCCGCGCCTCGAGCGGCGGTACACCGCGCGCGCCCTGCTGGCGGTGTCGTTCGCCGGAAGCGCGGCGCGGTGGTTCATGCTGTCGCGAGCGGAGTCGCCAGCCGCCATCGTCGCGATCCAGCTCCTGCACGGCCTCACCTTCGGAGCGTTCTGGGGCGCGGCCGTGAACGAGATGGCGCGCATCGTCCCGGCGCGGCTGCGCGCGACCGGTCAGGCGCTGTTCTCGGCGGTCGTGTTCGGCGCCGGCAACGCCGTCGGGTACGCGCTGGCGGGCGCCGGCTACGATCGTCTCGGCGGCGCGCGACCGCTCTTCGCCTGCGCCTCGGCGGCCGAGCTGATCGCGCTCGCCGTCGTCGCGCTCGTCGTGAAGACGCACGGCGCGCCACGACGCTAGCGCGCGCGACGCGCCCGAGCGCGCGCACCTTCACGACGCGTGCTGCGACCGCGCGTCGCGACGTTCACGACGCGTGCTGCGACCGCGCGTCGCGCGACGTTCACTGACAGTGATGCGACGAAACGCGCGCGCGCTCGCTCGACGCACCGGCGGCGGCCCTCGAGGGCTCCCGCGTCACTTCGCCGCACGCAACACGCGAATTGTGCGTGCGCGTTTGCGGCTGATCGCGATCACGACGGCGACGCGAAACACGGCGAAATCAGCCCAAAACCGCGCATCCGTTGCGTCGCGCGCAAAACTTGGCGCCGTTCCGTGCGCCAATCTGCCACGGGTTGCGCCAATCTGACGCGGTGGTACCCTCCGGCGCGTTTCAAAGTCTCACCCGACCCTACTCGCTCCGGATCGAGCTCCACCGGAGGGACCACCCCGAGGGACTGAATGCCCACGCCAGCCGTCAAGATCGCTAGCGACAACAAGCCGCAGAAATCGTCACACGAGGTCCTCGAGTCGCCCGAGTTCAAGGCGCTCGTGAAGAAGCGCTGGACCGTCAGCATGGTCCTGCTCGTCACGCTCTTCGTGACGTACTACGGCTTCGTTCTCCTCATCGCGGGCAACCGCGAGCTCATGGCCCAGAAAATCGGCGAGTACGTGACCCTCGCGATCCCTGTCGGCGTCGCCGTCATCTTCGCGGCCTTCGCGCTCACCTGGGCGTACGTGGCGTGGGCGAACCACACCTACGACCCCGAAGTGGACCGGCTGAAGAAGCAGCTCCGGCGCTGATTCGAACCCCTCGGAGACCAGACCACCATGCCCGCTGCTGCCGCTCCTGCCATCCAGTCCTCGCTGGGCTCGCCCAGCGCCGCTTCCATTCTCTTCTTCTTCGTCATCGTGGCGATCACGCTGGTGATCACCTACTGGGCCGCTCGCCGCACGAAGACCTCGAGCGAGTTCTACGCCGCCGGCCGCAGCGTCTCGGCCGTGCAGAACGGCTTCGCGCTCGCCGGCGACTACATGAGCGCCGCGAGCTTCCTCGGCATCTCCGGAATGGTCGCGCTCAAGGGCTATGACGGAATGATCTACGCGACCGGCTGGCTCGTCGGCTGGCCCGCGCTGATGTTCCTCATCGCCGAGCCGCTCCGGAACCTCGGCAAGTTCACGTTCGCCGACGTCGTCGCGTTCCGCCTGAAGCAGACGCCGGTCCGCATCGCGTCCGCGATCGGCGGCATCCTGACGGTGCTCTTCTACACGATCGCGCAGATGGTCGGCTCCGGCGCGCTCATCAAGCTCATGTTCGGCATCCCGTACGAGGTCGCGGAGATCATCGTCGGCGTCGTGATGCTCGCGTACGTCCTCTTCGGCGGCATGATCGCGACGACCTGGGTGCAGATCATCAAGGCGGGCCTGCTGCTCTGCGGCGTCACGCTGCTCACCGGCTTGCTGCTCGCGCGCTTCGGCTTCAACCCGACGAACCTGTTCGAGGCCGTGGCGGTGCAGTACGGCCAGGCCGCGCTGGAGCCTGGCGCGCTCGTGTCGAGCCCGGTCGAGGCGGTCTCGCTCGGCCTCGCGCTCATGTTCGGTCTGCTCGGCCTGCCGCACATCCTGATGCGCTTCTACACGGTCCCGGACGCGAAGGCGGCCCGCAAGAGCGTGCTCTACGCGACCGGCCTCATCGGCTACTTCTACCTGATCATCCCGATCGTCGGCTTCGGCGCCGCGGCGCTCGTCGGCCGCCAGGCCATCACCGCGTTCGACAAGGGCGGCAACATGGCCGCGCCGCTCCTCGCCGAGCTGCTCGGCGGCACGCCGTTCCTCGGCTTCATCGCCGCGGTCGCGTTCGCCACGATCCTCGCCGTCGTCGCGGGCCTGACGCTCGCCGGCGCCTCGGCGTACTCGCACGACATCTACGTCTCGGTCATCAAGAAGGGCCGCGCGACCGAGGAGCAGCAGGTCAAGGTCGCGAAGACCACGACCGTGATCTTCGGCGTCATCGCCGTCGGCCTCGGCATCCTGTTCAAGGGCCAGAACGTCGCGTTCATGGTCGGCCTCGCCTTCTCGATCGCGGCCAGCGCGAACTTCCCCGCGCTCCTCCTGTCGATCGTGTGGAAGCGCTTCTCCACCGCCGGCGCGGTCGTCTCGATCATCTCCGGCGCGGTCCTCTCGATCGGCATGATCGTCGTCTCGCCGACCGTCTGGGTGGACGTGTTCCACAACGCGGCGCCGCTCATCAAGCTGAAGAACCCGGCCATCGTGTCGATGAGCTTCGCGTTCGCGGTGGGCATCATCGCGTCGCTGCTCATGCCGGAGCGGGAGTCGCAGGAGAAGTTCGAGGACGAGAAGCTGCGCACGTATCTCGGCATCGGCGCCGAATAGTCGTCGCCCCCGCCTCCCGGAGGAGGTCGCCGGGACGAGGCGCGTGACGGGCGGGGCTCCCAGGCTGGAGCCCCGCCTTCTTTTTTGCGCGCGGGTTGTCGGGGCGGCGCCGGGTCCTCAGCATCAGTGGACGGAGGAAGCGATGCCGGACGACAGGCCACTGCCGGATGACGATCGGATGCGGGCTGATCTCGCGGGCGAGCCGCTGACCGCGAGCGTGCAGGACATCATCGACGAGCACGCGGATGCGGAGCGGCGGGCGGCCGGGGAGCGAGGGGCCGGGCAGGCGGACCGCCAGCGGATGGAGCGCCGGAAGGCCGACGAGCAGCGGACCGCGATGCGGCACGCGGGATCACGGCGAGAGCCCCCGCCCGAGCGCGACCCGGAGGAGTCCACCGCCGGCGAGTCCCGAGGCGTCGATCCGCGCCTGCTCGTCGCTGGCGCGGCCCTCGGCGTCGTCCTGGCCGGCGGCATCCGCAGGGTGATCCTGCTCGGCGCGATCGGTCTCGGGGCGTGGGCGCTCTACCGCAAGGTGCTCGAGCCGGGCCGGGATCCGGCCGCGGTGCTGCAGTAGCGAAGACGCGCCGGCGCGACGGCGCGACGTCCGCGCAGGTGAGCGGGGATCGCGAAACCGCGGTTCAGCGCAGCTCCGGGACGTGCCGCGCGAGCACGTCCTGGAGCTCGGCGAGGTCGGGCCGCCGCGCGAAAGCCTCCTTCACGTACTTCAGCGACGCCGGGATCGACACGAGGAACCCGGAGTTCTTCTTCACGCGATCGATGAAGACGAACCGGCCCGCGTCCTTCAGCTTGCGCTGGACGGTGAGGAGGTCGAACGTCGCGCGGAACGCGTCGGGGTCGAGCCGCGGCCCGCCGTGCGCGGCGAGACGCTCGACGTACAGCCGCACCAGCCGGTCCACCCGCTCGAGGCCGAGGTCCACGTAGCTGTCGCGCAGCAGCGCGACGAGGTCGTACTGCCGCGGGCCGAGCAGCGCGTCCTGGAAGTCGATCACGGCCTGCTCGCCCCCGGGGAGCACCATGATGTTCCGCGACTGATAGTCACGGTGGGTGAACCCCTTGGGCTCGGCGTCGAGCGCCTCCGCGACGCGATCGAACCAGCGGTCCGCGACCTCGCGCTCGCCGGCGCCGAGCGAGGCGCCCTTCCACGCCTCGAGCAGCCACTCCCGGAAGTGGTCGAGCTCCCAGCGGTAGAGATCGCGGTCGAACGCGCGCGAGAACGCCACCGTCCCGCCCGGCTGGCGCTCCGCGTCGGCCCGCAGCCGCGCGAGCACGTCCACGGCGCGGTCGTACAGCGGGTCGGGATCCTCGCCGGCGACGAGGCGCGTCTCGAGCATCTCGTCGCCGAGATCCTCGAGGACCATCAGCGCGCCGCGCGGGTCACCCTGCTCGAAGGCGTGGATGCGCGGGACGCGGACGCCGAGGCGCTCGAGGTAGCGCTGCACGTCCACGAACGGATCGACCGCCGGAGCAGCGCCCTTCGTGACCTCCTCGGGCTTCGAGTCGGGCGGCAGCACCATGACGACGAGGGAGCGCGGCCAGGTGCCGACCCGCCAGTAGCTGCGCGCGGACGCGTGCCCGGCGAGCCGCCTCACCGGCTCCGAGCTCGCGTCCCTGCCCGTCGCGCGCGACACCGCGTCCCGGACCCGTCGTTCCGTCGTCGGATCGCTCATCCCTCGAGTCTCCCGCGTTGACACCCTGATCTCGCGGCTCCTATAACCCGCCGCATCCCGAGGTGACCATGCCCGCACACGAGAACGTGCTCTCGGCGATCGGAAACACGCCGATCGTGAAGCTGTCCAAGCTCGTCGGCCCGGAGGACGCGACCGTCCTCGTGAAGCTCGAGTTCATGAATCCCGGCGGGTCCATCAAGGACCGCATGGCCCTGCACATCATCGACAAGGCCGAGAAGGCGGGGTTGCTGAAGAAGGGCGGCACCATCGTCGAGAACACCAGCGGCAACACCGGCGTGGGCGTCGCGATGGCGGCGGCCGTGAAGGGGTACCGCTGCGTCTTCACGATGCCCGACAAGATGTCGAAGGAGAAGCAGGACGCGCTGAAGGCGTTCGGAGCCCAGGTCGTCGTCACGCCGACGAACGTCCCGGCCGAGTCGCCGCAGAGCTACTACTCGGTCGCGAAGAAGATCGCGGCGGAGACGCCGAACAGCTTCTACCTGAACCAGTACCACAACGCCGACAACGTCGAGGCGCACTACCGGCTGACGGCGCCCGAGATCTGGGAGCAGACCGGCGGCAAGCTCGACGCGTTCGTCGCGGGGCTCGGCACCGGCGGCACGATGAGCGGCTGCGGCCGGTTCTTCAAGGAGAAGAACGCCCGCATCCTGAACGTCGGCGCGGACCCGATCGGCTCGGTCTACTACTCGATGTTCAAGACCGGCAAGCTGAGCCAGCCTCACGTGTACAAGGTCGAGGGCATCGGCGAGGACATGATGTGCGGCGCGATGGATCTCGCCGTCCTCGACGACGTGCGCCAGGTCACGGACGAGCAGTCCTTCGTCATGGCGCGCCGCCTCGCGCGCGAGGAAGGCATCTTCGCGGGGGGCAGCTCGGGATCCGCGGTGCACGTCGCGGTGCAGCTCGCGAAGGAGCTGGGCAAGGGCAAGACGATCGTCGTCCCGCTGCCCGACGGCGGCCGCGCCTACATCTCGAAGTTCTACTCGGACGAGTGGATGCGGGACAACGGCTTCCCGGTGGGCTCGAGCG
>DASSQI010000165.1:0-3116 GCA_035702585.1 Anaeromyxobacteraceae bacterium
CCTCTGCCGCGAGCTGGACACCCTCCGGCGTCGCCGGCCCCTTCGGCCCGGCCGGACCCGAAGCAGCGGGCCGATGATGCGATGGCTTCGTCTTGGTGACGTCGTGGAATCCGTACGCCGCCTCGGCGCGCCGCCCCGAGCCATGGCAACCGGGGCAGGTCGCGTTGCTGCCGCCCAGCGTATTGCCGATGCGTCCGTCGCCGCCGCACAGGCGGCAAAGCTCACCGTTCAAGGAGACCTCGGATGCGACGCCGGCGCTGCGCCGCCGGTCGTTTCGCTCATGGTGAACACCTGTAGCACGAGCTTCATGCCGGAGGCTCCCACTGGCGAGACCCGGGTCGCGGGAGCAGCCACGAGCCGCCCGCGCCGTGCCCAGTCGGCACGCAGACACGCGCCGTGGCGCCGGTTACATGAGAGGCGCGAGCCACGGAATGCCTCTCGACCTGCTCAAACGCCGCCTCGGCAGCCTGCGCATCTCGGTCACCGACCGGTGCAACCTGCGCTGCGAGTACTGCATGCCGGAGGAGAATTACGTCTGGCTGCCGCGGCACGACATCCTCAGCTACGAGGAGATCGCGCGGCTCGTAGGCGTGTTCCGCACGCTCGGCGTCGACGAGGTGCACCTCACCGGGGGTGAGCCGCTGGTCCGGCGCGACCTCCCGACGCTCGTCCGGCTCCTCGCGCCCGAGGTCCCCGACGTCGCGCTCACGACGAACGGCGTGCTCCTCTCCGAGATGGCGCCGTCCCTGCGCGCCGCGGGTCTCCAGCGCGTCACGGTGAGCCTCGACACGCTGCGCGCGGAGCGCTTCAGGGAGATGACCCGCCGCGACCGCCTCGGCGACGTCTTCGACGGGCTCGACGCGGCCCGGCTGGCGGGGTTCTCGCCGCTCAAGATCAACACGGTCGTGACGCGCGGCCGGAACGAGGACGAGATCCCGGATCTCGTCGCCTACGCCCGCGAGCTCGGCGCCGAGATCCGCTTCATCGAGTACATGGACGTGGGCGGCGCGACGGCCTGGTCGCCCGAGCGCGTCTTCCCGAAGGCGGAGATCCTCGAGGTGATCGCGTCGCGCTTCGGCGACGTCGCGCCCGTGCACTCGGATCCGTCCTCTCCGGCGCGGCGCTGGACGCTCCCGGACGGGACGACGTTCGGCATCATCGCGTCGACGACGTCGCCGTTCTGCCGCTCGTGCGACCGGGCGCGGCTCACCGCCGACGGCATGCTGCTCATGTGCCTCTACGCGTCGCGCGGGACGGACCTCCGCGCCCCGCTGCGCGACGGCGCGTCGGACGCGGAGCTGGCGAGGATCGTCGAGGCGGCCTGGACGAACCGCGCCGACCGCGGCGCGGAGGAGCGGCTCCTGATGCTCGAGCGGCGCGCCCTCGCGAAGGCCGAGACGCTGCGCGCCAACCCGCACCTCGAGATGCACACGCGCGGCGGGTGATCGGAGCGCGCTCGCGCGGCGGGTGATCGGAGCGCGCCACCCCGCGTGGCCGAAGATCCAGACCCGCAAATGCCAGCAGCGCTACGCCGGCTCGCCCAGCGGCGCGAGCAGGTTCACGCCTGCGCGGCGGTAGCCGCGCTCGCCGACGAGGACGTCCAGCACGACCGACGCGGCGTCGTCCGCCAGCGGCTCCGCCGCGGGCGCGTCCTGGCGGTCGAACACCTTCAGGTACGCCTTGCAGGCGTCGCACGTCTCCGCCTGCGTCCCCTCCGCTGCGCCTTCGACCGAGTAGTACGACGTCGCCGCTCCACTGCAGCAGATGGAGCACTGGGACCGCGTGACGTGCCACTCGGCGGCGCAGAGCGAGCAGACGACGTAGCGGACCCGCTCCGTCCCGAGGACGACCGCCGCTACCGGCGGCGATCCGCAGACGGGGCACTCCGCGCGCCCTGCCCCGATCGACTTCGCGTCGAGGCCGGACGCGAGCCGCGTGAAGTATGCCTGGAGCGCCGCGCCGACGAACGGCGCGCTCGCGAGGTCACGCGGCGACCCCGCGAGCACGTCAGCGGCGAGCGCCTCGAGCTGAGCCGCGCCGGCGCGGTCGAGGTCGTCGATCACCTCGCGCGCCGCCGGCGGCAGCGCGCCGCCGCGGCAGGCGCCGAGGACGACACGCAGCATGGCTCGCCAGGACGGATCGCGCTCCCACCGCGCGTGGTCGAGCGGTACGCCGTCGAGCACGTGCGCTCCGGCCGGGATCCGGATCTCGCGGATCGCGTCGCGCTGCCCGCGCGCGATCGCCGAGAGCAGCTCGAGGAACGGCGCCGCCGCGTGCCCCTTCGCCAGCTGGGCGAAGCGCTCCGCGCGCGCCTCGAACACGCGCGCGGCGTCCGGGAGCCGGACGGGCGCGACGTCGCCCGCGTCGGCCCCGATGACCGTCTGCTGTGGCCCCAGCGAGTCGCCGTTTCCTCTCACCGCGCGTCCTTTCCGACGACCTTCTCGTACCAGCCCGGGTGATGGTAGCGCGCCCAGGTCCGCGTCACCCACCCGCGCGTCATCGCCCGCATCGAGCCGCGGGTCCAGATCGCCGCGTAGATGTGGATGCCGATGCCCACGAACATGATGAACGCGAACACCACGTGGACGACCGAGGCGGCTCGGCGGGTCGTCAGCGTGAACTCCGGCGCGAAGTACGGCCGCCAGATGAAGATGCCGCTCGCGAGCAGCGCGAGGATGCTGATGACCATCGACCAGTACATGATCTTCTGGCCGGCGTTGTACTTCCCCTCGACGCGCACCTCCTCCTTGCCGTTCATGTAGCGGCCCATGTTCCTGAGCCACTGCCGGTCGGAGGGGCTGAGCAGGTTCTCGCGCCAGAGGCGGATCGCGTACCCGGCGAACAGCACCGCGAGCGCGACGCCCACGAACGGGTGGAGGATCCGCATCAGCGTGGGGCCGCCGAACAGCGCCGACATCCAGTAGAAGAACGGGTGGAACAGCGCGAGGCCCGAGAGGAACAGCGCGATGTACGCGAGCGCGACGGCCCAGTGCGTGAGGCGCTCGCCCTCGGAGTAGCGCCGGATCGCGTCGGGCGGACGCGTCGTCGCGAAGCCGTGCCGCTCGCCGGCGCTCCCCGGGACTCGCTCCGGGGTCGACTCTCTCATGGTGGGAGGT
>DASSQI010000166.1:0-9333 GCA_035702585.1 Anaeromyxobacteraceae bacterium
TGCCTCGTCCGGGGGGCCCGATGCCCCTCGTCTGTCCGGCGTCCGGCGCGCCGCGGAGGAGGCGCTCGCGCTCCTCACGCGCGGAGGCTCCGCCCTCGACGCGGTGGAGCTCGCGGTGCGCATCCTGGAGGACGACCCGACGTACAACGCGGGTACCGGCGCGTGCCTCACCGCTGCAGGAGACGTCGAGCTCGACGCGTCGATCATGGACGGGTCGACGCTGCGCTGCGGCGCGGTCGCGGTGGTGAAGGACGTGAAGAACCCGGTGACGCTCGCGCGCCGCGTGATGGAGCGCACCGAGCACGTGCTCCTCGCCGGCCCGGGCGCGTCCGCGTTCGCGAGGTCCATCGGGGTGATGCCCTACGAGAACTCGCGGCTCGTGACTCCGCGACAGCTCGAGCGGTGGCAGGCGCTCCGGCAGAACGGCGCTGGCGACGCCGGGCCGAAGGGCACCGTGGGCGCCGTGGCACGCGACTCCCAGGGACACGTCGCTGCGGCGACCTCCACCGGGGGCATGGTGATGAAGCACCCGGGGCGCGTCGGCGACACGCCGATCATCGGGTGCGGCACCTACGCCGACGACCGCCTCGCGGCGGTCTCGTGCACCGGCCACGGCGAGCGGATCATCCAGCTCACGCTCGCTCGCCATGCCGCCGACCTCGTCGGCAGCGGCCACACGGCAGCGGATGCGGCACGCGCCGCGGTTCTGCTGCTCGGCGACCGCGTGCAGGGGGACGGCGGGCTCATCCTCATCGGCCCGACCGGCGCGCCGGCGTTCGCGCACAACACGCCCGTCATGGCGCGGGCGTGGTCGACCGAGGCGGGCGCGATCGTGGCCGCGCTCTGATACCGCCGCCATCGTTCCACCATCCGTTTACACTCACGGGTGAGGCCTCTCGCCCCTGCCCGTGACCCTCGCCGATCTCATCGACCTCGAAGCCCAGCTCGCGCGCGACCGCGACGTCGAGCCCGACGTGCTCGAGGCTCGCGATCGTGCATGGCTGGCGGGGATCCCCGACGGAGCGCGGCGCGATCGTGAGGCGCTGCTGCGGCGCTGGCTCGACGCTGGCCGCGAGGCGGAGCCCGGGCGGGCTCACCCCGGCGCCGCCGTCGAGCGGGCGCTGGGGGCGACGCGCGCGCTGCTCGTGATCGCCGGGCTCGTGCTCGGCTGGGCGAGCGCGACCGGCGTCCTCGCCTTCTCCGGCGAGCACCCCGTGAACGTCTGGGACTTCCTCCTCGCCTTCGTCGGCATCCAGGTGCTGCTGCTCGCGCTGCTCGCGCTGTCGTTCTTCCTGCCGCTCGGCGCCGTCGGCCGCCCCGCGGCGAGCCTCGTGCGGGGAGCCGTCGCGTGGCTGTACGCCCGGTTCGCGGCGCGATCGGCGCGGAGCCGTGAGCAGTCGGCGGAGTGGAGCGCCTTCTGGCACCGGCTGCGCAGCCGCCGCTCGCTGTACCACCGCGTCGAGCCGTGGCTCCTCCTCGGCACGACGCAGGGGTTCGGCGTCGCGTTCAACGTGGGCGCGCTGGTCGCGCTCATGCGTCTCGTCGTCTTCTCCGACCTCGCGTTCGCGTGGGGGACCACGCTCGTCGAGCTGGACGCGGCCCGCTTCCACGCGCTCGTCGCCGCGATCGCCGCGCCCTGGCGCGGGATCTGGCCCGACGCGGTCCCCTCGCCGGATCTCGTCGCGGCGACGCGCTACTCCAGGCTCGAGGGCGCCTACCTCTCGCCCGGCGCGGGCCGCGCGCTCCGTCCCGACGCGGTCGGCGAGTGGTGGAAGTTCCTCGCCACCTCGCTCGCGTTCTACGGCCTCGGGCCGCGCATCCTGCTGCTCGCGCTCGCGCGGCTGCGCACCGCGACCTTGCTGCGGCGGCTGCCGCTCGACGACGCCGAGGTGACGCGCGTCGTCCGGCGACTCTCGCAGCCGCACGTCGACACCCGCAGCGCGAGCGCGCCGGAGATCGCGGCGCCGCGCGCCGGTGTCGAGCCGTCGCACGCCCGCGGCGCCGGTGCTGCAAGCCGCTGCGCCGTCGTGCTCTGGCGCGACGTGCCGGCCACGGGCGCCGTCACGTCGGCCGTCGCCGCGCAGGCCGGCTGCTCCGTCGAGACCGTGCAGCCCGCCGGTGGGCGCGACTACGACGAGGGCGGCGTCGACTGGGCGCGCGTCGCCAATGGCGCAGACTCCGTCATGGTCGTGGCGGAGTCGTTCGAGGCGCCGGATCGCGCGACGGTGCGCTTCCTGCGAAACCTCCGCACCGCGCTGGGGCCGCGCCGCCACCTCGTCGTGCTCCTCGCGGGCGCCGCCGGAGAGAGCGTCACGAGCGCCTCGCCGCAGGCGGTGCGCCTCTGGCGCGAGGGGCTCTCGGCGCTCGAGGACCCGTGGCTCTCGGTGGAGGCGCTGAGGGGCTCGCCCGCGGCTTCGTCGGATGCGACGGCGGCGGCGCGGCTGGATGGCACCTCAGCGCCGGGGCTGGATGGCACGGCGGCGGCGCACTCGCCGGAGCCACTCCCGGGCCGCGCGTCGGGGAGGAACGAGTGAGCCCCGGCACCCCGCGCTTCGCCGTCGTCGGACGGGTGAACAAGGGCAAGTCGAGCATCGTCGCGACGCTCGCGGAGGACGACGCCATCCTCATCGACCCGCGTCCCGGCACGACGACCGAGGTCCGCGAGTATCCGGTGCGCGTGGACGGGCGGACGCTGTTCGTCCTCGTCGACACGCCCGGGTTCGAGGACGCCCCGCGCGCGCTCGCGTGGCTCCGCGCCCGCGAGGTCTCCGCCGCGGAGCGACCCGCGCGCGTCGCCGAGCTGGTGCGCGCGCACGAGGGCACCGCCGAGTTCGTCGAGGAGCGCCGCCTGCTCACCCCCATCCTCGACGGCGCCAGCATCCTGTACGTGGTGGACGGCACGCAGCCGTATCGGCCGAACTACGAGGCCGAGATGGAGATCCTCCGCTGGACGGGGCGGCCCGGCATGGCGCTCGTGAACCGCATCGGCGACGAGGACCACGCGGCCGAGTGGCACCGCGCGCTCGATCAGTACTTCAAGATCGTCCGCGACTTCGATGCCCACGCCGCCACGTTCGAGGAGCGGCTGCACCTCCTCGGCGTCTTCCGTGAGCTGCGGCCCGACTGGCGCGGCGCGGTGGACGAGGCGCTCGCCGCGCTCACGGCCCAGCGGCGCCGGCGGCGCGACGAGTCGGCGGCGATCGTCGCCGACCTGCTCGTCGACGCGCTGACGCACGTCGAGGAGGTCGTCGCGAAGGACGAGGCGGAGGTCGCCGCGCAGAAGGACCGGCTCGAGCGGAGCTTCCACGACGCCCTCCGCGAGATCGAGGAGAAGGCGCGGCACCGCGTGGAGGCGACCTACGGCCACTCGGCGGCGCAGTTCCAGGGGGAGAGCCTCGACCGCCCTGCGTTCCAGCAGGACCTGTTCGCCGAGGAGACCTGGGATCTCCTCGGCCTCTCACCGGGGCAGCTCCTCGCCGCGGGCACCGTCGCCGGCGCCGCGCTCGGCGGAACCATGGACGCGATGGTCGGCGGCGCGAGCTTCATGGCCGGCACGGTGCTCGGGGGACTCGCCGGAGCCGGCACCGCGCTCTACGGGCTCACGAGCCGCTTCGCTCGCGTGCGGCATGTGACGCCCGGCAACGTCGCCGGCGCGATCCTCGCCGCCCGCCGGTACGCGTCGGGCGAGCGCCGCTTCAGGATCGGCCCGCACGCGCAGCCGAACTTCCCGTGGGTGCTGCTCGACCGCGCGCTGCTGCACTACGACGCGGTGGTGCGCCGGACCCACGCGCGCCGCGGCGCCATCGCCGTCGAGGGCGGCGCGCGCGCTGGCATCGTCGGAGGCTTCGCGCGCGACGAGCGGCGAGGCCTCGAGGCGGTGTTCCGCAAGCTGCGCCGCGATCCGGACGATCCGCCGCGCGGACTGCGTGACGACCTCGAGCGCGCGATCGGCAGGATCCTTCGGCAGATCGATCCGATCCCCGGCGACTGACGTGCGATCGCGTCCGCGCCACGCGCGGGCTGCGCGCGCCTCGGTCACAGGCTCATGATCGCGACGAGCACCACGACGGCGAACGCGACGCCGAGCGCGACGAGGTAGAGCAGCCCCACTCCCGCGGTGCGCGCGAGCGTGCCGGGCCAGCCGTATCCGTAGACGCGGTGCATCGCGGCGGTCCCGTGCAGCCCGGCGGCGACCATCCCGACGGTGCGCGCGCCAGAGCTGCCCGCCACCGCCCCGGGGATGAGGAACAGGAACGCGACCGCGTGCATGTGCAGCGCGAGGATCCCGTGCTCGGCGAGGTAGAGCTTCGAACGCCGGTAGAACGCGCGGAGCAGGAGCGCGAGCACGGGAACGAGGAAGAACATCGCCTTCGGCGCGTTCTCCGCGAACCCCGCGTTCACCTTCCGCCGGACCTCCTCCTGCGGCAACTTCGAGAGCGCCTCGAGGCCGTGCGCGAGGCGCGCGCCGATGCCGCCCATCCCGCGAAGCTCGCCGAGCCCCTCGTCGGGAACCGTCACGGGCGCGCTGCGCTCGGAGGCGCTCGCCGCCTCGCCGCCGTCCTGCGCGTCGCCGGAGCGCACGTCGATGCCGCCGGACGGCGCGACCGCGCCGATGAAGAAGTAGAGGAAGCTCAGCGCGAGATAGAGCTTCACCGGCGACGTCTGGCTCGCGCGCTTGCCGGCGAGGTACGCGCGCGTCGCTTCCCCGGGCCGCAGGACCAGCGCGCCGAGCGTGCGCGCGATGCGCGAGTCGAACGACAAGGACTCCGCGAGCGTCTCGCCGACGACGTGGCGAAACGCAACGCGCAGCGACCTCCGCTCCTGGCCGCAGCGCCCGCAGAACCGGTCCGGGACCGGCGCCCCGCAGTTGGGGCACGTCGGCGGCGCGCTCTCGCTCGTGAGCGGCGTTGCGCTCTCGCTCAGGGGCGTCGCACTCTCCCTCGTGGGCGGCGGCTGCGTGCCCTCGGGTGCCGCCCGCGGCGGCGTCTCACCGTCGTCCACGACGCGCGGCGGCTGCGGCATGAGGACGCTCGCTCACGGTGACTCAGGAGGCGTCGGCCTTCTTCTGGTCGAGCACCTTCATGAGCGGAGTGAGCAGGTCGATCGGCAGCGGGAAGATGACGGTGTTCGTCTTCTCGGTGGAGATCTCGACCAGCGTCTGCATGTAGCGGAGCTGGAGGGCGCCGGGCGAGCGGGCGATGACGTCCGCCGCCTGCCCCAGCTTCTCCGCCGCCTGGTACTCACCCTCGGCGCTGATGACCTTGGAGCGACGCTCGCGCTCGGCCTCGGCCTGCCGCGCCATCGCGCGCCGCATCTCGTCGGGGAGGTCCACCTGCTTCACCTCCACCGCGGTGACCTTCACGCCCCACGGCTCGGTGTGGCGATCGATGATCTCCTGCAGCTGGCGGTTGATCTTGTCGCGCTGCCCGAGGACGTCGTCGAGGTCCACCTGGCCGAGCACGGAGCGGAGCGTCGTCTGCGCGAACTGGCTCGTCGCGAACAGGAAGTCGGTCACCTGCAGGAACGCGCGGTCCGCCTGCACCACGCGGAAGTAGATGACCGCGTTCACCTTCATCGACACGTTGTCGCGCGTGATGACGTCCTGCGGCGGCACCTGCTCGGCCGTGATGCGCATGTCGATGATGATCATCCGGTCGATGAACGGGACGATCCACTTGAGGCCGGCGGTCTTCATCCCGACGAACCGCCCGAGCCGCAGCACGACGCCCTGCTCGTACTCGTTCACGACCTTCAGGCCCATCAGGAACCAGGCGGCGACCAGCAGGACCGGGATCAGCGCTCCGAGTGCAGGCATCCTTCCCTCCCTCTACGACACGAACGACTCAGGGGTGCGACTGCGCTTCCCGTTCCACCGTGGTGACGAGCCCGTCGACCGCCACGACGCGAACCCGCGCGCCCTTTGGTATCGGCTGCGCCGATCGCGCGCTCCAGTACTCTCCGTGAACGAACACCATCCCGCCTTCGGGGCCGACGTCGCCGAGCGCCTCTCCGCTCTCGCCGACGAGGCCCGGCGCGCCGGCCACGAGGCGAGCGCGCCGGGAGCCCACCACCTTCCATCCCACGAACGCCACGATCCCCGCGAGCACGATCGGCGTGGGCCAGACCACGATCGGCGACATCTGGAACGCCTCCGGGTCGAACTGGTAGTCGGGCGCGTCGCGGTCGATGAACAGGAGCGTTCCGATGACGAGGCAAGCTGCGCCGCCGACGCCGAGGAGCCCGTGCGTCGGGAGCCACGCCTCCGCGATGAGCATCGCCACGCCGGCGACGAGCAGGACGACCGCCCCGGCGTTCACCGGGATGACCCGCATCGCCATGAACGAGAGGAACAGGCACAGCGCGCCGAGCGCGCCCGGGAAGATCGATCCGGGGTGATACATCTCGAGGGCGAGCCCCATCATCCCGACGAGCAGGAGCAGCGCCGCGACGTTCGGGTCGGCGATGAAGGACAGGGTCCGCTGGCGGATCGTCATTCGCTGCGGCTCGAGCACCGCGTTGCGCGTGTGGATCTGAGTCTGGCGTCCCGCGACCTTGACGGTCTTGCCGTTCGCGTCCGCGACCAGCGTCGCCAGATCGGGGGCGACCTCGTCGATGACCTTCAGCTTCCGCGCCTCCTCGGCGGTGACCGACACGCTCTCCCGCACCGCCTTCTCGGCCCAGTCGGCGTTGCGCCCGCGCTCGGCGGCGATGCTGCGCGCGAACGCGGCGGTGTCGTTCTCGATCTTCTTCGCCATGTCCTCGCCGGCCTGCTGCTTCACGTCCTGTCCGCCGGCGAGCACCGGGTGAGCGGCGCCGATGTTGGAGGCCGGGTGCATGCCGGCGTAGTGCGCGGCGAGCGTGATGAACACGCCGGCAGATCCGGCGCGCGCTCCGGCGGGCCCCACCCAGACGGCGATGGGCACCTCGCTCGCGAGCATGCGCTGCACGATGTCGCGCGTCGCCTCGAGGTGGCCTCCCGGGGTGTCGAGCGTGATCGCGAGGAGGTCGAAGCGCTCGTTCGCGGCGCGCGTGATGGAGGACTCGAGGTACTCGGCGGTGCCGCTCGTGATGGGGCCCTTCACCGTCACCGAGAGCACGCGGCGCTGCTGCGGCGTCACGTCGGGCGCCGGCTCCGCGGACGCGGCGCGCCCGAGCGCCGCTGCGCCGGCGAGCGCGCAAAGCGCGAAGACCGCGATCCGGCCGTTCCGGCGGCTGCCCTGCATCGTCACCTCGCAGGCGGTGTCTTCCCGAGCTCCTTCATCACGAGCTGCAGATCATCCCACGCCTTGCGCTTTTCGGGGGGGTTCCGGAGGAGGTACGCGGGGTGAAAGGTGGGCATCAGCTTCACACCCTCGTAGGTGCGCCAGATCCCGCGCTGCTTCGTGATCGGCGTCGCGTCGCGGAGCAGCGTCTGCACCGCGAACCGGCCGAGCGCGACGACCACCTTCGGGCGAACCGCGGCAATCTGCGCCTTGAGGAACGGCTCGCACGCGGCGATCTCGTCCGGCTCCGGGTCGCGGTTCCCCGGGGGCCGGCACTTCACGACGTTCGCGATGTAGACGTCGCTCCGCGCGAACCCCATCGCCTCGATCATCTTCGTGAGCAGCTGGCCAGCCTTCCCGACGAACGGCTCCCCCTGCTCGTCCTCGTCCGCGCCGGGACCCTCCCCCACGAACATCAGCTCGGCGCGCGGGTTCCCGACTCCGAACACGAGCGTCTTGCGTCCGCCCGCGAGCTTGCAGCGCCGGCACTCGCCGACGTCCTCGCGGATCGCGAGCAGCGCGTCCGACCCGCAGCCCTTGTCGACGAGCGCGTAGGCGGAGGGGGTCGCGCGCGCGTCCGGGGCGGACGGAGCGGCCTCGCGGACCTGTACCGCGGGAGCGCCGGAGCCGGAGTCCCGGGCCGGCGGCAAAGAGCGGGTGGGCTCTGCGGACGCGCGTCGCGCGGTCGCACCGGCGGGCGCGCGCTCCACCTCGCGGACGCCGCTCTCGCGCAACCACTCGACGTGCCTCATCGCCTCGGCGGCGATGTTCGCGAGCGCTTCATTCCTCGGACCCTTCACCGTGCCTCCCGCCCGATCGGTGCGAGAGGTTCCGTAGCACCGCGCACCGACAGCGTCCACCACGACGGACGGGGTTCGAACAGGCCGTGCCGGGGTCAGGGACGCGCGTCGCGCGCCGGCGGGACTGGCTCGCTCTTCGGCGCGGACTCGACCGGCGCCGGCGCAGCCGGGAGGCTGACCTTGAACCGAGAGCCACGCCCGAGCTCGCTCTCCACGGTGATCTTGCCGCCGTGCGTGTCGACGAGCCGCTTCACCGTCTTGAGGCCGATACCGAAGCCACCGCTGTGATCGGTGGCTCGGTAGAAGCGGTCGAACAGCCGCGGGAGCGCCTCGGGATCGATGCCTGCGCCCGTGTCGCGCACCTCGATGTCCACCCGGCGAGTGGGAGCGGTCGCCCCCTCGGCGCTCGTGGCGGAGATGTCGACGCGCCGATCGCCGCCGTCGGCCGACATGTGCTTCACGGCGTTGTCGGCGAGGTTCCCGACGATCGCGCGAAGCGCCTCGGGGCTGATCGCGGCGTGGAGGTCGGTCGCAGGACGGACCGACAGGCGGATCCCCTTCGACTCCGCCTGCGCAGCGAGATCCGCCTGGACGTCCGTCAGGACCTGCCCGACGTCGGCCGACGCGCCTGGCGTGGGCTGCGCGCCGCTCCGCGCGAACATGAGCAGCTCCTGGATGAACGCGGTCATCCGCTTCACGCTCTCCTGCGCCTTCTCGCTCGTCGCGGACACCCGCTCGTCCGTGGTGCGTCGCTGGATGAGCGAGAGCGACAGCCCCATCGCCTGCAGCGGGTTTCGAAGGTCGTGCGCGACGCGGCCGGCGAAGTCGTCCAGCTCCTGCAGCCGCTCCTGCGTGCTGCGCTCGTAGTCCTGCACGGCGCGGAGGGCCCAGCGCACGAGCAGCACGCCGCCGACGATCCCGAACGCGCCGAGCGCGACGCAGAGGAGCACGAGCGTCCGGACGGTCGCGTGGATCTCCTCGCCGCGCACCGTCAGCCCGTGCGCGTTGAGCTCGGCGAGCTCCTGCAGCAGGCCGTCGACCGTGCTCGCCGCGCGCCCCATCTCACCGAGTGCCTGCTGGTCCGGCACCGCCCCCGCTGGCGCCGTCCGCACGAGGTGCTCGAGGACGCCCACGAACCGGGGAAACGCGTCGCCGGACAGGCGTTGCCATGCGTCGTTCTCCGGCGGTTCCGCCGCGGTCGTCCGGTATTCGTTCGCGGCGGTGTCGAAGTCACTGCGCGCTGCGGCCAGCTCCCGAAGCGCGGCCGACGC
>DASSQI010000167.1:0-21285 GCA_035702585.1 Anaeromyxobacteraceae bacterium
GCGAAGAGGAGCTGGTCTCGCAGCACGCCCGCCGCGTTCACGATGAAGTCGTACGCCGTGTGCCGGTTCGAGCCGGTGTCGAGCGCGACCTCGACGCGATCCGAGGCCGGATCGCTGTCGCGGCGCGCGAGCTGCCGCACGATCCCGGCGGGCGCCGGGTCGGAGCAGACGACGCCGACGTACAGCGTCTCGGCGTCGTAGAGGACCCGCACCTCCGTGCGGAACGCGGCCGGGATCCCGGGCCTCGGGAAGCTCTCGACGAACTCCGAGAAGACCGGCGCCGCCGACCACGCCTCGTCGTCGAGGCGGCCGTCGAGCTCCACGTGCTTCGAGGTCCGCGTCGCGACGATGGTGGCCGATTCCAGCGCCGAAGCGACGGGCGCGACGGCGCACGCGAGCGCGGTCGCCAGCAGCAGGACGGCTCGCGCCGGCTGCGGTCGTGCGCACCGGGCCTGGCCAGGTGCATGGTCTCCCCGAGACATTCCTCTCCCTCGGGGACGAGCACACCTCGGCCACGACCCTCCCCGTGCTGCTCCCTACGTACCACCTCGCTAGCTATTTCGAGGCAGTCTCGCGAAGCCGGCGAAGAGCTCGCCCGCGAGATACCGCTGCTTCCCGACGTCCGTCGCGCGGCGCCGCCGCAGCGGGTCGTTCTCGCGCGGATCGTGAGGGCGCGCGGTGTTCATCGTCGAGCGCAGGACGGTCCTGCCGAGGCGGTGGATGAACGTCACGCGGTCGCCGTGCACCGACTCCACCACGCCCACGTGCGTGAAGAGGTTCCGGCCCGGCCCGGGCCGCTCGCGGTCGTAGGTCCGGTGGAAGACGACGATGTCGCCGGCGCGCGGCCTGCGGACCGGCGTCAGGCTGCGGAAGAGCGCTTCCGAGGTGCTCTTCGTGCGGGACGGGAGCGCCGGCACCGCGATTCGCGCGTCGCGGAACACGCGCAGCACGAACGTGGAGCAGTCGCCCGCGAACGGCTTCCCCACGCGGCTGCGCGCGGCGCTCACGACCGCACGCGCCGGCACGCCGCCGTCCGGCATCCGGCGGTGCGTCGCCGGAGAGCGCCGCGCCCGTACCGGCGACGACGGCTCCGCCCGATCCCCCATCGACGACGGTGCCGGCCTCGCGCTCGCCGACGGCTGGGCACGCCGTGGCGTTCGTGCACGCTCGCTCGCCTGCACCTCGAGCGCAGGCTCACGGGGACGTTGCTCTTGCGCGACGCCCACGACGGACACGGCCGTGGCCAGCGCGAGGCCGAGGAGCACCATCGCGCGGTGGGTTCAGCAAGAGGCGGGCCGGCCGCGGATCAGCCGGAGCTCCCTTGAACGGAGGGCGCCGACTTGCCCGCGCGCGGAACATCCGTAGCCGAGCGGGGAACGGGGTTCTCTTGAACGGCGCGACGATGCGCGATTTGCGAAGGTAGCTACCGGACGCTACATTTCGACCGTGCGAACCGTCGGGCTGAAAGTGCTCAAGAACAAGCTGTCGGAGTACGTGCGCCTCGCCTCGCAGGGCGAGACGGTGCTCATCTCGGATCGCGATCGCGTCGTCGCGGAGCTGGTGCCTCCGCAGGCGGGCCGCTCGGAAACGGTGTCCGATGCGGTCCTCGCGTCGCTGGTGCGCGAGGGCGTCGTCACGCCGGCGATGCTCCCGCCCGGCACACGTCCGCAGACGCCGCCACCGACCGAGAAGCTGAGCGACGTCCTCGCCGACCTCGACGTCGACCGGTCCGAACGATGATCTACGTCGACACGTCCGTCGCTCTCGCGGAGCTGTTCGCGGAGGATCGCCGACCTCCCGAGGCTCTCTGGCACGAGCCGCTCGTTTCGAGTCGTCTCCTCGAGTACGAGCTCTGGTCTCGCGTGAACGCGCGAGGCACAGCGCGGACCCACGGAGACGCCGTTCGCGGAATCCTCGCGCGCGTGTCGCTCGTGGAGCTCGCGCCTACGGTGCTGGCGCGAGCACTCGACCCATTTCCCGGCCCGGTGCGCACGCTCGACGCGCTGCACCTCGCGACCGCTGCCTATCTCGTGAACCAGCGGCAGCTACTCACCGTCGCGACGTACGACGAACGAATGCGGACTTGCGCGGAGAGGATGGGACTGCCTCTCGCCCCGGTCTAGGTGACGCCACGACCCTCACGAGCGCCCACGCGTGCGCTCCGCATGACTCAGAACTTCCCGTGCTTCATCACCGCGCGGCGCGAGAGCGAGCCGATGAGGCGGCCGTCGTCGTCCACGACCGGGAGGCGCTCGAGGTCCGTCTCCTCGAAGTGGACCGCGACCTCCGACACGGTCATGTTCGGCGTCACGGGTGGAAGTGTCGAGTCCATCACGTCCGCCGCGACGATCATCGCGAGGTCGCCGCCGTCGGGGATGTTCCCCTTCAGCGCGTCGAGCACGAGCACGCCCATGAGCCGGCCGTCGGCGTCGGTGACGTACAGGTCGCTGCCGCGCGGGAGCGCGAGGAGCTTGAGGATCACCTGCTGGAACGGCAGCTCCGGCGGCACGCGCGGCGCGTCGCGCATCATGAGCCCGCTGACCGGCGTCACCCGCAGCCACTCCGGCCGCGGCAGCTCGGGCAGCTTCACGCCGCGCCGCCGCAGCGGCGCCGTGTAGAGCGAGTCGGGCTCGATCATCCGGCTCGTCGCGGCCGCGACCGCCGCCGAGAGCATGAGCGGCAGGATGACGTCGTAGTCGCCGGTCAGCTCGAAGATGATGAGCACCGACGACACTGCCGCGTGCGTCGTGCCGGCGAGGACGCCGGCCATGCCGATGAGCGCGAACGCGCCCGACGGCGCGTCGATCGGCGCGACGCGCTGCACGATCTCGCCGAGCGCGCCGCCGATGAGCGCGCCGTAGAAGAGCGACGGCGTGAAGAGTCCGCCCGGGATGCCGACGCCGGCGCAGAGCGCGGTCGCGGCGAGCTTCAGGAACGGCAGCGCGAACAGGAGCGGGATGGCCACGTGGCCGAGCAGCGCCGCGTTCACGGTGTCGTAGCCGTTCCCGAGGAGCTGCGGGTACATGATGGCGGCGGCCCCGACGATCGCCATGCCGACGGGGGGCATGAAGCGCGCGGCGCGGCGCGGCACGCGGTAGAACGACACCTCGACCCAGCTCACCACGCGGACGTACATCACCGAGAAGACGCCGAGGACCGGGCCCATCGCGAGCCCGACGAGCACCTCGCGCGGCGCGAGCAGCGCGTACGCCGGGATCTCGTAGCCCGGGTGCGCCGGCGAGAGGACCCGCGCGATGATCGTGGCGGTGACGCAGCTCACGACGATGGGCCCGAGCAGCTCGAGCGCGAAGCTCCCGAGCAGCACCTCGAGGCCGAAGATCGCGCCGCCGATCGGCACGTCGTAGGCCGCCGCGATGCCGGACGCGGCTCCGCACGCGACGAGCAGCCGCGCCTGACGCGGGTTGAGACGCAGCCGGTCCGAGAGCCACGACCCGCTGGCGGCGCCGGTCGACACGAGCGCGCCCTCTCGCCCGAGCGACGCGCCCATGCCGACGGCGATGATCGAGAGGAAGCCGCGCACGAGCGCGCGGCCGAGCGCGAGCCTCCCCTTGTGCGCCCAGATCGCCTCGATGATGCCCGCGGTGCCGTGGCCCGCGATGGGTCGTTTGTAGAACAAACCGACGAGCGTGATGAGGGCACCCGCGAGGGCGGGCACGAGGATGCGCCGGAGCGGCGACGCCCCCTCCACGTTCGAGAGATACGTGCCCGTCGCGGAGCCCCACGAGAACTCGCGGACGAGCTCGAGCAGCTCGAGGAGCGCCGCGGCGCCGGTGCCCGAGATCGCGCCGGTGGCGACGACGAGGATCCAGAAACGCTGCTGCGTTCCCGGGAGCTGCCGCAGGAACTCTCGCGCGGACCGGTAGAAGACCGGCGGCGCGGAGACGGCCGTCGGCTCGGTTGCGGGGAGTGTTCCGTGAGAGCGATCGGGCACGTTCGTCCGCGCGCCCGCGGGCGCGAAGCAAAGGTTAACGACTGCACCCCCCGGATGGCTGCGCCCCGAAAGCCGCTCACCCGCCCTGCGCTGGGGCAGGCGACCCCCGCGCGGGCGACCGCCGCCGGGTGTACGCGACGATCATGAGGAGCAGCGCCAGGCCCACGAAGGTGATCGCCGCGTCGAACGCCAGCGCGCCGCGCGCGCCGACCGCGTGCCACTCGGAGGCCTTTCCGTCGAGCCAGGTGACGTAGCTGATCGCCTGGTTCGACGTGGCGGTGAAGAGCGCGTACTTCGTCGCGACGCCGGCGCTGTGGCCGACGAGCTCGAGCACCATGCCGGCCCAGGTGGCGAACGCGATGCCGTTCGCGAAGCTGTAGGCGATCGTCCCGACCGCGTACGTCGCCGGCGTGAGCGGCGCGAACATCATCGCGATCGCGGTGAGCGCCGTGAACCCGCCGCTCAGGCCGTAGGCGATGCGCCGGTTCATGCGGTCGGCGAGCCAGCCGCCGACGAGCGCGCCGATCGCGGAGGAGATGCCGCCGCCGAGACCGTTCACGATCTCGACGAGGCGCTGCGGCGCGGAGTAGTCCTCGGCCATCCCGGAGAAGAGGTTCGTGAGCGCGCCGCACCCCACCGGCAGGAGACAGATGAGGATGCCGGTGAACCCGTCGCGGCTCTTCGCCGTCGCCCACAGGTCGCGGACGACCGAGACGAACCGGCCGCGCAGCGCCGCGGCGACGCCTCGGGCCTTGACCGCGAGGTCCTCGACGAGACGCGGCTCCTCGATGAGCAGCACCGCGCTCCCCGCGGCGAGCACGAGGCCCGCGAGCACGATGCTCGCGAGCGCCGGCGAGACGCGCGACGAGAGGAACAGCGCCAGCGCGCCCATGATGCCGGTGCCGCCGACGTTGCCGGCCATCTGGTAGCCGCCGGAGCGGCCCTTGTCGCTCGCGCGCGTCGAGATGGCCATGAGCGCGTTCACGGCGGCGGACGACGTCGCCGCGGTCACCTGCGAGGCGGCCATGAGCAGCGTGAAGACGCCGAGGTGCTTCGCCGGATCGCGCAGGAGCGCGATGCTGGCGAGCAGCACGGCCGTGCCGATGACGCCGACCGCGTACCAGCGCTTCCGGTAGGGGCCGACGTCGAGGAGCGGCACCCACAGGATCTTCCAGGCGTGGGGCAGGAACGCGGTCGCCGAGACCGCGCCGATCTCGGCGAGAGAGACGCCCGAGGCGCGCAACCAGAACGGCGCCGCGATCTGGAGGTAACCGACGGCGGCGCCGAACGGCAGCATCATCGGCGCGAAGACCCACGGCGGCGTGGGTCGCGTGGAGAGCTCGCTCACGCCGCCAATCTACGCGAGCGCCTTCCGGTCGAGCCAGTCTGCGATGTCCGGCCCGGCCTTCTCCCAGAGCGCGGAGTCCTGGCGCATGCGCTCGAGCGTCTGGGCGATGGCCATCTTCGCCTGGGGGAGCTCGTGCTGCGTGAAGTGGGCCTCTGCCTCGAGCACGTGACGGCGCTCGGGGAGCTGGCCGATCGCCTCGACCACCCGGCGCAGCAGCATCGGGGCGCCTCCGAGCTTCTCCTCCTCCTCGCGCCAGCGCGCCCGCAGCGCGTCCCAGTAGCCGTCGCGCGCCGTCCGGTTCGCGAGCAGCGACGCCGCGAACGAGGCGTGGTCCTGCAGCGGCACCGCGCCGCCGAACACCATCTCCTGCGCCCGCGCCGCGAGGTCCGGCGCCTCGAACTGCGCCGCCGCGAGCAGGTAGCGCCGCTTGAACGCCGGGTCCTGCTCCTGCTCGTAGCGCGCCCTGAACGCGTCGAAGCGGGCGGCGTCCCCTCCCCGCGCCACCATCGCGACCGCCGCGTCCTGCAGGTTCGCGTCGAGCGCGCCGGTGTCGCCGGCGAGGTAGCGGTCGAGCCGCGACGCGGCCTCCGAGACCACCTTCGCCTCGCGCGCGGTGACGCCCACGGCGCGCACCAGGGCGGCCCGCCGCAACCTCGTGTCGTCCTTCTCGCCCGGCTTCGAGTCCCAGCCGACGGCCGCGAGCCCGGGCGAGAGCAGCCGCGCGACGAACCGCTGGAACTTCTGCCGCGCGCCGGGATCGAGCAGCCGGTGCTCGATGCCGTGGAGCCGACCGACCAGCTCCTCCAGCACGGGGTAGTCCTCCTCGCCGCCGAAACGCGCGACGAGGTCCATGAACTCGGACGGAGTCGCGACGCCGGCGCGCACGAGGGCCCAGCCGTCGGCGAGCAGCGAGATGCGCTCCGGCGCGGCGAGCTCGCGGAGGTTCGCCGCCAGCGCCTCGAGGCCCGCCGCGTCGTACGCGACGCGGTAGAACCCGGTCGCGCCCGCGTTCGCGCACAGCCACGACACCTCGCCCGTCGCCGGCAGCGTCAGGGTCTCCGCCGCCTCGCGTAGCAGGTGGCGATGCTCGTGGACGCCCCCCGCGTCGCGCCAGCGGAGCACGAGCGGCACCGGCCACTGCGTCGTCCCGGGCGTCGCGTTCGGGTCCGACATGAAGCGGCGCTGCGACAGCACGACGCTCGCGCCGCTCCGCTCGCACCGGACGAGCGGGAATCCGGGCTGCCTGATCCACGCGTTCGCGAGCTCGGTCACCGGCGCGCCGGAGGACTCGCCGAGCGCGCCCCAGAGGTCGTCCGCGACCGCGTTCGCCTGCGCGTGCCGGCGCATGTAGAGCCGGATGCCGGCGCGGAACTTCTCCTCGCCGAGCCAGCTCTCGATCATCCTGAGGACGCCGCCGCCCTTCTCGTACGTGATGAGGTCGAAGCTCTCGGTGGCCTCGTCGGCGTTGTGGACCTCGGCGCGGATCGGGTGCGTGGAGGCGAGCGCGTCCAGGTGCAGCGCGCCGGCCTTGCCGGTGTCGAACTCGAGCCAGACCCGCCACTCGGGCTTCCAGGCGTCCACGATCTTGAACGCCATCCAGGTCGCGAACGCCTCGTTCAGCCAGAGGTCGTCCCACCACTGCATGGTGACCCAGTTGCCGAACCACTGGTGCGCGAGCTCGTGCGTGATCACCTCGGCGACCCGCTTCTTCAGCGGCAGCGACGCGGTGGCAGGGTCGAGGAGCAGCGCGATCTCGCGGTACGTGACGAGGCCGGCGTTCTCCATCGCGCCCGCCTCGAAGTCGGGGACGCCGAGCTGGTCGAGCTTCCCGAACGCGTACGGCAGGTCGAAGTAGTCGGCGAGCCGCGGCAGCACCTCGACCGCGACCTCCTGGCCGAAGATCGCGAGGTGCGCCTTCTCGGGTGCGCACCAGGTCCGCACCGGTACCCCCCGGACGCCGAGCTCCGAGGTCGCGCCGACCTTCCCGCACGCGAGCGCGACGAGGTAGGTGGGGAGCCTCGGCGTCTCCGCGAACGAGACCGTCTTCCGCCCGCCCTCCTCGCGCTCCGACTCCGGCGCGCCGTTCGAGAGGATGACGTGCCCGGCGGGCCCCTCGACCTCGAGCTTCCAGCGCGCCTTGAACCCGGGCTCGTCGAAGCAGGGGAACGCGCGCCGCGCGTCGGCCGCCTCGAACTGCGTCACGGCCATGCCGCCCGCGTAGTAGAGCCCGCGCAGGCCCTCGCAGAAGCGGCCCCGCCACGTGACCGCGAGGCGCGCCGGCCCGGCGCCGAGGTCGCCGTCGAACGCGAGCACCGCCGTGTCGCTCTCCTTCGCCCGTGTCACCGCGGCGGACAGCGTGCGGCCCGCCGAGACGCAGGCGGCGCTCTCGACGTCGAGCTCCTGCGCGGCGTGCAGCACGATCTCTCGCGTCGGCACGTCGAGCTCGAGGTCGATGTGCTCGCTGCCGGTGAAGGTGCGCGCGTCGAGATCGAGCGCGATCCGCGCGTCGTAGCGCACGGGGCGCACCGACCTCGGCAGCCGGAAGTTCCGGTCGGACGTCGCGTGGGTCACGCCTTGCCTCGCTTGCCGTACTCCTTGTCGAGGTACAGCGCGGTGCTCGGACGGCCGTCGATCATCCGCAGCTTGTCCACGATCTCCGTCACGGCGGCCTCCTCCTCGACCTGCTCCGAGACGAACCACTGCAGGAACACCTGCGTCGCCGTGTCCTTCTCGGCGAGCGCGGTCGCGTGCAGGCGATCGACGCCCTCGCTCACCTTGCGCTCGTGCTGCGCCACCGCCTCGAAGACCTGCAGGATCGTCCCGTACTCGCGCGGAGGCGCGCTCACGGCGCCGATGTTCGCCTTGCCGCCGCGCGCGACGACGTAGTCGAGCATCTTGCGGGCGTGGTCGAGCTCCTCCTCGTGCTGCACGCGGAGCCAGCGCCCGAACCCCTTGAACGCGTTCGCCTCGCAGTAGGCCGACATCGCGAGGTACAGGTTCGCGGAGTACAGCTCCTCCTGCACGTGCGCGTTGAGCGCATCCAGCATCTTGGGTCCGATCATGGCTGCCCAGTTAACGGCGCGCGCCGCACCGCACCGCGCAATCCGCCCTGCCGCGCGGGATTGTCCGGGGTCAGGCCGTGACGAGCCAGCACACCGCGAACCACGCCTGCTCGTCGGTCCAGACCTGCTCGCAGCGCCACCCCGCCAGGGCGGCCAGCGCGCGCAGCTCCGTGAGCGCGTACTTGTACGAGGACTCCGTGTGGATGCTCTCGCCCGCCTCGAACCGGAACGTGACGCCGCCCACGTGGACGTCGTGATCCCGGCGGGCGACGAGGTGCATCTCGACGCGCCCGAGCCGCTCGTCGAACCGCGCCTCGTGCCGGAACGAGTCGACGTCGAAGTCGGCGCCCAGCTCGGCGTTCGCGCGGACGAGGAGGTTCTGGTCGAACGCCGCCGTGACGCCGCGCGGATCGTCGTACGCGCGGAGCAGCGTCGCGCGGTCCTTCAGCAGGTCGATGCCGAGGAGCAGGCCGCCGCCGCGGCCGCAGTCGCGCCGCGCCCGCGACAGGAAGACGACCGTCTCGTCCCTGTGCAGGTTGCCGATGGTGGATCCCGGGAAGAAGACCGCCCGGCGCTGCGCCCGGCGCGCCTCCGGCGGCAAGGTGATCGGGTGCATGAAGTCCCCGCGCACCGGCGCGATGGTGAGAGCGGGGAACCGGCGCTGCAGCCGCGCCGTCGCGTCCGCCAGCGCCGAGGCGGAGATGTCCACCGGCACGTAGCAAGCGGCGTGGCGGACGTGCTCGAGGAGGAGCTGCGTCTTCAAGCCCGAGCCGGAGCCGTACTCGATGACCGCGCAGCCGCTGCCGAGCTGCGGCGCCATCGCGCCGATGTGGCGCTCGAGGATCGAGAGCTCTGTGCGCGTCGGGTAGTACTCCGGCAGGTCGCAGATGCGCTCGAACAGCGCCGAGCCGCGCGCGTCGTAGAGCCACTTGCAGGGGAGCTCCTTCTGCGGCCGCGAGAGCCCTTCGAGGACGTCGCGGAGGAACGCCTGACGCTCGTTCGCGGTCTCGGCGCGCTCGGGCCCCTCGCGCCGCGGTTCGGGGTGCTCCGCGGCGAGCGCGGCGTTGCCGTGGTCTGTCACGCTGCGTCCCTCGCGAGGCGAATCCCGCTGAACTGCCACCGATCGGGCGGGTGGAAGAAGTTCCGGTACGTCGGGCGCGCGTGCCCGCGCGGCGTGGCGCACGAGGCGCCGCGGAGCACCATCTGCCCGCACATGAACTTGCCGTTGTACTCGCCGAGCGCGCCCGCGGCCGGCGCGTAGCCCGGATAGGGCGCGTAGGCGCTGCGCGTCCACTGCCACGCGTCGCCGGCGCACTGTGCGAGCTCGGCGGGACCGGCGACCGCCGGGTGGAACCGCTCGTCGTCGGCGGTGGTGCCGTCCGCTGCCGCCGGCGCCGCGACCACCTCCCACTCGTCCTCGGTGGGCAGGCGCGCGCCGGCCCAGCGCGCGTACGCGTCGGCCTCGAAGTAGCTCACGTGGCAGACCGGCTCCGCCGGGTCGAGCGAGCGCGATCCACCCAGCGTGAACAGCGACCAGGCGCCGTCGCGGCGCTCCCAGTAGAGGGGCGCGTCCCAGCCGTGCTCCCGGATCGCGGCCCACCCGGCGTACAGCCACAGGTCGCTGCGCCGGTAGCCGCCGTCCTGCATGAAGGCGAGGTACTCCCCGCAGGTGACGAGGCGGGAGGCGAGCTGGAACGGCTCCAGCCAGACGCGGTGGCGCGGGCCCTCGTTGTCGAAGGCGAACCCCGCCCCGTCATGGCCTACCTCCACGAGCCCTCCCGGCCCGTCGAGCCAGCGCAGCGGCGGTGCGCCGCGCCCCGACGCCTGCGCGGCGCCCGGGCGGTACGCGGGTCGCAGCGGGTTCTGGGAGAGGAGGTGCTTCGCGTCCGTCAGGACGAGCTCCTGGTGCTGCTGCTCGTGGTTGAGGCCGAGCTCGAGGACGCCCGCGGCAACGTCCGGGAGGCCGCCGCCGTCGATCAAGGCGTTCACCCGCCGGTCCACGTCGGCGCGCCACTCCATGACCTCGCCGAGCGAGGGGCGCGTGAGCAAGCCGCGCAGCGGTCTCGGGTGACGCGGCCCGACCGCCTCGTAGTAGCTGTTGAAGAGGTAGCCGAAGCTCGGGTCGAACGGCGCGAAGCCCGGCTCGTTCGGCAGGAGCACGAAGTTCTCGAAGAACCACGTCGTGTGCGCGAGGTGCCACTTCACCGGGCTCGCGTCGGGCATCGACTGGACCTGCTGGTCCTCGGCGGAGAGCGGCGCCGCGAGCGCCTCGGTCGCGCGCCGGACCTCCGCGAACGCGCGGGCGCGCTCCTCGCTCGCGGCTGGGCCCGATTCACGGGCGGCAGGGGAGCCCCTCGGCACGACCCCAACGTGAAGACGCACTCGCTCCGACGCAACGCCCTTGCGATCGCGACCCAACTCGGCTTGGCGCTCGCAGTACCGCGCCGGGTACTGTGCGCGCGTGATTCGCGCCTCCGCGCCGGGCTTATTCCTGCTCGTGGCCGTGCTCCTCGTCGCGTCGGCGGGCTGCGCCTCGCTGCACGCGAGGAGGGCGCGCACCGAGCGCCTCCAGTCCGAGCTCGACGCGCTCCGCTACCGGAAGCCCATCGAGGAGGTCTGGCAGGAGGCGCGCCGCACGCTGGCGGATCGTGGGTTCCCGCTGGCGGACGAGGACGCGGCGGCAGTCGGCCAGGGTGACATGGGGTTCGCGTCGAAGATCTTCTCGCCCGCCCGCGCGACGCGGCCGCTCACGGATGACGCGCTGCTGGCCCGGCGGCTGGGGACGCCGGCCGATCCTGCTGCGAAGGTGCGCGGCCTGGCGCTCGACACCGGCTGGGGCAAGGGCACGCCGCGACACCGGCGTCACCTCGAGGCGTACACCGACGGTGACGAGGTCAGGGTCGCCGTGTTCCGCATCGTCGAGGAGGCCCCCGAGCAGCGGGAGACGACCGACCGCGACCTCGAGCTGGAGCTCGAGCTCGCGCGCAGGCTCGACCCCGCCGCCGCGGAGCGCATCGACGCGGCGCTGGCGAGCGCCAGGAAGTGAGGTGGCGCGCGGCTCGCGCGATTATCTCCGCGCGGCGTGCACATCCTGGTCACGGGGGCGACTGGATACGTAGGCGGCCAGCTGGTCCCGCGGCTCGTCGGCGCCGGCCACCGCGTCCGCGTGCTCGCGCGCGATCCCGAGCGGCTCTCGGGGCGAAGCTGGGCGGACCGCGTCGAGGCGGTCCGTGGGGACGTCCTCGACCCGGCGACGCTGCCGCAGGCGCTGACCGGAGTCGACGCCGCCTACTACCTCGTCCACAGCATGGCGGGGTCGTCGTTCGAGGAGCGCGACGTCGTCGCAGCCGGCAACTTCGGCGCCGCGGCGAAGGCGGCCGGTGTCTCCCGCGTCATCTACCTCGGCGGGCTCGGGGACGACTCCGACGCGCGCCTCTCCAGGCACCTCGCCTCGCGCCAGTCGACCGGGCAGCGGCTCCGCGAGGCGGGCCCGCCCGTTACCGAGTTCCGCGCCGCGGTCATCGTCGGCGCCGGGAGCCTCTCGTTCGAGCTCGTCCGATACCTGACGGAGCGGCTGCCCGTCATGATCTGTCCACGCT
Source organism: Anaeromyxobacteraceae bacterium (assembly GCA_035702585.1). Taxonomy (GTDB): domain Bacteria; phylum Myxococcota; class Myxococcia; order Myxococcales; family Anaeromyxobacteraceae; genus DASSQI01. Next base: position 11,962 of record DASSQI010000167.1, read on the forward strand.
GGGTCGTGACGCGCATCCAGCCGATCGCGATCGAGGACGTCATCGAGTACCTCGCGCGCGCGCTCGACGTCCCCGCGAGCGCGGACCGGATCGTGGAGATCGGCGGCGCGGACGTGCTCACGTACCGGGACATGATCCTCGGCTACGCGCGCGCCCGCGGGCTGCGCCGCCGACTCGTCTCCGTCCCGGTGCTGACGCCGCGCCTGTCGTCGTACTGGGTCCACGGCGTCACGCCCATCCCGGCGCAGATCGCGCGCCCTCTCATAGAGGGGCTCGGCGCCGAGGTGATCGTCCGCGACGAGCTCGCCCGGCGACTCTTCCCCGACGTGCAGCCGCTGCCGTACGCGGAGGCCCTGCGGAAGGCGCTCGCCAACGTCGATCGCGGCGAGCTTCAGTCCACCTGGAGCGACGCGCTCGCGTCGAGCGCCGGCGACGTGCCGCCGGTCCAGCTCACGACGCAGGAGGGCATGATCCTCGAGCGGCGGCAGCTCGAGGTGCCCGCGCCCGCCGCCGCGGTGTTCCGGTCCTTCACCGGCCTCGGGGGACGGCGCGGCTGGCTCTACGGCACGTGGCTCTGGTGGCTGCGCGGGCTGCTCGATCGCGCGGTCGGCGGCGTCGGCCTGCGCCGCGGCCGGCGCGACCCCGACGCGCTCCGGGTCGGGGATGCGCTCGACTTCTGGCGCGTGGAGGAGGTGCGGCCCGACGCCCTGTTGCGCCTCCGGGCCGAGATGAGGGTTCCGGGCCGTGCCTGGCTCGAGTTCCGCGTCAGCTCGGCGGACGGGACGAGGTCCACGCTGGTGCAGACCGCCTACTTCGCGCCGCGCGGCCTCGCGGGCCACGTGTACTGGTACCTGCTCTACCCGATCCACGCGGTGATCTTCTCGCGGCTGGCGAGCAGGGTCGCCGACCGCGCGCGAAGCATCGCCGCCGGTGAGCGCTGAGGGCCGCGCCGGTGCCGGTTCCTGAGATCCGCGTCCGCGCCGTGAACGCCCGCGACGTGCGCCCGGATCGCGAGCTCGTCCTCTACTGGATGATCGCGGCGCGCCGCGCCGCGTCCTCGTTCGCGCTCGACCGCGCGGTCGAGCACGCGAAGGCGCTGCGGAGACCGCTGCTCGTCCTGGAGCCGCTCCGCGTCGCCTACCCCTTCGCGAGCGATCGGCTGCACCGGTTCGTCCTCGACGGCATGGCCGCGAACGCTCGCGCGTTCGAGCGGGCTGGCGTCGCGTACCACGGCTACGTCGAGCCCGCCCCGGGCGCCGGGCGCGGCCTGCTGGCGGCGCTGGCGACGCGCGCCTGCGTCGTCGTCACCGACGAGTACCCGGCGTTCTTCCTGCCGCGCATGGTCGCCGCCGCCGCATCAGCCGTCGACGTGCGGATGGAGGCGGTGGACGGGAATGGGATCCTGCCGATGCGCGCTGCGACGCGCGTATTCCCCACCGCGTTCGCGTTCCGCGCGCACCTGCAGCGGGAGCTCCTCGCGCACCTGCTCGCCCCGCCCCGCGCGCGACCCTTCGCCGGCATGCGGCTGCCGCCGGCGAAGTTGCCGGCGGAGGTCGCGGCGCGATGGCCGCGCGCGCCTCCTCCGCTCTTCGCCGGTACGGAGGAGGCGCTGCGCGTGCTTCCCGTCGACCACGCCGTGCCGCCTGCGCCGCTGCGCGGAGGCAGCGAGGCCGCGCGCGACGCGCTGTCGACGTTCGTGGGCGAGCGGCTCGAGCGCTACGCCGAGGACCGCAGCCACCCGGATCTCGACGCGACGAGCGGGCTGTCCCCGTACCTGCACTTCGGCCACGTGTCGGCGCACGAGGTCTTCGCCGCGGTGGCGAAGCGCGAGCGGTGGGCTCCGGATCGACTCCGTGACGTACGCGCAGGCGCGCGCGAGGGCTTTTGGGGCATGAGCGCCGGCGCCGAGGCGTTCCTCGATCAGCTCGTCGTCTGGCGCGAGCTCGGCTTCAACATGTGCTCGAAGCGCGACGACGCCGCGGAGTACGAGTCCCTCCCCGCGTGGGCCCGGGCGACGCTCGAGGCCCACGCGAAGGATCCACGAGACGTGGTGTACCCGCTCGACGCGCTGGAGCAGGCGCGGACCGGCGACCCTCTCTGGAACGCCGCGCAGCGTCAGCTCCGCGCAGAGGGTCGAATCCACAACGCGCTCAGGATGCTATGGGGCAAGAGGGTGATCGGCTGGTCGAGGACGCCGCGCGAGGCGCTCGCGACGCTGCTGCACCTCAACGATCGGTACGCCCTCGACGGCCGCGATCCCAGCACCCTCACCGGCGTCTTCTGGTGCTTCGGGCGCTACGACCGCCCGTGGGGCCCGGAGCGCCCCGTGTTCGGGACCGTCCGCTACATGTCGAGCGAGAACAGCGCGCGGAAGTGGAAGGTCCGCGGGTATCTCGAGCGGTGGGGGTAGCTCTCCGTCGACTGGAGTGGACGCTGCCGGGTCTCGACGGGTAGACCGTCGCGACTCACTCACCCCGGAGGGTTCATGAGCAACGACTCGGTCGTGGTCCTCATCACCTGGCGCGCGCAGCCCGGACTCGAAGACGTCGCGGTGCGCGAGCTGGGCGCGCTCATCTCGACCGTCGTCGCGAGCGAGCCGGACTGCTCCGGCATCACGATGCTCCAGGACGCCGGCGATCCGACCCGGATCCTTCTGCACGAGCGCTGGACGAGCAAGGACGCCTACCTCGGGCCGCACATGCACACGCCGCACCTCGAGTCGTTCGTCGAGCGCTCCGCCCAGTTCATCGCCGGAGCTCCCGAGATCACGTTCTGGAAGACCGTCACCTCGGTCTGAGCCTTGCGGGACGTCTTCGCGCGGCGAGCGTGACCGGTTCGATCACGCTGTGATCGGCGCGGGCAGCGTCCACCGAGCGCGCGTCAGGCTGCTCACGGTCGGATCGCTGCGAATCCGGGCGATCCGGCGCGCGACCCCGGGTGGCCCGCTGCGTGCAGCCGGGGCGGTGCGTCCGCGTCGCGCCCGGCCGGCGACGCAGGCGATCACCACCCGGCCGTCGAGGAATACCGATGCGCACCCTTCTCGTCCCCGCACTCGCCGCACTGCTCGCGCTTCCCGCGTTCGCGTCCGCGGCCGCTCCTGGCTCCGCGTACGACGACGCGTCCTACGGCGCGAGCGCGCGCACCACGATCGCGGTCGCCCAGGTCGATCGGGCGAGCAGCTCGTTCGACGACTCCGGTCTCGCGCTCCCCGAGGCGACGCCCGCCGCGGCCGCGGCGCCGGTGCGCGTCGCAGTGACGAATGCCTTCGACGACGCCGGCCTCATGCCGCCCGACGTCGCGCCGAGCGCGCCCGCGCCGGTGCGCGTCGCGGAGCGCACGACCGCGCCCTGCACCTGCTGCCAGAGCTGACGCGGACGCGCTGCGCCGGCCGCGGGGAGCCTGCCCGGCCGGCGCTGCGAAGCGCACGTTCACCGCAACGCCGCGAGCGCGGCGCGAGCGCGACGACCGCGCGCTCGTCAGCGCGCGTGCTCGAGCGCGGAGTCGAGAGGGAACGTCGTCGACAGCTTCGTCCCGACGAACGTCTTCCGCAGCCGCGCGTCGGGAAAGTCCACGATCTCGATGGTGCTCCGCGACCAGGCGTCCCCGCCCTGGACGTACACGAGCTCGCCCTCGTCGGACGCGCGGACGTTGTGGGCAGGTCCCCCGGCGGGGAAGCCGAGGAAGTCGCCGGGCCCGATCGACTCCTCCCGGTCGCCGATCGTCGCGACGCCCCTTCCAGAGAGCACGTACATCCACTCCTCGTCGTGGAGGTGGACGTGCTTGATGAACGACTCGCGTCCCGGCGGCACGGTCACGATCCCGGCGGAGACCCGCTTCAGCGCCGGCCGCGACATCCACGTGATGCGGACCTCGGAGCGCGGGTTCTGGGGGTGATGGTACGTCAGCGCCTCGGCGCGCTCCTCGGCGCGGACGACGAGGCGCGGCCGCGGTCCCTCCGGCGGGAGCCCGAACATCTCGCGCGGCATCTCCTTCACGCCGGGGATGAACTCGATCTCCGCGTCGATCGGGTACACCGCGAACCGGTTCCCGAAGCGGACCATCCGGCGCCCGAGCCGCGGGAAGTCCGCGACCTCGACGTCCGGGATGATCTCGCCGCCCTCGAGCAGCATCAGGCGCGCGTCCGCGGACGTGTTCTTCACCTGGTGCGCGACTCCGGGCGGAAACGCCACGAAGTCGCCCGGACCGACCTCGTGCTCGACGCCGTCCACGTCCACCACGCCGCGTCCGTCCAGGAAGAAGACCCACTCCTCCTCCCGGTGGTGCACGTGGAAGATCGCCGCCTCCTTCCCCGGCGCGATCCACGCCAGGTTCACGGCGATGCGCCCGAGCCCTGCCGCGCGCGAGATCATCCACCCGTGGATCTCGGCGTTCGGGTTGTACGGGTGGCCTGCCGAGTGCGGCTCGCCGCGCTCGCTCGCGCGGACGAGGACGCGGGGAGGCGACTTCGAGCCGGAGCCTGCCATGGTCATGGGAGTGCCTCCTGTGTGAGCGCCGATGCGCCACGCGCGGCATCAGACGTGGTTTCGCAGCATGAGCTCCTTCGGATGCGGTGAGAGCCAGGTCTGCGTCGCGAGCCACGAGACGCCGGGCGCGTCCGCGTGGCGCCGCACGTGGTGCTTCAGCAGCGTGAGCGGCACGACCAGCGGCACGAGGCCGGCGCGATAGTCGGCGATCGCCTCGACGAGCTCGGCGCGCTCGTCCGCTGACGCGAGGTCCTTGAAGTAGCCGGCCACGTGCTGGAGGACGTTCGTCTCGCGCCCTCGCGAGGCCGGCCTCGCCAGCGCGCGCATGAAGCGCGACCCGTACTCGTCCGCGATGTCCCCGCGCGGGCGCTGCTTCGCCGCCGCGACCGTCCGCCCGAGCGCGCGGTACGACTCCGGATCGTGCGCGAGCAGGAGCAGCTTCTCGCGCGAGTGGAACGCGACGAGCCGCCCCACCGTCCAGCGCGCGCCGAACACGTCCTTCAGGCGCCGGTAGGCGAACACCCGCTCGACGAAGTTCTCCCGGATCCCGTCGTCGCGCAGGCGCCCTTCCTCCTCCACCGGCAAGAGCGGCAGCGCGTCGACGAGCACCGCGGCGAAGGCCCCCCGGCCCTCCTTCGGCGCGTGGCCCGCGTCGTTCCAGACCTTCACGCGCTCCATCCCGCACGACGGCGAGTCCTTCTTGAGCACGTAGCCGTCGAGGTCCTCGCGGGCGATGGCCCTGACGCGGCGCACGGCCCAGGCGCGCATCGCCTCGGTGAGATCGCGGCCGCTCCGGGGCGCGACGAGGCGCACGTCGGGGCCGCGGCGCTCGAGCCGGATGGTCTCGCGCGGCACGCCCAGCCCGAGCTCCACCTCGGGGCACACCGGCACGAACGCGACGAACCTCGCGAGCTGGTCCGCGAGGAACGCGTCGCGCTTGTGCTGGCCGTCGTACCGCACCTCCTCTCCGAGCAGGCACGAGGACACGCCGATGCGCAGCGGCTTCTCGCCGGACCGCGTCGCCGGATCGTCGGGGCTTCGCGGACCGCTGGCGGGAGACGTTCGTGCCCGCGGCGCGGAGGTCACCGCCGTCTCCGCGCCCCACCGAAGATCGACCCGAGCACGCCGCGCATGATCTCGCGCCCGAGCTGCGTCCCCGCCGCGCGCGCCGCGTTGCGCGCGAGCCCGGAGAACGCGTCCGCCATGCCGCTCGACTCCTGCGGCGCCGCCCGCCGGCGCCCGCCGCCGCCGCCGCGCGCCTCGGTCTCGCCCGAGCCCCAGCCGCCGCCCGATCTGTCGCCGCCGGCGGGCAGCAGCGGGGGCTGCGCCTGCGCGGCGCGGTCGCGCAGCTGCTCGTACGCCGACTCGCGATCGATCGCCTTCTCGTAGTGGCCGTACAGGAGCGAGGCGCGCACCGTCCGCTGCTGATCCTCGGCGGCGAGCGGCGGCAGCTGCGTGCGCGGAGGGTGCACCTTCGCGCGCGAGACCGGCTCCGGCGTCCCCGTCGCGTCGAGCAGCGACACGAGCGCCTCGCCGACGGCGAGCTGGGTGATCGCGGTCTCGACGTCCACGTCGGGGTTCGCGCGGAACGTCTCGGCCGCGGCGCGCACCGCCTTCTGGTCGCGCGGCGTGAAGGCGCGCAGCGCGTGCTGCACGCGGTTGCCGAGCTGGCCGAGCACCGTGTCCGGCAGGTCGAGCGGGTTCTGCGTGACGAAGTACACGCCGACGCCCTTCGACCGGATGAGGCGCACGACCTGCTCGATCTTCTCCTGCAGCACCTTGGGCGCGTCCGTGAACAGGAGGTGCGCCTCGTCGAAGAAGAAGACGAGGCGCGGCTTCTCCGGGTCGCCGACCTCGGGCAGCCGCTCGAAGAGCTCCGACATCATCCACAGGAGCAGCGTCGCGTAGGTCCGCGGCGTCTGCACGAGCTTGTCCGCGACGAGGACGTTCACGACGCCGCGGCCGTCGCTCGCCGTCTGCATCAGGTCCTCGACGTCGAGCGCGGGCTCGCCGAACAGCGCGTCGCCGCCCTCCTCCTCGAGCCCGAGCAGAGACCGCTGGATGGCGCCCACGCTCGCCGCAGACACGTTGCCGTACTTCGCCTGCAGCTCGCGCGCGTTCTCCGACACGTGCTGGAGCATCGCCCGCAGGTCCTTGAGATCGAGCAAGAGCAGCCCCGCGTCGTCGGCGACGCGGAACACGAGCGTGAGGAGCCCCGACTGCACGTCGTTCAGGTTGAGGATGCGCGACAGCAGCAGCGGCCCCATCTCGGACACGGTCGTGCGCACCGGGTGGCCGCGGCCGCCGCCGACCTCCCAGAAGGTGACGGGGCAACCCTGAGGCGCCCAGTCCTCGAGCCCGAGCGTCTTCGCGCGCTCGGCGAAGCGCGGGTCGGCGCCGGCGCGCGCGAGCCCGGAGAGATCGCCCTTCACGTCGGCGAGGAACACCGGCACGCCCATGCGCGAGAAGCCTTCCGTCAGCACGCGCAGCGTGACGGTCTTGCCGGTGCCCGTCGCGCCGGCGACGAGGCCGTGCCGGTTTCCCATCGAGGGAGCGAGGCTGAGGACGTGGTCGCGCGCGGTGGCGACCGGGAGCGGAGCGATGGCCATGGCCGGGATTGTAGCGGGGCCGAGGTGCGCGCGGAGCGGCGACGAAGCCCCCGGCGCGACGGTCGCGCCGCTATAGTCGGCACCGTGACCGACCCACGTGCCGCGATCACGACGCGCCTCGCGGAGCACCGCGCCGCCGCGGCCCGCCTGGACCGCAGCGACTCCCGCGTCGCGTCGCTGCGCCTCGCGCTGTTCGCCGCCGCGGCGGCGATCGCGGTCGCCGCGTTCGCGCTCGGGCGCGTGTCGGCGGCCTGGCTCCTCGCCCCGGCCGGGGCGTACGCCGCGCTGGCGGTGCACCACGACCGCATCCTGCGTCGCCGCGAGCTGGCCCGGCGGGCCATCGCGTTCCACGAGGCGGCGATCGCGCGGATCGACGATCGATGGGCCGGTCGCGGCACGCGCGGCGACCGCTTCCTCAGCGAGGACCACCCGTACGCGGCCGACCTGGACCTCTTCGGCGAGGCGTCGCTGTTCGAGCTCTTGTGCACCGCGCGGACGCGCCCCGGCGAGGACACGCTCGCCGCGTGGCTGCTCGGGCCCGCGACCCTCGACGAGGTGCGCGCGCGCCAGCGCGCAGTCGCCGAGCTCGCGCGCCGCCTCGACTTCAGGGAGGAGATGGCGATCCGCGGCGAGGACGTGCGCGCGGAGGTGGACCCGAAGAGCATCGCGGCCTGGGCGGAGGACGCCCCTCGCCTCGTCGCGCCGGGGCTGCGCGCCGCGGCGGCGGTCGCGGCGCTCGTCGCGACGGGGACGCTCGTCGGCTGGTTCGCCGGCCTCCTGCACCCCGCCGCCTTCGTGCTGGGCGCGTTCGCGATGTGGGGCCTGTCACGCACCGTGAAGCCCGGCGTCGAGCACGCGCTCGCGGGCGTGGAGCGGCCGGGGCGCGAGCTCGCGGTGCTCTCGCAGCTCCTCGCGCTCGTGGAGCGGGAGCGGTTCTCCGACGAGCGGCTCGTCGAGATCCAGCGCGCGCTGCTGGCGGGGTCGCTGCCGGGCTCGCGCGCCCTCGCGTCGCTGGCGCGCCGCATCGCGTTCGCGGAGTGGGCGCGGAACCAGCTCTTCGCGCCGGTCGCGTTCCTCCTCGGCTGGCGGATCCAGTGGGCGCTGTCGGTCGAGGCGTGGCGCGCGGCTCACGGCGCCGAGCTGCGGCGCTGGATCGGGGCGCTCGGGGCGCTGGAGGCGCTCTCGGCGCTGGGCACCTACAGGTTCGAGCACCCCGAGGATCCCTTCCCCGAGCTCGCCGACGGCGCGCCGGTGCTCGAGGCGGAGGCGATGGGGCATCCGCTCGTCGCCGCCGCGCGCTGCGTCCGCAACGACCTGCGGCTCGGGCCGGGACAGCGGCTGCTCGTCGTCTCCGGGTCGAACATGTCGGGCAAGAGCACGTTCCTGCGCAGCGCCGGCACGAACGTGGTCCTCGCGCTCGCCGGCGCGCCGGTCCGGGCGCAGCGCATGCGGGTCTCGCGGCTGCACGTCGGCGCGACCCTGCGCATCCAGGACTCGCTCCAGGGCGGCAAGTCGCGCTTCTACGCCGAGATCGAGCGGCTGAAGCAGCTCTCGGACATGGCGAGCGGCCCGACGCCGCTCCTGTTCCTGGTCGACGAGGTGCTGCACGGCACGAACTCGCACGACCGGCGCATCGGCGCCGAGGCGGTGCTGCGCGGGCTGCTCGCGCGCGGCGCGATCGGCCTCGCGACGACGCACGATCTCGCGCTGACCGAGAGCGCAGCGGCGATCCCCGAGGCCTCGAACGCGCACTTCGAGGATCAGGTCGTGGACGGCCGCATCACGTTCGACTACCGGCTCCGTCCGGGAGTCGTCGCGCGGTCGAACGCGCTCGCGCTCATGCGCGCCGTCGGGCTCGAGGTCTGATCGGCGAGCGGCAGCGTGGTCCGATCCGCGAGCGGCAGCGTGAAGCGGAAGCGCGTGCCCTCGCCGACCTCGCTCTCCACCGTGATCCTTCCGCCGTTCGCCTCCACCAGCCCGCGCGCGATCGCGAGGCCGAGGCCGGTGCCCTCGTAGCGAACGGACGTGCCGCGCCGGAACCTGTCGAAGATCGCGCCCAGCTCGGCCGCGGGAATGCCCGGCCCGGTGTCCGCCACCTCGAACCGGACAGCTCCCTCGACGGCCTCCGCGGAGACGCGGATGGCCCCCGACGTCGTGGCGCTCACGGCGTTCGTGAGCAGGTTCGTGAGCACCTGCCCGACGCGATCGCCGTCGCAGAGGACGTCCGGCAG